>JAKBBU010000007.1 GCA_021808365.1 Pseudomonadota bacterium
TTTGTTCACATCAAAAACAAATCATCCATGCTTCAGTCCTTCCTTAAATCTTCACCCACGGGGTGAAAGAAATTTCCTGAATGATTCTTTTTATCAAGGCGTTGCTGTTTTAGGTCGTTAATTAGGGTCTTATTGTTTATCCATCCAATGACTCAACCACCAAACTCTCACCATTGAGAAAAATATGAGCACTTTTACAAAGCAAAGGGTTTGCATCCTCATGAAGTAAATAATAACCTGCAATGGAAACCAGCTCAGCTTCCAGAGACTGGCAAAAAATTCGAGCTTCGGTATTGCCATTCACGCCCGCTAATGCACGACCACGCAGGGTGCCATAGACATGAATATGGCCATCGGCAAGCAATTCAGCGCCATTGCTGACGGAAGAGAGGACGATCAAATCAGCATCTTTCGCATAGATTTGTTGGCCAGAACGAACGGGTTGAGTGATTAACTTGCTCGGCAGATTTTGTGACGGAGTATGATATGATTCGCGCTCTTCAGAGGTCGGTGTTTTTGTAGGATTGCTTTTAGGCGAAGTTTCCTTGCCCTCAGGCAATTGAGGGAGACCTGCTTCTAGGGCTGCCGCATGTTGTAGCGCATTGCCTTTTGAAACACCCATGGGGATGAGGCTGTGAGCGCGCAATTCGTCAAGGAGGGCGGTGAAATCGATGGGTTCATCGCTTGAGCTGACTTTGGATAAATCGACCACAATCGGTGTGTGATGAAAAAATTTAGGCGCCTTAGCGACCGTTGCATCTAATTGCTGGCGAAAGGCAGAGAGATCCGTTTTTAGTAAACGCAAGACAGTGAAGGTGAACAGACTGCCCTTGAGTTCAAAGGCCAGCGGGGTATCTAGTTCGGTTGTGGTTGACATAGATTCTCTCTCTGCAAAGGCGAAGATAGACTCCTATTGTCGCGCAGTGTGCTGAGAAAAGGAATAGACACATGGAAAAAATTTGGCTTAATTCTTATCAATTGGGTGTGCCTCATGAGATTCATGCGCATGCTTATTCATCGTTGGCGCATTTTTTTGAAGAAAAATGTCGGCAATTTAAACACCGTACAGCCTTCATCAATTTTGGGACACGTTTGAGTTTTAGTGAGCTCGAGCGACAAAGTCGTTTTTTGGCTTCCTATTTGCAGAATGTGGTGAAATTAAAACCGGGTAGCCGAGTGGCGGTGATGTTGCCCAATATTTTGCAATATCCCATTGCTGTTTTTGGGATCCTCAGAGCCGGTATGGTCATTGTGAATATCAATGTGCGTTATAAAGCGCCGGAATTAAAGCAAGAATTAGACGACAGTGGAGCAGAAGGGTTGATCATCTTTTCAACGGCAACACCGGTATTATCGAGCATTTTACATGATATTCAATTAAAAACCGTGATCGTCACAGAGATCGGTGATTTATTCCAATGTCCAAAAAATATCGCGTTTAATCTGTATACTCGATTTTCACATCGAAAGCCCAGCGCTATTCCTCATGCAATTACGTTTAACTCAGCTCTGGATCAGGGCAAACAATTAAAATTTAATCGAGTAGATTTAACCTTAGATGATTTAGCTTTCTTGCAATACACAGGTGGAACAACAGGTATTCCCAAGGGGGCTATGTTGACACATGGGAGTATGATTGCCAATATTTTACAATTATCGGCCTTTTTCAAGCCGATGGCGCATGATGAAGAATTAATTGTGACGGCATTACCACTGTGCCATATTTTTGCATTGACCGCGAATTGTCTGACCTTTTTAGAATTAGGCTGCGCGAATCTTTTAATTACGGATCCGACAAATATTGCTGCCTTTATTAAGCAATTATCGCATTATCGGTTTACAGTATTTGTCGGACTTAATACACTGTTTCTTCATTTATTAAAACATCCAAAGTTCGCGCAACTTGATTTTTCAAGTCTGCATTTAACCTTTGCTGGTGGTATGCCAACGCAAGCTTCAATTGCACAAGAATGGCAGCGTGTGACAGGTGTGCCGATCATTGAAGGGTATGGTTTAACGGAAGCGTCGCCTGCGGTCGTCGTTAATCCCATGAATAATACTGAATTTAGCAGCACGATTGGTGTTCCATTGCCGTCGACCGAAGTTTCAGTGCGCGATGATGCGGGGCATGAATTAGGCTGTGACGTACCGGGTGAATTATGGATACGTGGCCCGCAAGTGATGTTGGGTTATTGGTGTGCGCCTGAAGAAACACAACAAGTTTTATCGCAGGATGGCTGGTTGCGCACCGGTGATATTGTGACGATCAATTCCACTGGCTTTATTCGGATTGTGGATCGTAAAAAAGAGATGATCTTGGTTTCGGGCTTTAATGTCTATCCTTCAGAAATTGAAGCAGTTATTGCAAAGCATCCTGGTGTTTTAGAAGTTGCTGTTATCGGTGTGCCTGATGAGACCACAGGTGAAAAATTAAAGGCTGTAATCGTGAAAAAGCAGCCTAATTTAACTGAACAAGATATCATTGATTTTTGCCATCCCTTTTTAACGCGTTATAAGATCCCTCATTCTGTAGAATTTCGTGAATCGCTGCCTAAGAGTATGGTAGGGAAGGTGTTGAAGCGGGCGTTGTAGGAAGCCCTTGACGAGCTTTGAAAAGTACAGTATAATTTAAGAAATAATAAAAGCCATTATTTCGAACAATAATATTTTCTTAAAAAGTGGTCACTCTTTTTTTCAAAAATATCAAACTTAATGGTTAAGCTTTTCCTTGCGCAGCTTATGCGCTTATTTTTCCTTTTTTAGGAGTTAAAATGATATCTATTGGGTTTCATCACGATTTTTCTAGTTTTATTAGAGAGAAATTTAAGAATAATTTTCTTGCTCAAGAAGGAATGTATCTAGAGCATCATAATGGTATACCAGCAAAATGTATGGAAAGTACTATTTCATTAATAAATCAAAATATAAATTGTCGAACTACATATCTTAATTCGTTACAATTTTCTAATTGTATCTTTCTTTTTAAAAAGCAAGAAATTGTTGGTGTTGGATTGTCAAAAACAGATTACGAGAAGCATGAGCTAAAATTAGAATATTTAGTAGCCAAAGAAAAAGGACGGGGTATAGGAAGTTTCTTATTAGCGCTTATTCTTGAATTTGCGCGTTTTAATTTATTCACTCTTGTTGTTCTTGAATCGGTAGAGAACTCGTTAAATTTTTATAAAAGACACGCAGGCGGTGGTTTTTTTGAAAAAAATAGTTATGGAAATCTATTAAGTGCCAAGATGCCATTTGATCCATTGAAAATTAATTTAAGATCTCAGCCTAAATATATAAGTAATAAATGGGTTGATCTGAATTATTCAAAAAAAATCACATTTAATGCTTGTGGTGTTCAAGCAGATGAGTGTGAAGAAGTAAAACATTATGGTATTGAGGTGGAAGAGGGTGGAAATAAAATTTGTTACCGATTATTTTCAAACCTCGGAATAGATGTTAAGAGCCGACTCCTTGATCAGGAAAAGTCTCAGCTTTTAATAAGTGATATTAAGTCAACGAAGAACCCAAATCTTTTTGATGCGACTTTAGGATTGAGAATGTTGGATAAAAAACCGACTGAATCTCCGGGGGTTGATATTTTTGAAGAAGATAAAATTAAATCTCTATCATTTTGATTTATTTATAAAGTATCGTCATTTCCTCGAATGTGTCGCTGCGGGGATTCAGGATAACTCGTCATCCTTCCAATTAGCCTTAAGTTTGTAATAGCTCAGTCCCATGCAGTGTCATCCCGGGATTTAGTCGTTCTAAGCGCGAGTACGCGCAAGAACGACTAAATCCCGGGAAGGACTGAGTTACTTAAGTTTTTCTTGACCTGCTGAAAAATGCTGAATATTCCTCTTTCTACTGCGCCGCAACCTGCTCCGGTTTCACCGTTAAATTCAATTCGCGGAATTGATTAAACAGGACTGGATCTTGAGGAACGGGCAGGGGAGAAGCTTTATAGACGGCTGTGACTGCTGATTGATCGAGGGCAGGGTTTCCGCTCGAGCGTGAGACTTTGACGCCAAGTACAGCGCCACCGGGGGCGAGGCGGATATCCAATTGGCAAGTCAGATTTGGATCAGTATTCGCAGGGACGATCCACTGTTGGCTGATTGAATTAATGATCAGCGCTTTGTAGTGATCCAATTGGCTTTGTATTTGTTGATTGCGTGCCGCGGCTAATTTTTCTTGTTCTGCCGTGACTTGATCTTGAAATTGTTTCTCAAGCTGTTCTTGTTTGGCTTGAGCAGCTAATTGCTGCATTTGCTGTTGTTTAAGTTGCTGTGCTTTCTGAATTTGCTGTTGTTTAGCTTGTTCTTGTGCCTTTTGGGCCTGTTGTTGCGCTAGAGCTTGTTGTTGCGCTAATGCTTGTTGTTTTTGAAGATCAATGAGTTTTTTCTGTGCGAGTGCTTGCTGTTGTTGCAACTTGGCGAGATTATTTTTAGCAGCTTGTGCGGCAGCAGCTTGTTGGCGTTTCATCGCTGCGGTTTGTTTTGCGATGGTTTTAAGTCGTTCTTGTTCTTGTTGCGCTTTTTGTAATTGCGCCGCTTTAATCTGCTCAACTTGTGCTTGCACTTGCGCCTGATTGACGGTGACCGCTTGAATGATATCGTGATCCGCCTTGGTTTTATCGGTCCAAAGCGTAGTTTTAGGCGTAAATGCAATGCTGAACAACACGAGAATAAGAAAAGTCGTGTGGAGTAAAATAGAAAAAATAAGAGATGAACCGTATTTTTTTTTCATAGTTAGCATTTAGATATGATGGTTAAGTTAAGAGAACGTTCCCACAAAGAAGCTAAGTAATAATTATCCAACATGATTCATCGCCGCGGGATCAGTCATGAGCCCGACGCTGGGTGCGCCGGCTTGTTGTAAAACAGCCATGGCTTCAACCACGCGACCATAACCGACACTTTCATCACCTTTGACCAACACTTGGCGGGTATCTCCTGATTGTTTTGCAATTTCTAATTGCGCTGCAACTTGTACTGCAAGATCTTGAGCCGATAAAGGTGTATTGGGATTGGCTGAGGCATTTAAATAAAAAAGACCTTTCGAATCAACAGAGACAATCAAGGGCTCATCGCGTTTTGACGGAATGGTTTGTGATTGGGCCTTGGGTAAGTTGACTTTTACACCTTGGCTCAACATAGGCGTTGTGATCATAAAAATGACGAGCAGAACCAACATCACATCTATGTACGGAACGACGTTGATTTCAGCGATCGGTCTTCTTTTTTTCATACGTTGCAATCTTGCCATACAATCACCCGTGCCTATTATCCATGCCCATTACCCATGTAGCTGTCGAGATAAAATATTAGAAAATTCTTCTTGAAAATCTTCATACTGTGTCGTGATCCGCTCAACTTGGGTTGCGTAGCGGTTATAAGCCACGACGGCTGGAATTGCAGCAAATAAGCCCATCGCTGTCGCGATCAAGGCTTCAGAAATTCCCGGTGCAACCATGGCCACTGTGGCTTGCGCAGCACCACCGAGGGCTTGGAAGGAGGTCATAATCCCCCAGACGGTGCCAAATAAGCCCACATAGGGGCTGGTTGAACCGACTGTCGCTAAAAAGGGTAGGTGATGTTCGAGTTTATCCACTTCACGTGAGCAAGCCACGCGCATAGCGCGCTGAACGGCATCGAGTATGATGCTTGCCTGCTTATTGCCTTGATTGCGCAATCGCAAAAATTCTTTGAACCCAGCCGTAAAGATTTGTTCCATGCCTTCGGGTAATACTTTGCCATCCGTCAAATGTGTATAAAGCTTATTGAGATCATCACCAGACCAGAAACGCTGTTCGAACTCAGTTGTTTTTTTTGTAGCGCGACGCAATAGGTGACTGCGTTGAAAAATCAAGGTCCATGAAATCAAGGATACAAAAAGCAGCAAGAACATAACCATTTTAACGACTAAGCTAGCGCCACTAAAAAAACTAAGGAGGGAGTGGTCGATCACGTTTTTTCATCTCCAAAAATAAATCCGAGGGCAATGCACAAGGTTTCAACACCGTACTGACACATGCCAATTTTACATCCGCCTTGGTTAGCAAGGTATCACCGCACGTGACACGTTGGCAAAGTACAAAACTTGCGCGTTTTAATTCAAGCAATTGCGTGTGTACACTGAGCAAATCACCCAGATAGGCTGGTCGCAAGAAATCAATTTTTGCGGAGCACACCGGGAAAATAAATCCCTGTTTTTGTAAAGCATCCACGCTCATTCCCATCGCGCGCAACCATTCACCCCTCGCTCGAGACAAAAAGCACATGTATTTGGCATGGTGGACGATCCCAAAACAATCCGTATCCTCAGAATATACCCGAATGTCGAAAAGATGTACAGATGTTTTGGGGGAATTCTGTCTATTATTTGGTGAGTTCATGAGCATTCCCAATATCGCGCAATTTTACACCGTTTTGTAAATTGATCTCAATTTTTTCAAGTGAAGTTCCTTTAGTTTCAGGAATATAACGATATATGAAAAAGATCGTTACAATACAAAGGCCGCTAAACAGCCAAAATAAGTGTATTCCAAATGATTGCAAAGATGTTAGAAAAAGGAAAGAAACAAACATATTGCTCATCCAATTGCAGGCCGTGACCAAGGCGATACCAGAGCCGCGCAGATGCAAGGGAATAACTTCTGCCGCAATGAGCCATGATACAGGGCCCAATCCGATGGCAAATCCTGCAACATAAAGTAGAATGCTAAATAGTGAGAGGCTTTCAAAAGTACTATGAAATGTAGAAATGGAAAATATCAGTCCAAGAGTAAAAAGACTCAAAGTCATACATCCCACACCGATAAATAATAGCGGTTTGCGGCCCACGCGATCGAGAAGCGGCATGGTGATAAGCGTAAATAAAACATTGACTACTCCAATTCCAAGGGTAGCCAAGATGGCGATGGTGTTTTGTTTAAAACCGGAAAGATTAAAAACAGTGGGTGCATAATAGATGAGGGTATTGATGCCATCGATTTGAGAAAAAACCATCAATAAACCTGCCAGTAAGAGAACGCGGATGACATTTTTTGAGAATAATCCACTCTGTTTATATGCCAAGGCTTCTTTGATTTCGTTTAATTCCTGATCGATATCTTCGCTGTTGCGAATTTTTTTGAGAATCGCGCGCGCACCGCCATGCAAGCCACGTACGACCATCCAGCGTGGGCTTTCTGGGAGGAAGACCATGCCGACAAAAAGCAGGAGTGCAGGGATCATACCCAGACCGAGCATCATCCGCCAGTCTCCCGTATCGCTGAAAAGATAATTCGTTGCATAAGCTGCGAGGATCCCCAGAGTGATTCCCAATTGATTAAATGAAACTAAGAAGCCGCGAGATTGCGTGGGGGATATTTCAGCGAGGTAGAGTGGTGCGGTGTAAGAGGCAATGCCGATGGCGATCCCAATGGTAACCCGTCCGACGATTAGACCTGCAACATTAGGGGTCATCGCACAGACGAGTGAGCTGATGGAGAAAATTAGAGTAATGATGACAAGGATCGTGCGTCGTCCGAATTGATCAGTGAATTTTCCAAAGCAGCAGCCGATCACAGCACCGAATAAGACTGCACTGACGATCACTTCAATATTTTGAGGTGTGAGGGCAAAATCGCTCTTGAGAAATAACATGGCACCAGAAATGACTGCAGTATTAAAACCAAACAAGAGCCCGCAGAGTCCTGCAACGCTTGCGATGAAGTAGAGGTAGGGGTTGAATTTTTTTTGGGAAGATCTGGCGCTCATGGTGCATAGTCTCGGTAATCAACAGGTTCGCGTGCCACAAGGATAGGTGAGGTTGTGAAGAGGTGCAAGTGATTGTTTATAACCTTCAGGATCCAAATGGATTGATTTTTTGAGTTTCATGATTGTTTGCCGAGATACAAGGCATTGTTTTATCATGTTTTATTATGATGGCAAACACTCTAAAATCAGATGAGCACTTGCAGTGGGAAGATGGGCATTCTCGCTTAAATGGCGTCGCCAAGCGCGAGCACCATTTAAGCCTTGAAATAAGCCAAAAATGGGTCGGATCAAACTTGTCAGAGATTGCTTTTTTGAAGTTTGCGTTAAAAGATAAGCCAAATAGTTTTCTAGAATTTCTAAGCGAGAGGGAATAGGATGATTGCAATTAAAAATTTTTTGATCCACTTCAGCTAAAAGATAGGGATTTTGAAACGCTTCACGTCCCATCATCACGCCATCAACATGGTTTAAATGCTCCAATGTTGCATCCAGTGTTTTAATTTCACCATTGATCATAATATTTAAATGTGGAAAAGCCTGTTTAATCGCATAAACGCGTTCGTAATTAATGGGTGGAACACGGCGGTTTTGTTTGGGATTTAAACCGTTGAGCCAGGCTTTGCGCGCGTGAATAATAAAGGTTTTGCAACCTGTTGCTGCGACAGTCGAGATAAAGTGATGGAGATCTTCAAAGGAATCACTGTGATCGATCCCGATGCGAGTTTTGACGGTGATTAGGAGGGCAGTTGCATCTTGTAGCGCTGCAACGCAACGCGCAACACGATTCGGTTCGGCCATGAGGCAGGCACCAAATCGGCCATTTTGGACGCGATCGCTAGGACAACCGATATTCAAATTAATTTCGTCATAACCGTAATCTTGTGCGATTCGTCCACATTCAGCAAGTTCATCGGGTTCACTGCCGCCTAATTGTAATGCCAGCGGATGTTCTTCAGAATTAAATTCTAAGTGACGATCGCAATCGCCGTGGAGGATCGCGCCTGTGGTGACCATTTCTGTATAAAGTAGCGTTTCTTTCGAGATTAAGCGAAAGAAATAGCGGCAGTGGCGGTCTGTGTAGTCCATCATGGGGGCGATTGCGAATTTGTGCATGTTTTTTTATTCTCGCAAATGAAAAAAATCCTTTTTTTATTCTCTGGACCCCGGGTTCTCGTCATCCCGGGATTTAGTCATTCTTAGCGAGTACTCTCACTTAGAATGACTTAATACCCGGGATCCAGTTTCAAAAAAGATTTCTTCTTTAATAAAAAAATCTTTTTTTATATTTTCTGGATCCCGCCATAGGTATTAATAAGCCTAAGTGGCTCTAAGCGAGAGTACTCGCTAAGAGCCACTAAATTCCGGGATGACATGCGGTTAATTCCTCGCCTCAAGAAAATGCAACCCTAATGCCCGTGACACATCCCCCAACATAGAATGTCCGCGTACACTACCACCCTTGGGGTTGATCCGTGGGCTTGAAACTGCAATTCCACAACGTCCTGGTGACACAGCGACGATCGCGCCAGACACACCACTTTTTGCAGGCATGCCCGTGCGAACCAAATGAATGCCTGATTCATCATACATGCCGCACGTTGCCATGATCGAAACGACAGTACAGGCTGTGCTCAGTGAAAAAATGATTGCATCATCGGGTGTTTTGCCACCATTAGCTAACAACATCGGTAAATACGCAACTGCCTCAACGCCAGCTTCATAGGAACAGAGCGTGAAATAAACTTCGAGCACCTCATCGACATTTCCACTTAATACACCATCACTGCGCATCAAATAAGCCATCGCACGGTTGCGATCACCCGTACGGCGTTCTGAATCAAGAACTCGCTCATTGACCTGTAAAGTTTTTCCAAACAAACGTGTCATCCAGCCATCCAACCACTGCAAGCGCTCCGTCGTTGAACTGCCAGGAATATGGCCGCACAAGGTGATCGCGCCAGGATTAATCAGGGGATTGGCAGGTTTTTCACCCGGTAGATCCAAGTGACTAATTGATGCAAACGCTTTCCCAGAAGGCTCAACGCCGACCCAAGAAAAAATTTGCTCAGCACCAAATTCTTCAAGCAATCCAATTAAGACAGCCAATTTGGCCACACTTTGTAGGGTGAACACATGTTTTTCAGCATCGCCTGCCAGGTAGGAGCTACCATCACAACCGGCTAGCGCTAAACTCGTCATGCTTAGATCCACTGAGGCTAATTCAGGAATGTAGGAAGCGGGTTCACCACGGTGATCGGCGCGAGCGTTGGCGACGGCATGATCTAAAATTGTTTGTAAAGGTAAAGTTTTATTCATCTCGAGATTCTAGCACGGAAGGCTTTTCTTCGCCATAATACGGTTTGTTAGAATTCTCATCGCAGGCATAATAATTATAAAAAATGTTAAATTCTAATCACTTAGAATCGCTGCCATAGTACTTTAGGCCAATTTGAATACGAGGGCGTTGTTGCTGTTCACGCCAGACATTGGTATCACGAAACGAATAGGCGCAACCGCAATATTCTTGTTGGTAAAAATGTTCGCGCTTGGAAATTTGAATCATGCGCGAAGAGCCGCCTTTTTTGCGCCAATCGTAAGTCCAATAGTGCATGAAGGGGTAATTTGCTGCAGCACGCAAGCCTGCACGGTTGATTTGAGCCATGTCTTTCCAGCGTGAAATCCCCAAGGAACTCGAAATTACCGGAAATCCATGTTCATGTGCATAGAGTGCTGTGCGTTCAAAACGCATGTCAAAGCACATGGTGCAGCGGATCCCGCGTTCAGGCTCGTGCTCCATTCCTTTGGCGCGTGCAAACCAATTGTCTTTGTCATAATCAGCATCGATAAAGGGGATCCCGTGCTGTTTTGCAAAGCGAATATTTTCATCTTTGCGTAATTCATATTCTTTCTTGGGATGAATATTGGGATTATAAAAGAAGATTGAAAAATCAATTTCAGCCGCTAACAAGTCTTCCATGACGGAACCCGAGCAGGGCGCGCAACAGGAATGAAGAAGGAGGCGATCTTTTCCTGCAGGTAGGACGAGTGCTGTCATATTAGCTTTCTGCAGGGTAATTGCGTTTGGGCCAACCCGTATAGAGTTGTCGTGGGCGGCCAAGTTTATAATCAGGTGCGCTCACCATTTCATTCCAATGGGAAATCCAACCTACCGTCCGCGCAAGTGCGAAGATTACGGTGAACATGGCCGTGGGAATACCTAGGGCACTGAGGGTGATACCGGAATAAAAATCTACATTGGGGTAGAGTTTTTTGCTGACGAAATAGTCATCTTCAAGCGCAATTTTCTCGAGGGCCATAGCCAATTTGAACAGAGGATTATCCTCCAGACCTAATTCGGATAAGACTTCATGGCAAGTTTCGCGCATGATTTTTGCACGGGGATCATAATTTTTATAGACACGATGTCCAAAGCCCATGAGCCTGAAGGGATCACTTTTATCTTTGGCTTTTTCAATGTATTTGCCAATTTGTGAGACATCGCCGATTTCGTGCAACATATTGAGGCAGGCTTCATTTGCGCCCCCGTGAGCAGGTCCCCAAAGGGCAGCGATACCAGCTGAAATGCAGGCAAATGGGTTTGCACCGGTTGAGCCTGCGAGGCGCACCGTTGATGTTGAGGCATTTTGTTCGTGGTCAGCATGTAGAATAAAGATTCGATCCATTGCACGCGACAGGATAGGGTTAGGCTTGGTCGTTTCTGAAGGCGTTGCAAACATCATGTGCAGGAAGTTTTCAGCATAACCCATATCATTTTGCGGGTACATGAAGGGAAGGCCAACGGAATACTTGTAGCACATGGCGGCTAGAGTCGGCATTTTTGCGATTAAACGCAGTGCAGCAGTTTCACGGTGCTCGGGGTTGTTGATGTCGAGGGCATCGTGGTAAAACGCCGATAATGCGCCGACAACGCCAACCATGATAGCCATGGGGTGGGCATCACGGCGAAATCCATTGAAGAAATTAAAAATTTGTTGATGGACTAAGGTGTGTTGTTTCAGTGTGGAAACAAATTCTGTTTTTTCTGGGACAGTGGGTAATTCTCCGCGAAGCAGGAGGTAGGCCACTTCAAGGAAGTCTGATTTTTCAGCCAATTGTTCGATTGGGTATCCGCGGTAGAGCAAAATGCCTTGATCACCATCGATGTAGGTGATTTTGGATTCGCATGAAGCGGTGGAAACAAACCCCGGATCGTAGGTAAAGTAACCTTCTGGGGCCAGGGATTTGATATCCAACACGTCAGGCCCGAGGGTGCCTGAACGCAGGGGCAATTCGATGGTTTTGTTGGGCAGTTTTAGCTCAACACCCTCGGATTTGGCAGATTTGACAGACATGGAAACTCCTTCAAAGAAGGATTAAGTTTAGGAGTTTGGTCGGAAATTGTCAATTGAGAGCTACCTCTTCCGATTCTTAAACCATTTCACAATATCCTCAGGAGGAATCGGTTTACTGAAATAATAACCTTGCCCAATATCGCATCGGTGTTTTTGTAGGGGTAGGAGGGTCAATTCATTTTCTATACCTTCGGCGACGGATTCTATTTTAAGTTCACGAAAAAGGCTGAGCATATGTCGAGTGAGGATTTCAAGTGAAGGGTCTTTATCCACTTTAAAAATAAATGATTTATCAATTTTTATTTGATTAAAGGGCATTTGATGCAGGGCGAACATCGAAGCATACCCTGTTCCAAAATCATCCATCGAAAGGTTAAAATTTTTCAAACGAAGTCGCGTTAAAATATCCATGATCAATTTAGGTTCATCCATGATGGCGGTTTCAGTGATTTCCCAATAAATTCGATCATGTTTGATATTAAATTCTTTGGCTAATTCCTCAAAATATTCGGGAATTTCAAGATTATCTAGATATTTTGGTGAAATATTAATTGATATCTTTAAATCAATACCTGATGTAATCCAATCGGAAAGTTGTTTGAGTGCCATGCGAATAATATTTTCTGTCAAAGGTTTTATGAGCTCAGAATTTTCAATTTCAGGAATAAAGTCATCCGGATAAACAAGATTGTTTGGAGAAGATTGCCAACGAACCAAGGCTTCAACCCCCATGATTTTTTGGTCGATTAAATTGATTTGAGGTTGATAATGCAGAATGAATTGATTGTCTTTAATGGCTTTGCTCAAATCATCCAGATTCATGGATACTGCAGCACTTTTATACGTATTAAGTAATTCGCTTAATTGATTCAGTTTAAAAGGCTTGCGTAGAGTAGCTACAATTTTTAAGCCGTAACTTTCGCCGAGCAACATGGCTGTTGTCAAAATTTTATCGTCATAACCACTTAAGATAACAACCGGTGAGGTGCAATTTGCATGAGCTAAAAAACGCAGTAACTGAACACCATCTTCTGAGCCCAAATGTAAATCAAGCATCACTAAAGATGGGGAAAAGTCTGTATAAGCTTCCTTGAAAGCCTTTCCTGCAGAAACAGTAATCACTTGGTAGTCACAATTCTGTGCTATTTCAGCGACTAAGCTGCAAATGGCAGGATCGTCATCCACAAATAATAAGCGATCAGCGCTCATGGGCTTCCTCCCTGACCTTGTTGTTGCATATGCTTCGCAACAAGATACAAAATCCCATTCAAATTATAGCAAATAATTATTAAAATTCAATTTTTTTGTAAGAAAAATCTCCAAAAAAAAGTCTAGATTGTAAAACCTGAGAAAGAAGCTAGGGTTATAATATACCCGAAAACTCATTCGCTTCGGGTATATGTTGTCATTACGGGTATACACCATGGAAAAAAAGACACATGAATTTGTTGCTTTCAAGCTAGATGGACTCAATCATGCACTGCCTTTGATAAATGTCAAAAAAGTAATTCGTGCAGTTGAAATTACTCCTCTTTATAAAAATAACATGCTTGGAGTCATCCAAATGGAAGGTGAAATCATTCCCATCATTAATATTCGCGCCGCATTAAATCTTCCTTCACACGAATTAGAACTCGAAGATTCTATCCTCATTTTCAAAAATACAGAAGAACACCTTTTGGGATTGGTTGCAGAAGAGGTTATTGGTCTTATTAAAATTGATGATCACGCTTTTAAAAAATCTCTTGAGGAAGAAAAAATCAAGGGCAAGATTGTATTTAATCAAGAAATAGGACTAATTTGTATTGATGATCCAGATATACTCTTCACGCTTCATTCTTAGGCGTTGTTGCCTGGCATGTCGCATCCTCATATGTTTAACATACTCCGGTTGCTCGAGCCTTGGCGTCTAGCCTAAAAATGAATCGCTTTGAGTATAGGTTTCCTGACTTAGAAAGGGTTGTAAATGGATAAATGGTTATCAGTCGAGTTATTGGAGGAGTTGAACAGATTTATAATTGATCAATTCGGACTTGAATTTTCTGGATCCAGAAAAAAAGATCTGGAGCGTGCGATTAAAAAAATGGCTGAAAAATTTAAGTTTAAAACGATCAATGAATGTGCAAATTGGTTATTAAAGGAAAAAATTGAGCAGAATGAAAGAGATAGTTTGGTGGAGTTGTTAACCATCGGAGAAACATATTTTTTTCGAGACCCAAAGATGCTGAATATTGTTGAGAAAATTATGATTCCTATGATTCTGAAAGAGAAAGAAGTTAAAAAAATGCGAATTTGGAGCGCAGGGTGTTCGACGGGTGAAGAACCTTATACCATCGCTATTTTGTTAGACAAAATAATGACTCGTTTAGAAGGGTGGGATGTGAGTGTATTAGCAACAGACATCAATGCAAGATCATTAAAAAATCTCAATGAAGGTATTTATCGCGAATGGTCCTTTCGAGATGTTTCTCCAGAAATTAAAAAGCAGTATTTCGATAAAGATGAAAGAGATAACTATCATCTTTCCAGCTCAATAAAAAAAATCGTCTCTTCAGTCTGTTTGAATTTGGCAAGCGATGAGTACCCTTCTCAAAAATATGATACATATAACATGGATTTTATTTTTTGCCGAAATGTGTTGATGTATTTTTCCAAAAATAAAGCTAAGGAAGTGGTTTTGAAATTAACCGATTCACTTGCACCAAACGGATTTCTAATAGTCAGCCCTTGTGAGCATGGGAATTCTTGTTTTTCTAATCTTGAATCGATTAACTTGTTAGGTATGACATTTTACAAAAAACCAGGTTCAAAAAAACAAAATATTTCTCATGTTAAAGAAAATGAAGTAGAAAATTTCTTAAATGAAAAACAAAAAGAAAAACATCACGTTAATGAAGAAATCCATTTTAAAAGACTGGATTCAAGGTCCTTGGGTCACACTCAGAATGCCACGCATTTGGCATCTCACCCCCGCCAGAATGATATTATCGATTTAACTTTAGACAAAAATGTTGAGACCTTATCAAGGGAGCATGCCAATACAGGAGATTTGAAAAATGCTGAAAGGCTTTGTAAGGAAGCTATAAAAAAAGATCCCTTAGATGTAAAAAAACTCTATCTTCTAGCGCTTGTTTTGTGTGAAGTTGAAAATTTTCAAGATGCAAGGAAAATTTTTAAAAATATCCTCTATCTTGATCAAGGTTTTATTTTAGCTCATTTTAATTTAGGCTGTATCGCGCTGAAATTAGGACGCTTAGGTGAGGCAAAAAAATATTTTGAAAATACATTAATGTTGTCAAAAACCTTATCAGATAGCGATATTATTCCTGGTTCAGAAGGGATGACCAAGGGCTCTTTATTGGAAGCCATTGACTCTCAACGAGGAAAACTATCAACAAAGGCGGAAAACCAAAATGATGGATGATAAGATAAAAGTGTTAAAAAAACGGGCAGAAATATTGTCTACTCCTGTAATAGAGAAGGCCGATACGAAAAATTCGAGTGTTCAAATTTTGGAATTTTTAGTATCTTCTGAAAAATATGGAGTTGAAGTGCCATTGATCAAAGAAGTTGTGATTTATAAGGGACACACATCGGTGCCCAAGTTTGAAAATTACATTTTAGGTTTTTCAAATATTCGGGGGCAAATTTTTACATTGATTGATCTTGAGAAAATATTTAACATTGAAAAAAAATCAGAAGCAGCTAAAAAGAAAATTATTACAATAAATGATTCTTCTTTGAAAATTGGGTTTATTGCTGATGATGTTTTAGGGTTTGAAGAAGTGGATAAAAAATCGATTCAATGTGTTTTTGAATCATTAAAAAATAAAAAATTTGACTATATTTTGGGTGTTACTAGTGCGGGAGTGTCGATCATCGATATTCATAAAATATTAAATGATTGTCAATGTTCTAATGGTAAGTTAGATAAAAATTGAAGGAGTAAGTATGAAATCGCTATTTTTAAATTTAAAAACAAGAAATAAGTTGATTTTTGTTTTTTCAATGATTATTTTTTTGTTTTTATCGATGGTTATTTTAAGTTCAGTAAAAATGAAAGAAATACAAGGTAATTTTATTTTTTCATCAGAAATGGAAGCTGCAATCATCAATATCAATGAGCAACGATTGGCTATGCTAATGTTAGCAGATATGCCCGCTAATGCGGATCGCGCTAAATTTGTTGCTCTGATGAAAGATAAGACTAATAAAAATAATAAGATTTTCACTGATTTAATTAGTAAAAATCGTTCAAACCAGTACATTGTTGATGATCTTTCAGCACTTAATTCGGAGCGAGAGAATTTTAATCAAGTAAGAGATGAGAAAATTATTCCAATGATTCTGTCAGGAAAGATAGATGATGCAAAAAGTATTATTTTTGGATCTGAAAGTGATTTTTATAATAATATTTTCAATAGCGCGCAATCCATTCTTGATAAGATGCACACGCAAACATCAAGTATCATTTTAAATTCATTTCTTATCTTTTATACCATGGTTGCTTTTACTGTTATTTTTTCGATGTTTATTATTTTTGTTTTTTCAAGAAATGTATCTAATCCTCTTGAAGAAATGGCCGATCTTTCAAGAAAAATATCAGAAGGTGATTTGAATATTTCCCATCAATCCCTTAATCGAGAGGATGAAATTGGCATTCTTTCAAAATCATTTAGTAAAATGATTGCTTACCTAAAAGATATTTCAAATTTAGCTGAAAAAGTTTCTCTAGGCGATCTTTCGATTAAAATCAACCCATTATCAGATCAAGATATGTTGGGTGTTGCTTTATTAAAGATGGTCGAAAATTTAAAGAAGTTGACCTCAGACATTATGAGTTCTGTCGATGTGGTGAATGCAGCAATTGTTGAAATTTCAACCTCAGCGATTCAGTTATCAGCAACTTCTAGCGAGACCGCAACAGCGGTGAGTGAAACTACAGGGACGATTGAAGAAGTTCGGCAAACTGCGCAACGATCAAATGAGAAATCAAAAACCATTGTTGAAAACTCTAGCAAAACAACCCAGATTGCAAAAATGGGTAAAGATTCAACAGAATCAAGTATTCTTGAAATTAATAAGGTGTGTGATCAAATTAAAGTGATTGCTCAAAATATGGAACACTTAAGTGAACAAAGTCATTTAATCAGTGAGATTCTCGAAACCGTAGATGATCTAGCTCAGCAATCAAACCTTCTTGCTGTTAATGCAGCGATCGAAGCAGCAAAAGCAGGTGAGCATGGTAAGGGCTTCTCTGTGGTCGCGCAAGAAATTAAAGTGCTTTCGGAACAATCTAAAGCAGCAACTGGCCAAGTTAGAAATGTTTTAAATGATATTCAAAAAGCAACTAATTCGGCCGTCATTGCGACCGAACAAGGAACAAAAGTAGCTCAAGTCAGTCAAAATAAATCCAGTGAATCGGGGGAGGCGATTCAAGTGTTAACAAATAGTGTTTCTGAAACATCAGAAGAGATGACCGTGATTGCAGAAATGAGTAGTCAGCAATTAAATGGTATGGAGCAAGCCGTTATCGCCATGGAAAATATACGAGAGGCAAGTAATAAGAATGTCGAAAGTATGAGGCAGCTAGAACAGTCAGCTCAAAATCTGAAAAAATTGAGCAATCAAATGAGGGATTTTGTCGGTAAGTATAAATTACAGGATGAAAGCATATGAGCGAAGAGAAGGATGATTTTTATAAAAAACTGTTGGAGGTTTTTAAAGTTGAATCACAAGAGAATATTTCATCAATTTTAATGGGTTTGATTGAGTTGGAAAAAAAACAATTCGGACCAGAGTTTGATGAAATCATTGAACGAATTCATCGAGATGCGCATAGTTTAAAAGGTGCTTCTAGGGCCGTTAACTTAAATGAAATTGAAGATGTTTGTAAAAAAATAGAATATTTTTTTTCTTCATGGAAAAAAAATAAAAGAGAAATAAGTAAGTCTGAGTTTAATGAGCTTCATGGGTTTGCTGATAAAATTAATACTCTTCTTCTTGATGAAAAAACAGAAGTGAATTTAAAAGATGAGCGTAAAAATGAAGTTCAGAGTTCGGCTGAAATAGATTCAGTTCGAGTTTCGGTCTCAAAACTTTCAGAACTTTTGAGGAAATCTGAAGAGCTCATTACAGCAAAATTATTTTTTAGGCAGAGAGCTGAGGATGTTGAAATTATTTTAAATTCTTTCTTGTCATTTAAGAAAGAGTTCGAGGTTTTTTTTTCGAATACAAAGAAAAATGTATTCAATATGCCATTTCCGAAAAGCTATAAATTATCTAGTGATTTTGAGTTTTTTTATTCTGCATCAGAGAATGAACTGAAAAAATTAGTAAATCAATTAGGAGAGCTGGCTAGTCTTATGGCACAAGATCATCATGGTTTTTCTATCATGGTGGATGATTTGATTTTTGAAGGTAAGCAATTAATGATGCTTCCATTTTCAACAATCACGCCGGGTTTTTATAAAATGGTTCGTGATTTATCAAGCAGTCAAGATAAAGATATTGAATTTTTAGTTCAAGGTGATCACATTGAAATTGACAAGAGAATTTTAGAGGAAATAAAAATTCCCCTCATGCACATTGTGAGGAACTCTATCGATCATGGTATAGAGACTGATCTTGAACGAAAAAATCAAAATAAAGCAGAGCGATCGAGAATCTCAATAAATATTTCACACTTGAATGCGAATCAAATTGAAATTATCATTGCTGATAATGGTTCGGGCATTAATCTTGAAAAAATAAAAGAATTGGCGCTTAAAGATGGGCTTATTTCAGAGCAAGAAAAAGATAGTTTTTCAAAAGAAAATACCATTGATTTGATTTTCAAATCGGGGTTTTCAACGAAACCGAATCAAAGTGATATTTCAGGTCAAGGGCTTGGTATGCCTATTGTTAAGGAGAAGGTGGAAAAACTACGTGGTGACCTATTTGTGAATACAGAAGATAAAAAAGGAACTTCGGTTCGAATTATATTGCCTGTAACATTTTCAAGTTTCAAAGGCATATTGTGTAAGATAAAAAAAGATCTATTCATTATTCCAACGGTAAATGTTGAGCGTGTAATGAGAGTGAGCTCTGACCAAACTAGAACGGCAGGAAATCAAGTTACAATAAACCTAGATGGAAAGGTGATCCTTTTGGTTTCTTTGCGTGATATTTTAAATTTGACAGAAGAATCAACAGAAAAAATAGATTTTTTATCTATTTTAATTGTAAAAGTATCTGATCAAACAATTGGAATCATCGCTGATGATCTGGTTGGAGAAGTTGAAGTCCTTGTTAAGCGGTTAACGGGCGCTGAATCTTCGGGGCATATTATTACAGCAGCGGCTATTTTAGGTGCAGGTCAAGTGGTTCCAGTTTTAAATATCAATGAATTAAGTTCTATTCTTAAAAATGAATCCAATAATTTTTCTTTAAGAGTAGAGGGCGAGTGGCTTGATGAAAAAGAAAACAAAACTATTCTTCTTGTAGATGACTCAATTACGACAAGGAGCTTATTGAAAAATATTTTAGAAACCAGTGGGTTTTCAGTGTTAACGGCTGTCGATGGATTAGATGCTTGGTCAAAAATCAAATCAAATCATTTTTCTTTGATTGTGACTGATGTAGAAATGCCCAATATGGATGGATTTGAATTAATACATCGTATAAAAAGCGATAAAAAAGTTGAAAATATACCCATCGTGATTGTTTCGACACGTGATTCTCAAGAAGATCGCTTGCGAGGCATGGACTTAGGCGCTGATGCTTATATTATCAAAAAGGGATTGAATGATAGTGAATTGGTGCGTATTGTGCATGAATTAATTTAGGATGTTATTTAATGAATAAACCCGATCGAAAAGTAAATGCCATCGTGATTGGCTCTTCTACAGGTGGACTTAAAGCACTTGAAGATATTTTTTTACATGTGGGTGATCAATTCCCACCCATCTTACTTGTTCAACATATATCACCCGGCTTTTTAGAAACGATGGTAAATCTTTTGAAAGAAAAAACTAAAAAAAATATTTTGATTGCAAAGGATGGGGACTGTTTGGAAAAAGGTAAAATTTATGTGGCGCCCGATGGGTTTCATATGGGTGTTAAAAAAAGTAAGTTAATCTTTATAAGTGGGGATGAATCTGAAAATGGCGCAAAGCCTTCTATTTCTTATTTATTCAGGACGGCATTAGATGTATACGGAAAAAATTTAATTGGAATTTTATTAACAGGCATGGGGCATGATGGCGTAGTTGAGTTAAAAAGGATGAAAGATTTTGGCGCAATCACGATTGTGCAAGATAAAGAAAGTTCGGTGGTTCACGGTATGGCTGGAGATGCGATCTTAAAAAAAGCGGTTACTTATGTTTTTACGCCAGCTCAAATTGCATCTTGGATTAAATTTTTAGAATAGGGAGATGAACATGATTTCTGAACAATCTATTCCAGAGCGATCAAAAAGAATTTTGATCGTTGAAGACAGTCCAACTCAAGCACTTCGATTACGGTTTACGCTTGAAATGGCCGGGTTTTCTGTAGATTATGTTCATGATGGCTATGAAGCACTTGAGATTCTCAAAAATAACAAGCCAAATTTGGTGATCAGTGATGTGATCATGCCAAAAATGGATGGTTACATGCTCTGTAAGCAAATCAGAGAAAGTTTTGATTCCACCGTGCTTCCTGTTATTTTATTAACAGGTCTTTCAGAACCAGGTAATGTGATTCAAGGGCTTGAATGTGGAGCAAATGGATTTATAAGTAAACCTTATAGTGAGCCTTATTTATTGGCACGCATCACTGATATTTTTGAAAATCATGTAAAGAATTTTTTAGGAAATGACAAAGAAATTAATTTTTATTTTGATGGGAAGCAGTATTCAATCATTGCCGACCGCATGCAGATCCTTGAAGTATTGATTTCAACCTATAGTACTGTGATTCAAAAAAATGAGGAATTAGCTCAGACTAAAGATGAATTGAGTGATATGAATAATTCACTTGAGAAGATGGTTTCTTCAAAAACAGTAGAGTTAACGAAAGAAATTGAAGAACATAAAAGAACGGAGCTTTATTTACAAGCTCAGCATGATTTGGCTCAAATTTTGTCTGAATCTTCAGTTCTAGAGATGCTAAAAAATAAAATTTTTGATTTAATTCATCATGTTTCTTCCTGTGATCTTTGTTGCCTCTGGGATGAGGCTCAACATGGTACATCTTTAAGAAATAAAGGTTGCTGGTTCGCGAATGATTCAAATTATCCTGAATTTCTTGAGTTTAATAAACATTTTAGTTGCCAAAAAAATGTGGATTTATTAGGGAAGGCATGGGCTGAACAAAAAATTGAAATTTTTGATCTTGAATTAGTGAAAGAAAGCTCAGAACGTGCAAAAATAGCCTATTCATCTGGGTTGCGTACTTGGGTGATTATCCCTATTTTAGCCTCTGGAAATTGTATTGGCGCCATGGAGTTTTATTGGAAGAGTGAGTCTGAAATTTTACCTCAATTGACAGGGTTGTTGAGATCATTTTGTATTCAAATTGGTGAGTTTATTGCGCATGAAAATTTGCAACAGCAATATTTGCAAGCTCAAAAAATGGAGAGTGTGGGGCAGTTGACCGGTGGTATTGCTCATGACTTTAATAATTTGCTCATGGTTATTCAAGGTGCATTAGAGTTGTTATCGACATCGATTTCTCTAGATGAAAAATCAAAAAAATATGTCGATATGGCGCTAGATGCTGTTGAAAAAGGTGCTGATTTTAACAGAAGATTGTTAGCTTTTTCACGAAAACAGTTACTTCAGCCTAAGGTTGTGAATGTTGCACAATCTATGCTAGGCACTCTTAAATTAATCAAACCCTTGCTCGGCGAAAACATTGAAATTAACTTGGAAATTCCAGAAAGCATTCATAATATTTTTGTGGATCCAGTCCAGTTTGAAAATGCCTTGGTTAATCTTTCGGTGAATGCAAGAGATGCAATGTCAAGGAAAGGTAAATTATTGTTTGAAGCGAGTAATGTTGTGATTGATGATACGATAGTTGCTGCCAAATATGAAATAGCACCGGGAGAATACGTTAAAGTTTCTATCAGCGATAATGGTGCCGGGATCCCGAGCGATTTATTGGATCGCGTTTTCGATCCATTTTTTACCACAAAGGCTGTCGGTGAGGGAACAGGTTTGGGTTTAAGTATGGTCTATGGGTTTGTTAAACAGTCAAAAGGTTATGTGACCATCTATAGTGAGTTGAATATTGGAACGACGATTAACTTATATCTTCCAAAATCTGATGTTGTTCCTGAGAAACTGGATGAATCTAAGGCATCAGAAATGTTAACGGGTACAGAAACGATTTTAGTGGTTGAAGATGAGGATTATTTGCGGGAAATTGTGATTGATTATCTTAAGCGATTAGGCTATAAAGTTTTTTCTGCTAATCAAGCTGAATTGGCACTAGAAATTCTTGAACAGCACCCCGAAATACAATTACTTTTTACGGATGTGGTGACGCCAGGCGAATTGTCCGGTGTTCTTTTTGCCGAAGCTGCCCTCAAAAAAAATCCCAAGTTGAAAGTGCTTTTTACTTCAGGATATCCAAAGAGCGCACTTGAAAGTAAGGCTGACAAAGGACTTCAAATTAAAAACTTTTTAGCCAAACCTTATAAAATTCAAGAATTGGCTATTAAGGTACGGCAGGTGTTGACGAGTCATTAGACTTGCCTATACTCAAAGCGATTCATTCTTAGGCGAGGCGCCAAGGCTCGAGCAAACGGCCATAAAAAGATATGGCCTGGGGTTTATTACTATAAATGAGGATTGCGAGATGCCGCAGGCAACAAAGCATAAGGATGAAGCGCGAAGAGTATACTAACTCCCAATCAACTTCCGATGCGTCTGAATCGACATTAAAATCCCAAAAAATCCAAAAAAGGTCACCATGCTAGTTCCACCGTAGCTGACTAAGGGCAGGGGAATACCCACAACAGGTAATAAACCCGAAACCATTCCTACATTCACAAACATTGAAAAAAAGAATGTCAGGCTTAAACTGCTGGCGAGCAAGCGAGAGAATGTATCTTGGGCTTGGCTGGCAATGTACAGGCCTCGGAAGGTAATGAACAAGTAAAGCCCAAGAAGAACGAGAGCACCGATTAACCCAAATTCTTGTCCACAGACCGAGAAAATAAAATCAGTGGCGTGCTCGGGTAAAAAATCCAATTGGGCTTGCGTACCTTGTAACCAACCTTGACCGGTTAATCCGCCTGAGCCGATTGCAATTTTAGATTGAATAATATGATAGCCTGCACCGAGGGGATCACGTTCAGGTGATAAAAAGGTTAATACGCGATCACGTTGATAGGTGTGCATGAAATGCCAGAGTAAGGGCAGGCTGGCGAAGAATAAAACAGCAAGCACTGTAATTAATCGCCAACTCATTCCGGCTAAAAGTAACACAAATGCACCGGAGAGCGCTAACATTAATGCCGTGCCTAAATCAGGTTGTTTAGCCGTTAATAAAACCGGCACAAGGATTAATAAACCAGCAATGCCAATTTCTTTTAATCGTGGCGGCAGTGGTTTTGATGAAAAATACCAGGCTAAAATTAAGGGGATCCCTAATTTCATAATTTCTGACGGCTGAAAACGAACGACACCTAAGCTCAGCCAACGTTGTGCGCCCTTACCGATATGGCCCATCAACAGTGTGGCGAATAATAAAAATAAACCAATTATAAAAATAAAAGGTGCCCAGCGTTCATAATGTTTCGGTGAAATTTGAGCAAAGACAACCATGATCACACCCGCGATGGCGAAGCGAATGGTTTGTTGAATCACCATGGCTTTATTTTGATTGGCTGCACTGTAGAGAATGATCAAACCCACGATGGCGAGTGCAAACACACCATATAATAAGGGGAGATCGAGGTGTAGCCGCCGAGCAAGCCCACCTTTGGGATAATCTTTTTGCCAATGTTTATCCTGCATGATTGACACTCGCTTGAGGGGTTGGTTTTGGTGGTGTTGAAGTTATTGGTTTTATGATGGGTGCGGTGGCAGTTTGTATTGCGCTGAGAGTTGCTACTTTTATTGTCGGTACAGTGAGGGCAGTATTTATCGCGGTGAACGTTGCTGCCTTGATTGCCGATATAATTGCCGGTGCAAGAGTGGGTTGTACGTTGAAATAATAATCTAAAATTTCTTTGGCTGCCCGAGTTGCGCGGTGTGGACTGTGTTCGACAATGATGGCGATTGCAATTTGTGGATGATCAACCGGCGCAAAACCTGCAAACCAAGAGTGAGGGAGTAAACGTTTAGGTGTTCCTGCCTCATGGTAATTATCGCCTTGCTGTGAAATGCTAAAAACTTGTGCAGTACCTGTTTTTCCAGCAATCGTGTAACTCTTCGTTTGCCCAAAAACAGGGTAGGCAGTGCCACGAGGAGATTGTGTTACATTCGCCATACCGGCGATGATCGTGTTCCATATTTGGGGTGGTAATTGTATCGCTGTTTTAGGTACGGGCATGGTTTTTATGATTTGGCCATTAGGATATTGGGTTTTTAAAACAAGGTGAGGTGCGACGAGTGTTCCGCGTTCTGCTAAAACAGCCTCCGCTTGAGCCAATTGTAAGGGTGTGACTAATAAAAATCCTTGGCCAATGGCGGTGATCACGGTGTCGCCGGGATACCAGGATTGATGATGGGCTTTCTTTTTCCATGTAGGCGTGGGAACGAGACCGCCTAATTCTTCATTCATTTCAATGCCAGTCTCTTGTCCAAATCCAAAGGCACGAAAAATAGCATCGATATTATTGATTCCCATTTTATAACCGAAATTAAAAAAATAAGTGTCACAGGAGACCTCAATCGCCGTGTTGAGGTTGACCCAGCCATGGCCGCCTTTCCACCAATCGCGGTAACGGTGTGTGCTATTGGGAAGAGTAAACCATCCTGGATCAAAAATTTTAGTATTAGGATTGACGATATTGAGCGCCAGCATTTGAAGGGCTTCGATAGGTTTAATGGTCGAGCCAGGAGGATATTCGCCACGAACAGTGCGATTAAACAAAGGTTGATCAGGTGAGTGCAGGAGGGCCGTATAATCTTTATTGCTGATGCCCGTGACAAAAAGATTGGGATCGTAACTGGGGTTGCTGACCAGCGCTAAAATGTCACCCGTTTTAGGTTCGATGATCACCACAGCACCATGATCATTGCCGAGCGCAGTTTCTGCAGCTTGTTGTAGCCCAGAGTCAATTGTTAAATATAAATTAGCGCCAGGAATGGGAGCGATGCTTTTCTCAACGCGCAGGATTTGGCCATTGGCATCGGTTTCAACTTCTTGATAACCGACGCGACCATGCAAGATTGCTTCATCGTATTTTTCAAGACCAATTTTGCCGATGTAATCAGTGCCTTTGTAATTAATGCTGTCAACCTTTTTAAGTTCAGATTCATTGATTCGTCCGACATAGCCGAGTGCGGTGACAAGGGAGGAGCCTGCAGGATAATTACGAATGAGATGGGCTTTGACATGGACACCAGGAAAGCGGTATTGATCGACAGAAAATCGGGCAATTTCTTCGGGTGTTAATTTAACGCGTAGGGTGCTGGCTTCGAAAGGGCGTTTTTGTTTGCGTTCGCGGTTGAACGATTCGATATCACCGATGGTAATGGGGAGGGTTTTTGCAAGGGCTGCAATCGTTTGTGTCAGGTTGGTTACTTCACTGGGTATGATTTCTAAACTGAAGACAGGAATATTTTCAGCGATTAATACACCTTTGCGATCGTAGATAAGGCCGCGGTTGGGGGGTAGGGGCATGACGCTGAGTTGATTAGCAAGAGAGAGTGTGGTGTAGAGCTTGTATTCGCCAATTTGGAGGATAGCGAGTCGGCTGATCAGGAGGGTTGTGAGTACTAAGATGATGACAACAACCACGCCAATCCGTTTTTGAAATAAACGTTGTTCGGCGGCGTGGTCCTTTAGAGTATGTTCATCCATTTTGAAAAGAAGTCCATCGCTATTTTGAAGAGCGAAAATCGAAACGACATTGTACCATCACACCAAGGATACGGTATTCACCATCAACGAGTTGAGTAGTTTTGAATTCCGTATTAAGTGGTTTGAGGTAGCGGTCATCGCCGTCAATTTTGAGCTGTTTGAAGGTTGCTGTTTTCTGCCCCTTTAAATGGATGATGATGAAATCACCATCTTCTGCTTGGCAATCAGGGTCAACGATAAGTACGGTACCGTCGGCAAAACGGGGCGACATGGCATCGCCGCTGACGACGAGGCCGAAGCTGTCTGGGCTGACTTTTGCATCGGTGGAGGTCCATTGGTCCCATTGGGTGCTCATGAGTTCAGCTTTCATTTGGGGCCATTGGGTGGCTTGTTCCCAGTTGAGGAGAGGTATAACAGTCCAGCCTTGAATACCGGGATTGTAGGTGCCAGGGATACGTTCTTTAGGAAGTGGATCATCACCAATCAATTGGCTGATGGTGATGGAGAAGAAGTTGGCTAAAGGGCTTAATGAATCGCCGCGTGGTGAGCGGGTTGCACCAGAAAGAATCCTGTGCAGGGTAGGTTGAGGGATCCGTGTTCGGCGGGCGAGTTCGGCTTCGCTGACGTCAACTTCTCGCATGAGTTGGCGAACGATTTGGCTTGTTTTTGATTGTTCGATGGAACGCTTGATGTTGCGAACAATTCGGCTTGTTTTTGATTGTTCGACGGAACGTTTGTTGTTTTGGGAGGGCGGTTTTAATTGCTCTTCGCTCATGAGTGTTCTCCTGTCGAGGTTTGAAGGCTCTGCATTTTATGTTTAGCAGAATTGCAAACCTATTATGCCAGTAATTCAAAAAAATACTAGCTCATCCCCATCATTCCTGCAGAGGCGGGAATCCGCTCTTACAAAAGGATTTTTTTCTTTATAAAATTCTAAAAATAATTTTATAAAAATAGGATTGACATTTTATTGATTTAAATTTACATTAAATAAAATTTTTTTTTAAAAAAAGGAGTTTGCCATGTTAGATATTTTGAACCGTTTGGATTCTTATTTGGGCCTTACGCCACCCAAAAAGTCAGTGCCCTTACCCAAGGTGAATTCGTCAGGAGATTCATCAGGAGAGGTTTGGCGGAAATTGAGCAGTGATATTTTAGCGACAAAAAACATGACGAAGTGGCGGTTGTCAAAGGAACTTGAGATTTCGATCGATTCGCTGGAACGGATGCAGCGAGGATTAACAGCGCAGCCGCGTTATCCTGTGCTGACGCGCCTGTTTGTGTTGCATATGATGTATTGCCCGCAGGCGTATGGGCAGCGGCCTTTGTTGCGGGAATGGGTGGTGAAGCAGGGTTGGCAGGCGGGGAGTTAGATCGGTATCATTGCATCAGAGGAAAAAACATTGAACGTATTGCCACTAAAATCGAATGCCATCCATCTTTGGGAGGGAAGTCTTGATCTCTCTCCTGAAGATCTGGCGTCGTTTCAGATGATTCTTAGTGATGATGAAAAAACAAGGGCTGCACGTTTTAAATTCCCATGCGATCGACAGCGTTTTATTGTAGCCAGAGGATTGTTACGTCAGCTTCTAGGTCAGTATTTAGGGCAATCACCAGAATCTATTGAGTTTGCTTATAATGAAAAAGGCAAACCTTATCTAGCTTTTTCCTCTCTAGAATTCAACCTTAGTCATGCACAAGATCAAGTCGTATATGCAATTACACAAGAGGTGCCGATCGGGGTTGATTTGGAATACAGAGGTCGCGATGTTGAAATGGAAGACTTGGCCGAGCGATTTTTTTCTCCAGCTGAGTATAAAAATCTCATGAGTTTGTCTGAAGATCTTCGTCGTGAAGGTTTTTTTTGCGCATGGACTCGTAAAGAAGCGGTGATCAAGGCAATGGGGCAGGGACTTCATTTTCCATTGCAGGATTTTACGGTTAGTTTGGATCCACGCGAACCGCCTGCTTTGCAAGCTATTCTTGGCGATGAGCCAGCAGCTTGGCATTTGTTCTCTATTGAACGGCCTGATGATTTTGCCCTTGCCTTGGCAGTTCGAGCGCAAGGGAAGGTTATAGAGGGGTTTGATTTGAATTTGATACGTTGACCACCCAGTACTTTCGCCTATATAATCCGGCCTCACAACGATTCGAGAGGTTAATGTGCGGCAGCGAGTGATTGCTGGAAATTGGAAGATGAATGGTTCGCGATCAACCATTGTGGCGCTCCTTGAGAGTTTGAAAGCAAGTGTTGAGCCGCAGTCGGGCGTGAAGTGGATTGTTTTTCCACCCTTTGTCTATATCGAACAAGTTGCCCAAGCCTTAGAAAATACCCCGATTGCATGGGGAGGCCAAAATCTTTCCGATGCAGCTCAAGGTGCCTATACCGGCGAAGTTGCAGGAACAATGTTACGCGACGTGGGTTGTGAGTTTGTACTGGTGGGTCATTCCGAGCGTCGCGCGCTTTATGGCGAGGGTGATTCAGTGGTGGCTCAAAAATTTGTAGCCGCACTTGCGGCAGGATTGAAGCCGATTCTCTGCGTGGGTGAAACTTTGGTAGAACGTGAGCAAGGTTTGACGTATCAAGTCATTGAGCGTCAACTTGAGGCGGTGATTGCCTCGGGGGTTTCACTGAAGAACGCTATGATTGCTTATGAACCTGTTTGGGCGATTGGTACGGGCAAGACTGCAAGTGCAAAAGAAGCTCAAGATGTTCACTCAAGGATCCGCGCTCAAGTGGCAAAACGCGATGAGGCACTTGCAATTAAGTTACCCATCCTTTATGGTGGGAGCGTGAAAGCGAACAATGCACAGGGCTTTTTTGCAATGCCCGATGTCGATGGTGTTCTTGTCGGCGGCGCATCGTTGGATGCTCAAGAATTTTTAGAAATTGGTCGGGCTAGTGTGCGCGAACCTTAGAAGGTAATGAGTGATGTGGCAAATTGTATTGATGATCCATGTGTTAATTGCTGTAGCCCTAATCGGCTTGGTTTTATTGCAACATGGTAAGGGCGCAGACATTGGAGCTGCATTTGGAAGTGGCGCTTCACAAACCTTATTTGGTAGCCAGGGTTCTGGTTCATTTTTATCAAAGATTACTTTACTCTTGGCAGCATGTTTTTTTGCAACCAGTTTGATCTTGGGGCATATTGCCTCACATAGTATGAAGAACAACCAACAATTAATTGGCTTGCCAGCAACGACGCAAACTGTTGCGCCTGTTAAATCAGTGCCAACGCCGGCAGCGCCAATTTCTACCCAGCAAGGAGAACGTTAAGATTTTTTATCAGCCGAAGTGGTGGAATTGGTAGACACACTACCTTGAGGTGGTAGCGGCGTAAACTGCTGTGCCGGTTCGAGTCCGGCCTTCGGCACCAATTTTGAGTTGGGACGCATTGTTAAACGATGATAGTGATTTAGGACAGTCTAGGCGGAATTGTTGTGTGATTATGTAATAAAATTAGTGTTTTGTGATTTTGGTCTAACAAGGAGTTTTCTATGTCATCTAAAAAATCAATGAATCGCGCAATTGTACTTGCTGCAGCTGCTTTTTTAACGACAGTTTCTGTGGTGGCTATGGCCGATACAACGACAAATGCTGCTAATACGGCTGTTGCTCCCAATGGCCTGGTTAAATGCTACGGTGTGAATGCCTGTAAAGCAGCAGGCAATTGTAGAACAGCAAAAAATACATGCAGTAGTGCTAGCAATTCTTGTCAGAGCAAGGGCAAGGGCCCAATGCAGACGACCGCTAAAAAATGCCAGCAATTAGGTGGAAGTACAACGCCTCCTGCGGAGGGTGGTAAGTAAGGTAGTGTCGTCATTGCGAGCCGCTCAACCACATCTTCTTGTATGTCCTTGTGGAAGCCAATTAGGTTATAGTGCCTGTTGTGGTTGTTATATAGAAGGCAAAGCTATTCCAGAAATAGCAGAGGCATTAATGCGATCGCGCTATACGGCTTATACGCAGGGTAATATTGCTTATATACAAGCAACCATGCAAGGACAAGCTGCAGAGGGTTTCGATCCTATCGAAGCAAAGCGTTGGGCTCAATCTATACGCTGGAAACGTTTGAAAATTTTGCGAACCTATGGACATAAAACAGAGCCGGATATTTATTATGTTGAATTTATAGTCCATTATGTTGACCAGGGTAAGCCGCAGCAAATTAAAGAGCGCAGCGAATTTAGGCGTATTAATGGTCGGTGGTACTATGTTTATGGAATTTCTTTATAAGCCAAGGTGTGAAAGTTTAGATTTATACTCCACGCGGTCACAATGATTTTGTAACAGCTCAGTCCATCCCGGGATTTAGTCGTTCTTGCGCGTACTCGCGCTTAGAACGACTTAATACCCGGGATGACGCTGCATGGGACTAAGCTGTTACTGATATTTTTTAGCAAACAGGCTCTAAAGGTTTTTGGTCCTGTTTTCTTCTCTCTAAAGCTCATCAAAAAGCTTGCAACTGCCTTCAAACAGGACTATATTAGTACTGTACAAATGCAGGGGTTTTGACATGTTTCGCGTCAGCAAATTAACCGATTACGGGACAGTGCTTATGACTTATTTAGCACAGCATCCCGAGGTGTTGCATAATGCCCGCGATATTAATCTCCACACCCACGTTGCACTGCCAACTGTTAGCAAGTTGTTGAAACTATTAACAAAAGGTGGTCTCTTGGTTTCTCACCGAGGAGCCCTCGGCGGCTACTCTCTGGCTCGGCCTGCTGAGCAAATTACTATTGCCCAAGTGATCCAAGCCCTCGAAGGAGATTTTGCGGTCACCGAATGCAGCCATGCCCAAGGTCTCTGTGCGGTCGAGCCTTGGTGCCATATTCGAGGCAATTGGCAACTCATCAATGTCAGTATTCGCGAAGCACTCAGGGATATCACTTTAGCTGATATGATCCACCCCTTAAACAAAGAAAAAATTCAATTGAACGTGTTGCAATTTCAACAATCTCGACAATCTGCCGAAGGAAAGAAAATATGACAACGGCTAACAACACCTCACAATTAGATCAATGGCTGAACCGTGATTATGAACATGGTTTTAGTACGGCCATTGAATCAGATACACTGCCTTGCGGTTTAAATGATGCGGTGATCCGCCAGATTTCGGCCAAAAAAAATGAACCTGATTTTATGTTGCAATGGCGCTTGAAAGCTTTTGCACATTGGCAAACTCTCAAGGAACCGCAATGGGCAACGGTGCGTCATCCGGTGATTGATTATCAAGCGATCAGCTATTATTCTGCGCCGAAATTTAAAGAGGCTCCTAAGAGTTTGGATGAGGTTGATCCTGAATTATTACGCACTTATGAAAAACTTGGTATTTCATTAAAAGAGCAAGAAATTTTAAGTGGTGTGGCTGTGGATGCGGTTTTTGATAGTGTTTCCGTGGCAACCACGTTTAAAGATAAATTAGCAAAACTTGGGATTGTTTTTTGTTCATTCTCTGAAGCGGTGCAAGAACATCCTGATTTAGTTCGCCAATATTTAGGCAGTGTGGTTTCTTATAAAGATAATTTTTTTGCCTCACTCAATTCGGCTGTATTTACAGATGGATCTTTTGTTTATATTCCTAAAGGCGTGCGTTGCCCGATGGAATTATCGACATATTTTCGGATCAATGCGGTAGCCACCGGGCAATTTGAGCGTACGCTGATTATTGCGGATGAAGGGGCATCTGTCAGTTACTTGGAAGGTTGTACGGCGCCAATGCGTGATGAAAATCAATTGCATGCGGCTGTGGTTGAATTAGTTGCCTTGCAAGATGCCAAGATCAAATATTCCACGGTACAAAATTGGTATCCCGGCGATAAGGAAGGGCGCGGGGGGATTTATAATTTTGTGACCAAGCGCGGTGTGTGCCGTGGTGCACGATCCAAAATTTCATGGACGCAAGTTGAGACGGGTTCAGCCATCACGTGGAAATATCCTAGTGTGATTTTACAAGGTGATGATACCGTTGGTGAATTTTATTCCGTTGCGTTGACGAATCATTATCAACAGGCCGATACGGGTACGAAGATGATTCATTTGGGAAAAAATACAAAAAGTACGGTGATTTCGAAGGGTATTGCTGCAGGTCATGGGCATAATGCATATCGGGGATTAATAAAGGTGATGCCACGGGCTGAGGGTGCGCGTAATTATACGCAGTGTGATTCTTTATTGTTGGGTGATCAGTGTGCGGCGCATACGTTTCCGTACATTGAGGCTAGGAATGCTTCGGCTCAAATTGAGCATGAGGCGACGACGTCACGGATTAGTGATGATCAATTGTTTTATTGTCAGCAACGGGGAATTAATCCTGAGGATGCTGTGTCGATGATTGTGAATGGTTTTTGTAAGGCGGTATTTAAAGAGTTGCCCATGGAGTTTGCGGTTGAAGCGCAGAAGTTGTTGGGTGTGAGTTTGGAAGGGTGTGTAGGGTGAGTAAGAGGTATCTCAACGTCATGGATCATTTTTTGAAATTTAATTTTTCAAATACGCCGTTAATACCTCCATGTAGGCTCAACGCCAGCTTCCCTGCTGGCGATGATTTGAAAAATTAAATTTCAAAAAATGATCCATGACGTTGAGATACGGTGGAATTATTGAAGGTAGATCATGTTAACCATTAAAAATTTATGTGTGCAAGCTGAAGGTAAATTAATTTTAAAAGGCGTGAATTTAACAGTCAACGCTGGTGAAATTCATGCGATTATGGGTCCTAATGGCTCAGGAAAAAGCACGCTTGCGCATATTTTAGCGGGTCGTGAAGGGTTTGAGATCGTTGAGGGTAGCGTCGAATTTCTAGGTCAGAATCTTTTAGAGCTCACCCCAGAAGCACGGGCAAGGGCAGGGCTTTTTCTGGCATTTCAATATCCTGTATCAATTCCAGGCGTCAGCAATATTTATTTACTCAAGGCGGCTTTAAATGCACTGCGCCAAGCGCATGGCTTAAAAGAAGTAGATGCTATGGATTTTCTTGCGTTGGTTCGCGAAAAAATGAAATTTTTAAAAATGGATGAAGCCTTTTTATACCGCGGTGTGAATGAAGGGTTTTCAGGCGGTGAAAAAAAGCGCAATGAAATCTTGCAAATGTCTATTTTAGAACCTTGTCTTGCTATTTTAGATGAAACGGATTCAGGCCTGGACATTGATGCCCTGAAAATTGTAGCTGAAGGTGTGAATGCACTGAAAGATCCAAAACGTGCCATGATCCTCGTGACCCATTATCAACGGTTGCTCGATTACATCACGCCTGATTATGTCCATGTTTTATCGCAGGGCAAGATCATCCGTTCAGGCGATCATACCTTGGCATTGGCTCTTGAAAAAGAAGGATATGGGTGGATTGAGAATGCTTCGCAGAGTATGGCGGGGGATTAATCAATGGAGCTCTTAATGGCAACAAAAACACTGACAGGTTTGGATCGTCTTTTAAATGATTACAAACCGACGATCTATCCACAATTGAACAAAATGCAGAGTGATGCTCTGTTGCAATTAAAAGAAAAAGGATTACCGAGCCTGCGTGTGGAAGATTGGAAATACACCTCAATTGAAGCGATTTTAAATCAAGAATTTCATATTTCTAAAAAAAACTCTCTTCCTTCTTTCAGCGAGGCTGATTTTCTTTTTTCGCATTTTAAAGGCCCACGATTGGTATTCATCAATGGACAATTTTCCCCCGATCATTCTAAGCTTGATTCCTTTGAAAAAGGGCTAAGGTTTAAAACATTGCATCAAGCCCTCGAACATTCATCAGAATCATTTAAAAAATATTTTGGTAAAATCGCAAAACCCATCAGCACCAGTTTATTGCCGCTGAATACGGCCATGATGCAAGATGGTTATTGCCTTGAAGTTGCACCGAATACGATTTTAGAACAACCCATTCAAGTGATCTACATTCAAACTGCTGATCAACCCTTGGCGCTGTATCCGCGCAATATGATTATTCTCGGTGAAAACAGCCAAGCTCGAATGATCGAACATAGTTGGGGATATGAAAATCAACATTTTGTGTGCGCAGTAACAGAAATTGTACTTGAAGCAGGCGCACAACTTAAGCATTATAAAATTCAACAAGAGGCTAAAACAGCCTATCATTTAGCCGGTATTTATGTGGAACAACAAGGCGACAGTCAATTCATTTCACAAGCGATAAATTTAGGTGCAGTATTATCGCGGCAAGATATTGAAGTTGATCTTGCAGCATCGGGCGCACACTGTACCTTAAATGGTTTATACGTGCTTGATGGACATCAACATCATGACACGCATTCACGTATTGATCACCGTCTTCCCCATGGTACAAGCCGAGAATATTATAAAGGTATTTTAAAAGAATCATCCCGAGCTGTTTTTAATGGCAAAGTTATCGTGCATCCCAAGGCCATTAAAACGGATGCGGAGCAATACAATAAAAATCTTTTATTATCGAATGATGCAGAGGTGGATACTAAACCACAGCTTGAAATTTTTGTGGATGATGTGAAATGTGCGCATGGCGCCACCGTGGGTCAATTGGATCCTGAAGCGTTGTTTTTTTTGCGCAGTCGTGGTCTCGATGAACAGATGGCTAAGACGTTGTTGATCGATGGGTTTATGGCCGATATTTTTGATGCCATGCAGTGGCCCGAGATCGAGGCGATATTAAAAACGTTATTAGTAATCCCTCACAGTCATCCCGGACCCTTTATTATATAGGGGGTCGTTCTTGCGTGTATTCGCGCTTAGAACGACTTAAGCTTTTTTTATAGTCTTTGGCGGGATCCAGGAAATAAAAAGGGATTTTTTCATTAAAGAGGTTTTGATGTTTGATATAGAAAAAGTTAGGTACGATTTTCCAATTCTGACTCGCACCGTACATGGCAAACCGCTAGTCTATCTCGACAATGCAGCAACCAGCCAAAAACCCAATGTAGTCATTGATGCCGAAAGCAATTATTATCGGCGCTATAATTCCAATGTGCATCGCGGTGTGCACCAGCTCAGTGTTGAAGCAACGGAGGCGTATGAAAATACGCGCAAGAAACTCAAGCAGTTTATTCATGCCAAGGAAGCACGTGAAATTATTTTTGTACGCGGTACAACAGAAGCGATTAATCTGGTTGCCCAAAGTTATGGACGCACTTTTTTTAAAGCCGGTGATGAGATTATCCTCACGCACATGGAGCATCATTCGAATATTGTGCCCTGGCAATTATTGCGTGATCAAATCGGCATAGTTATAAAAGTATTGCCGATTAACCAGGCCGGTGAAATTTCCCTCACTGATTTAGACGCGATGATCACGAATCGTACAAAATTAATTGCTGTTACGCATCTTTCGAATGCCCTCGGTACGATCAATCCTATCGCTGAAATTACACAAATGGCCCATGCACGTGGTGTATTAGTCTTGGTTGACGGGGCCCAAGCGGCAGCGCACTTGCCCGTGGATGTGCAAGCGCTCGATTGTGATTTTTACGCCTTTTCATCCCATAAATTGTGCGGCCCGACGGGTATTGGTGCGCTCTACGCGAAGGCTGAGTACTTGATGAAAATGCCGCCCTATCAAGGCGGTGGCGAAATGATTTTACGCGTGACGTTTGAAAAAACAACGTACAATGATATTCCTGCGAAATTTGAAGCAGGTACGCCTAATATCGGCGGCGTTGTTGGATTTGGCGCAGCGATCGATTATTTATCGGCGCTTGGGCTTGAGGTGATTGCTGCTTATGAAGATGATCTTTTAATGTATGCCACGCAAAAAGCTTTGCAGGATCCAAAAATACATTTGATGGGTACGGCAAAACATAAGGCATCTATTTTATCGTTTACTTTACAGGATGTTCATCCGCATGATGTGGGGACGATTTTAGATCAGGAAGGTGTCGCTGTGCGAACAGGACATCATTGTGCGATGCCCCTGATGGACTATTTTAAAGTGCCTGCGACGATCCGCGCTTCATTTTCATTTTACAATACAAAAGCTGAGGTGGATGCCTTGTTTGATGCACTTAAAAAAGTGGAAGAGGTATTTAACCGATGAGCATGTTGCGTGAACTTTATCAAGAAGTGATTGTTGATCATAGTCGGCATCCTCGCCATTTTGGTACCTTGAAACATCCTACGCATCATGCCGAGGGTTATAATCCGCTGTGTGGCGATCGTCTTTCCTTGTATCTTAATATTAAAGACGATGTGATTGAATCGATTGCGTTTCAGGGAGCAGGTTGCGCGATTTCAACGGCATCGGCCTCTTTATTAACTGAATTTTTAGAAGGTAAGACAGTGGCTCAAGCTGAATCATTATTTGGGCGGTTTCATGCAGCCTTGATCGAGGGATCGGGCGAGCAGGATTTAGGTAAATTATCGGTCTTGGTGGGTGTGAAAGAATTTCCAGCGCGCGTGAAATGTGCCACCTTGGCGTGGCATACCTTGCATGCTGCTTTACAGAATCAGCCCTTGGTGTCAACAGAGTCAGATGGAGGTCTTGATTAATGAGTGATATCATTGAAACAAAACAACCAGAACATCCCCTTCAAGCAGCAGTGATTGAAGCGCTAAAGACGGTCTATGATCCAGAAATCCCTGTGAATATTTATGATTTGGGTTTAATTTATGAAGTGCTCATCAATGAGGCTAATGAAGTAAATATTATCATGACGTTAACTTCGCCGGGTTGCCCTGTGGCCCAGACTTTTCCAGGCACAGTTGAGGAGCGAGTTTTGACGGTTGAAGGCGTGACTAAAGCTCAGGTTGATATTGTTTGGGATCCGCCTTGGAGTCAGGAGTTGATGTCGGAAGTCGCTAAATTACAGTTGGGTTTTTTATAAAGCCGTCATTGCGAAGACGATCCTAAATGTGCGAGATCCACTGAAATTATTTTTTTTCAGATTGAAATCTACGATTAGTCCAGGGTCTATGGTATTTTATAAGGCTTCGGCCACTGGAAAAACTAACCGTCATGTACCTGCCTTTTCTGATTCACAAAGACAAACCGCATCCGATCAAACTCGCATCTTTTGTTTCATTTTGGAACGTTTCGGCCTTTGTGTGCGCGGTTATTTTTATTTTTGTTGTTATCTTTCCACAAGAAGGCTTACAGCAAGCTATTGTGGGGCGTCAAGTGATCAGCACCGTCACAGCCACCTACTTACAAAATCTTCTGCGATTATACCCTAATGAAATTCAGTTGCGGCTCTTGCTCATTGAGCAAGAGATTGGTTTGGATGAGTTAGATCGTGCCATGGCCAATATGCAACCTCTTTTAAATAGTACGGATCCTAAAGTTTTAGACAGTGTGCAATGGTTGACCTATTCATTAAACAAACAAATGTTTTACTCTCTGCCGAAAAACTCACCGAATCAAGCCAAGGTTCTCACAATGCTTCAAGAACAATTGCGGTTTTTGGCAAATAAAACCAAAGATTCCGACCAATTATTAACATTAGCGCAAGATGCGATCTCTTTTAACAGTCAGGATGTGGCTTACCCTATTTTTATTGATCTGTTTCAAAATCCAAATGTTCCTCGAGGGACTTGGTTGATTGATGCGGGGAAGACAGCCTTGAGCTTGCAGCATTTTAAAGAAAGCTCGGAATTTTATTTGGCGGCCATGCAAGATAGTATTGAAACGCAACAACGTCGTGAATACTACATGGATGCGGTCAATAGCTTGATTGCGGGTAATATGCCAGAACAGGCGTATCAATTGGCTACGATTTACTATGAGAGTGATTTTGCAGATAAGGAGATGTTGTTCTTTATGGCAAAATTGGCTGTTTTGGCAGGTCATCCAGAAGATGCTCAAGCTTATTTACAACAATTACTCTGGCCAAAACGTGAAAACTTTAGTCCATTCCGAGGAAGGGAGACGAGTTGATGATTTTATGCTCCTATGCTTACTGTTTGCTTTGGAGAGACAACATTTTGAGGAATAATATCAAGTTCCGAGCCAAAAAGGGCTGGTGACCATCCCTGTACTTGTCCAGCAACTCTGTAACAATTACTCGAAGTCGCATAAGCTGATATCGGATTTAATTGGTCTATTTGCTTATCTAAATGCTTAAAAAATTTCACCAGCCATCTTGTGTTCCGACTAGAAAAGTTTTCGCACAAGGGTTCGCAATTCTTAAATTGTTTCCAAGAGTCGTGCTGAACTTCAGCAAAGCATATTGCATCTGTTTTTTTAAGAAGATTGACTTCATTTAATAAATTATCTAATTTCTCAAACAAATTGTTTTTGCTTATAAGATCGTTTTTGGTTTTAATGAGACAGTCTTTTTCTATGAACGTTTTTAACGCAAGAATATCATTTTTAAACGACTTATAAAAATCTTGAGCAGCTAATCTTTCTTCTTTATAAATTATCCTGGGTGTGATTTTTTTCTGAAGGGATAATTCTTTCTGATCCTCCAAAACCTCTGGCACGGGTGATTTAATTTTTTTTAGTGATAGGCCTAAATGCTTATCATCCTCAGTTTGGAAAATTTTGGTCTGAATCTCATCTATTTTTTCGAGGAGGAATATTAATTTACAAGTTGAAGAATTGATGCCTTCAAATATTCTGAAATTACTGAGGGTTTCTAAAAGATTAGTATTGGTTTTATAATTATCGGGAGGATTTGAAAAAAAACTCAACAAGCTAGACAGTTTGTTTTTAATATTATTGATCTCTTTTTGAATAACTTCATCGTCTATATTATAAAGCCCTGACTCTTTATCGAGTGTATTCTCGAATTTTTGTTTAAATATTTCATCGAAACTCTTTACAATTTCATCAAGTTCTTTTTTATGAGTCTTTAATAAGAAGGAGAGCACCTGGAGTTGAATGAAAGCCTCTGCTGGCGTTCTAGGCATACTCGTTAAATTTACTTTATTATTGGGTATAATCATTATTTTTCTATTTATTATTATAATTTAAGTAAGTTGTGCCTCAAACGATTTGAGGCACAACGAGTTACAAAGAGGAACTCTGTGTTTCCTTCAATGCATAGCAGTGTACAAACTAAAGCTTAAGAGAACCTTAACTACAGAAACGGGAATGGACAGTATGTTTACTGCCGAATTACATCAACACCCTTAGGTGGTGAAAACTGAAAGGCTTTTGGATCAACGGTCCCATTCCATTTAATATTTGAAAATTGAATCACTGTTTGCTGACCCAATTGATCTTGCAGGATCATTTGTTTCAATTGATGATTATTAAAGCCAAGTTCCACCCAGGTAAATAAAGAATTATTGTCTTTAGGGAACAATCGATATGTTTGAGGGTATTTACCCTTTAAAGTGGTGATCTTAAAATCATCGGCAATCGCTTGTGTGGATCCTGTGAGTAAAAATGCAGGTGAGGTTTTTGCAGAGTTGGGCATTTTTTCTTCAGTGGCTTGTTGCAAGCCAGGATCATAGGTCCAAACATGTTGGCCATCGACGACGATCAATTGTGCATTGCGACCTTGAATTTGCCAACGAAATTGTCCAGGGCGAACCAGTGCCATTGAGCCTGCAGCATGTTGAATGGGATCTCCATTGGCATCGTAGAGTGTTTGTTTAAATTGGGCTTGCATGCTTTTTAGGGCATTCAGTTGTGAAAACAGTTGTTGTGTTGGCGAATCTGCGTTTGCAATATTCGAAAACAAGCTCGTTAAAATCAATAAAAACGTGTAGTAATATTTTTTCATATCAATCATCTTTTGGTGGTGGCGGTGCTAAAACATCTCGATTCCCATTCTGCTCCATCGGGGTCACAATACCAGCCTTTTCCATGTCTTCAATTAGACGTGCTGCACGGTTATAACCAATTTTCAAACGTCGCTGAATATTTGAAATCGACGCACGACGCGATTCAGTCACAATATAAACGGCCTGATCATAAAGCGGATCACTTTCAGCATCGCCATCGTCCATGCCCATATCAAAACCTGAACCATTTGTTTTTTCAGCAGGGCCTTCTAAAATCTCGGTTAGATATTCAGGTTCACCTCGTGATTTTAGATCATTCACAACATTATGTACTTCTTGATCAGAAACAAAGGCACCGTGAACGCGAATGGGGACTCCCGTGCCTGGTGCAAGATAGAGCATATCACCATGGCCGAGAAGATTTTCTGCACCTTGTTGATCTAAAATGGTGCGTGAATCCACGCGGGCTGAAACTTGAAACGCGATGCGTGTAGGAATATTAGCCTTGATCAAACCCGTGATGACATCCACGGAAGGCCGTTGTGTGGCGAGGATCAAGTGGATCCCGGCTGCCCGTGCTTTTTGTGCAATGCGCGCAATTAATTCTTCCACTTTTTTACCGACGACCATCATCATGTCGGCAAATTCATCGATTAATACGACAATAAAGGGTAAATGCTCTAAAGAGGGACGCTCACCCCCCATTGCTTCTTGCCAGAATGGATCGAGGATCGGTGATCCCTTTTCAGCGGCGTCTTCTAATTTCTTATTAAATCCAGCAAGATTTCGCACACCTAGTGCAGCCATTAAACGATAACGCCGATCCATTTCCGCTACACACCAACGAAGCGCATTAGCAGCTTCTTTCATATCGGTGACCACGGGCGTGAGTAAATGTGGGATCCCTTCATAGATCGAGAGCTCTAACATTTTAGGATCGACTAAAATAAGGCGTAGATCTTTAGGTGTTGCTTTATAGAGAAAGCTTAATAACATTGCATTCAAGCACACGGATTTACCCGAGCCTGTTGTTCCTGCGACTAATAAATGTGGCATTTTTGCAACGTCGACAACAATAGGATGCCCGGCAATGTCTTTTCCAAGTGCAAGACTTAAAGGGGAGTGTGCATCTTGATAAACAGGGACAGCCAGGACTTCTTTTAAACGGACCATTTCGCGATGAGCATTGGGAATTTCAAGTCCGACATGAGGTTTGCCGGGAATCACTTCAACAATTCGTACACTGATGACTGCAAGTGATCGTGCAATGTCTTTTGATAATCCTACCAATTTGCTGACTTTCATACCTGGTGCGAGTTTTAATTCAAAACGGGTGACAACTGGGCCTGCCACGACTTCAACCACATGTGCTTCAACGCCAAATTCGAGTAATTTGCTTTCCACTTGTGCAGACATTTGTGTGAGATCCGCATGCGTATAACCTTGGTGTTGGCGAACTTCTGGATCTTCGAGCAGGTTTAAATCGGGAATGCCGCTGTCACTTGATACTTTAAATGATGTTGTAGCAAGCGGTTTTGCAGGTCTTGCTTCAATGACCTTGAGTGTTGAGGGTGTTGATTGTTGTACAGGGGAAGGTACAGGAGGTGTGATTGCTGCAAACACCGGTTCTACACGTTCTTGCCGTTGTGGTGCAGTGATAGGTTCTGCACGTTCGATGAAGGGTTCTAGAGCAATTTGAGGTTCTTCTATTTTTAATGCATCTTCAGCCTTTTTCAGAGCTTTTTGTTCAGCTGCTTGTACAAATTTTTCTTTGCTCTTATCCCAAAAGCGAAAGGCGGCGGTTCGAAGAAAGGCATAGAGCGTTAGCAGGAAAAGGCCGAGTGATTCTAAAACGGCGAGCCACGACACCCCGCTGGAAAGAGTAATGCCACACAGGAGCAGAGTGATTAAAATGAGTGTGGTTCCTGCGGGATTAAGTAAATGGGCAAGTCCTTGGCCCATGACCGTGCCCCAAATGCCACCGGAAGAATAGGGGATCCCTTGGATATGTGGAAAATGTAAATTGACCAGGCCGCTTGCAGCACTTAAAACGAGTATAAAGCCAAGCGCGCGCAGGGCAAGTGAGGAATAGCTGAATTCGCGATCGTTAAATCGTAAGCAGAACAAAGACCATGCACCAAAGGCGAGTAGGAAGGGAAAGATATAAGCGGGGTAGCCAAAGGCGCAGAGAAAAATATCTGCAAACCAGGCACCTGCACGGCCGCCTGCATTGGTGATGTGTGTGGTTGAACTAGCGACAGACCAAGCAGGGTCGTGGGGACTGTAAGTGATGAAGGAGAGAAGTAGGAAGGCAGCCAGGGCTATGATGGTGATCAGGAAGACTTCACGGAGTCTATGTTGGAGGTGAAGGTTCTCGTTTTTTTTTTCGGCGTGTTTCATGTGTTTGGATTGGATGGTTAGATTGGTTTTGATTATAGCGTTGTTTAGTGTTGATTGATAGAATCTACTTTGTTGAACTATAGTGTAAATATACAAGATCGTCATTCCCGCGGAGGTGGGAATCCAGTCTTATTAAATAAGGATTTCTTCAACGTGATTGAAAAAAAACTGGCCATCATTAATAAATTGGGTCTTCATGCGCGAGCTGCGGCGAAGTTTGTGACTTATGCATCGCGTTATGGTTCTGAAATTGAGGTTGTACGAGGTACTCGAACGGTCAATGGAAAGAGTATCATGGGCGTGATGATGTTGGCGGCGAGCAAGGGAACGGAAATTCTTTTGCGTGTGACCGGCGATGATGAGGCCGAAGCATTTGCTGCCCTTGAGTTGTTGATCAATGAGCGTTTTGGTGAGTCAGAGTGAGTGATCGGGATTGGCTAAATTATGCCATTGAATTGGCCGCTCGTGGTGAAGCGGTGGGAGAGGTGCCTGTGGGTGCCCTCTTGGTGGCAGGTCATGAGATTCTTGGGGAAGGTTGGAATTGCCCGATTGGAGAGCAGGATCCAACAGCACATGCTGAAATGGTTGCTATTCGAAAAGCCGCTAAGCGCTTAGGTAATTATCGTCTTGATCAGTTTGAATCTATTCCTACGACATTGTATGTGACCTTGGAGCCTTGCATCATGTGTGCAGGTGCGATCTTGCATGCGCGTATTCCGCGTGTTGTGTTTGGGGTGCGAGATCCAAAAGCAGGTGCGGTTGGTAGTCTTTGTAATGTGTTTGAGTTGAAGGGGTTGCCGCGCGTGGATTATATGGCAGATGCTTGTGTGGAACGTTGCCAAGATCAATTAAAACGTTTTTTTCAGGCGCGGCGGAAATAATCCTAGTGTGCGTTTGGCGATCGATTCAGGTATACTGTTCGGTCTTACAAAAGAACCTTGGAGTGTCTTCATGTCACGCTACCTAGATCCAAAAAGTGATGTGGTCTTCAAAAAAATCTTTGGCGAGCACCCGAAACTCTTAAAAAGCTTTTTAAACGCGGTGTTGCCGTTGCCCGAAGACAGATTGATTGAGTCTCTCACGTATTTGCCGGGTGAACAAGTCCCTCATATTCCAGGGTTTAAATCGACCTTGATCGATGTCAAGTGCATCGACACACAGGGGCGCATTTTTATTGTTGAGATGCAAATTCAGTGGACAAAAAGCTTCATGCAACGTCTGCTGTTTGGGGCAAGCACGGCGTATGTACGCCAACTTGAACAAGGGGAATCGTATGACTTGCTCAAGCCCGTCTATGGCTTAGGGTTATTGGGAAGTATCTTTGACCAAGAGCATAAGGAAGAGTGGTACCACCATTACACTCTGGTGAATGTTAAAAAAACCCAACGAACTATAAAAGATTTGCAATTGGTGTTTGTGGAACTCCCCAAATTTAAAGCCAAGTCGATGACTGAACGTAAACTGCAAGTGTTGTGGTTACGGTTCATGTCGGAGTTAGATAAAAAAACGAGAGAAGTACCACCGGAGTGGCTGGAAGTCCCCGAGATTAGGCAAGCGGTGGAGCTCAGTGAAATGTCGGCGTACACACCTGACGAATTAGGGGCCTATGACCGGTATTGGCACTATGTGAGTTCAGAAAAGACAATGATAAACGACAAGTTTGCAGAAGGTTTGGCTATAGGTAAAGCTGAAGGTAAAGCTGAAGGTAAAGCTGAAGGTAAAGCCGAGGCCATTTTAATTGAGAAACAGACGATGGCGCGTAAGCTATTGGGCAAAGGTTTGTCAGTTGATGAGGTTTCGGTTTTAACTGAGCTTCCGCTGGCCGACGTTGAGCAGCTCACATGAGGCCAGATCCCGGATTCAACAGATAAGTGCAACTTTTGTTAAAGGCAGTTTCAAAAAAGTAGCTGTTTTGTCATGTAATGAAGGTCTAATTACCGGTTAACATTCATTACTGGTAGTGGGTTGCGACAGATCGTAAAATATAATCCGCAGCAAGTTCCGCAGCTTGCTTAAGAACGCGGTTTGAGCGATATGGAAATTCAAAGTGTTGTGGTTCTTTGAGCTGATTTTTTTCAGTTATTGTAAATGTTATGGTTCGTGCACCTTCAATGGATTTCCAAAACGCATCTAAACCTTCAAGCATGAAAATAAGTGCTGGCGAGAAATCGTCACTGGGTTGGAAGCGAACTCGTGCGTGGGTCGCAGGAGTGTGAATTTGACGCTCTAGAAAACCTTGTGTGATGGGATCGTGAATCAATATTCGAGAGCCGGGTTGACTGAGATGTTCGAGTAACATTTCAGATGCTTTGCGGTAAGGATCACTGAGAAAAAGCGGTTCCATGATAGGTTCGATTTTTTCGAGAATATTCTGTGGATCGCGATCAGCGGGCATTGTACATTTAAATTCAATGTAGGGATAATCCACACGATAGCCAGTAATAACGCCTGTATCAGCCAGTGCGCTATCTAATTCCTTTGCAACATGACCTTCGCTGACGCCAAACAGCCGCCAGCGCAATATTTTTTGTGCAGGTGTCGTGCGCTTTTCTTGAAGATGAGGCAGTACATGATTGAAGAAGATGGGCAGACATTCTGCTGGGGGCCCTGGAAGCATAAACAGGGTTTTATTATTTTTTTCAAAGCAGCAACCATCGGCCGTGCCTTGTTGATTAGGATAAATATAAGCGCCAATGGGGAAAAGACTTTGTTGTTTATTATTATCAGGAACGGAGAGATTGTATTGCTGAAAACGGTTAATAATCCGTTGCCAACTTTCCTCTGAAAATTCTAAAGGAATATCGAGCGTTTCAGCGAGCGCAAAGCGAGTGAGATCATCAGAAGTTGGCCCGAGTCCACCGATGATGATCACAAAATCATGGTGATCTAATAAAAAAGCCAGTGCTTGACACAGCGCTGGTTTTTCATCGACAGCACAGACATGCATGCCCATCGCAAAACCAGCGTCAGTTAATGTTGCTGCGATGATTTGCCCATTGGTATTTAAAATATCACCGCTGGTGATTTCATTTCCGGTCGCAAGTATCGCAATGGGCATGGTTGTTACTCCTCAACTAGAAGGAACGTTCAATTTTGAGCCCAGGTTGGACGAAAAATACTCGAAAAGGGGCGCAGTGTATATGATATACATGAGCACTTTGAGAGCCAGCGTGAATTTTATTCATGCAAGACATCAATATATCTTCGTTCAAGATGGGCCAAAAGTGGATGTTCCTAAAGATCCTATTACTGTTGGGATCCCTGACTGTGCAGCGCCAACCTCATCAGCGACAGACCAATTAATTTGTGCAGGTCGTTTTGCAATCGCGCCATTAATGGTATTGATGAGGGACTTATTGCTGTCTTCTGGATTTTTTTCGCTTTCTTGCAACGGCACATGAGATTCTAAATAAACATGTCCATCCAAAAGGCCAACTTTATAAGGTTCATCAACCACGTGAACACGAGTACCAATGTTTACTTGGTAAAATAATTGTTCAATATTCCAGGGGTAGAGGCGAATGCAACCCGAGCTGCTGCGCATGCCGACACCTGAAGGATCATTGGTGCCGTGGACCATATAGGCCGGCCAACCCAAGTGCATTTTATATTCGCCCAGAGGATTATCAGGGCCAGGTGGGACGCTGGCAGGGAGGTAACCACCCTGAGCTGCTTTCCAATCCCGAATACTTTTCGGGACATACCAAGTTGGATGTTTAGTTTTGGTGATAATGGTTGTGGTGCCAATGGGTGTCTGCCAACCTTGGCGACCGATACCGACAGGGTAGGTATAAACTTGATCGCTATTTTTCGGATAATAATAGAGGCGGAGTTCAGCAATATTGAGGACAATGCCTTCACGAGGTGCATCAGGTAAAATATATTGTGTGGGAAGAATAACCAGAGTGCCTGTTGGAATTTTTGCTGGATTAAGTCCTGGATTCGCTTCAATCATTTCATAGTAGCCAAGATCATATTTTTGCGCCAAGGAATGAAAATTATCGCCAGGCTTGCTTAAAACAGTTTGTATTTGACCAACAACATTGGTTCCTGGCGCAGGCAGCGGAAAAGAAAGCGCAAATGCTGTACCTTGAGCAAGGAAAAAAACGAGAGCGATAAGAGAGGCGGTTTTTATGATTTTTTTAAACATAGTAAGTCAGATGCTCCAAGGAAACCAAAGCGCGCCATTATATCTGATTTTTGGAAGAACGCGCACTGAAAATGAGATAAAAAGAGAAGAAAATTTAAATTTTTTTATAAAACAGGCGGGCATGAGGCCCGCCTCTATGATCTATTTCGATCCCAATGTATCAAACAACAAATCATACTTATTGCCAGCACTCCAAGCATACCAGCCCTCAGCCTTGCCATCATTGACCGCTTTGATCTGAGCTTTCAAATAAGCAACTTGATCAGCACGAGGTGAACTTAGGTTGCGGAAATTCCTGACTTCAATGAAAGGAATCACCTTGAAGGGAGGATTGCCATCAAATTGCTTATTCAAGGAATTAAGCGAATTTAAAACCGTCTGATAAGGCCGCTGCGTATGATAAGCATGAGGCGCATAATGAGAAGGGTAAAGCATGGGGCAAAGTACATCGATTTCTTTAGCTAAGTTTTTGACATTTTGACCAATGTGGATCGAAGGAATATAACTGGTTTCACCAAAGACATCGACTTGGAGAGGAATCCCTTGAGGTTTTAGACGATCTTTATACCACTCGACTACGCGTGTAATGTTCGCCACATTTTGGGGTGAAGGTGGTTGGCTGGGTTTGTACCGAATGTAATCCAATTGAATTTGATTCGCACCCAACGAAATTGCTTGTTTCATGAGTTGATATTTTTTATTCCAATAATCTTCGGAATGCACTTCCTTGGCTGCACCGCCATTGGGGAATACGACGATTCGAGCCACGTATTGGATCCCACTTGCTTTCACGAGGGCAATGTCTTTTCTATAGACAGGGCTCATGCGTTCATAATCTACCACGAAGGTATTAATGCCTGTTTCCTTCGAGCGTTTGATCAAATAATTGACCTTTTGCGGCGTTTCCATCGTACCTTGCGTGATATAGATCCCTTCCTCTGTGATGGCAGCTGAAGCGGTATTCATGCCAAGACCCAGTGTGGCCACGAGGCAGGCTAGCGTAAATTTCCCTAAGTAAGACATGATTCTTCCTTTTGATAAAAGAGTGTTTGGAGTATAGCATCCCTTACAGTTTTATCTAGTTAGGACGCCATTTTAGTCAGGGCTATTGGGTTAAAATTTAGACGATGAAAAGTTAATTCAGTCAAAAAAAAATGAAATTGTGTGTTTTTTGCCTTTTTCGATTAAATTCGATTATCCTGCCATTTTAGTTCCTGTCATCTTAGGATTTAGTTTTTCATTCGCTCTTTTTTCGCTCTCGGGATTGGGGCTTTTGAATGCCATTAAGTATAACCAATTGCGTCGGCTAGCCGGGTAAAGGAACAAGGCGCGTGTTTTTCAAACAAATTTGTTCTATTCTAAGGGCCAAGTTCTACAAAAGGAATTTCCATGTCCGCCAAACACGTTTTTGATGTTCTTTTCGGCTCTGCTTTGTTTTTCAATGCAGCACTATTCATCCCTCAAGCTTGGCGGATCTACAAACATAAAACAGCCAGCGAAGCATCTCTGATCACCTTTGGGGGCTTTAATTTGATCCAACTTCTGGCGATCTTCAATGGTATTTATGACCAAGATTACGCATTGGCCATCGGTGATTTAATCAGCTTGTTGACCTGCGGCTTAATCACGATACAAATTATCCTTGATAGATTTAAAACATGCCGTTTAAAAAACAAAAATTCTTAGAGGGATGTATTCGAGATGATTGTAGCCAATTGAATATCCTCACGAACAACCCCAACAAAGAAGCGGTCACCCAAGCTTCCAACATGTAAGCCAGAGCCACACCCTCTTGACCCAAGCTTGGAATACCAAGCCCCCCAAAACCGAGCCAAGCTGCCAGCCCCGTAGTCCATGCCAAATCAGCCAGTGCGATGAGCATGATGGGTGTCGCATGGCCATTGCTCGAAGCCGATTGCTCGTTATTTTCACTGAGCAGTTATACTCGCGGCCAATGAAAACTCGGTGTTTTAAGCTTCAGTTGAAGGTCAGATTGGAACGTTCTGATTGAGAAAAAGCGCAGGAATATTAGACATCTTTCGAGCTTTTTCGATTGAAGAACGTTTCAAGGTGGCCTTAAAATGAGGAATTAAAAACCGAGTTTTCATTGGCCGCGAGTATAGAGCAAAGATTAATCAAATCAGTTCTTTTTTACAACTTCTTTTTTGAAAAAAATCAAGAGCAAGATGAGAAAAACCACAAATGAATAAAAGATTTTTTGGCATAACTTTTTGATGTTGTAGTGTTAAAATTCAACGACTGGGCATTAGAACCAAAGTATTTGGATTCTGTCTATTAGAACTGTTAAAATCCTTTATTGTCTCAAAAGAAAACTTGAATGTTCAAGTAGATATCCCAAGCTTTGGGGCAACAAAAAGCTAATAATTATTCTTTTGGAGGAAAAAATGGGGAAAAAATTAAATATTATTTTAGAAGGTCTTCCTGAAAACCACTCTCGTGAAGAAAAACATTGTGTTGTCCCCATCAGCCTAGGGCAAAGCTATCATGAGGGAAAATATCTAAAAGAATCCATGAAGCTTCTTGCCGAACACTTTACAACAATTACGGTGATCGTTGCGGATACCTTGCAGCGCCACACTCGGAAAATAGGGGTTAATTTTCTTGGGAGTGATGAAATTGAAGCTTTTTTAGAAGAAGAAAGTATTAAATGGAGAAACCAACTCAAGAACACTATTATTGAAGCTGGGATAGAGGATGGGATCTATAAAAAAGATGCAGCATTCAAGATTCAAACCTGGGATCTGTGGAGGGAAAAAAAATCATTTCAAGACATGCTTGAAAAGGTCACTCTAGCTTGTTATGAAGGTGAGGAGTTGACAGATTTTGGCAGAAAGGTGGAAGCGTCTGTAAACATTTATCTTGAAGCTCGTACGGAAGCTTTTATAAAAAATAGAAAAAATGAGGGAAAACAAAACCCCTTTATCACCGATGAAGCAAGGGCGCTGTCACGTGCCTATGTTCTCGAAGAAAGTGCCATCACCCTGATGTGGCGTGAAGCCTTATGTTTTGACTATGAAGTCTACCCAAAAGAGAACAATCCCGCTATTCGTGCTGTGACAGAAGAATATGAGCTAACTCAGTGTAAGCCACTAAAAAATCTTCGAATTTTTAATGAGCCTAACTTCAATAGGAAACAAGAAAGTTCAAAAAAAGCATTACCCTCCCTCCATTCACCTGTACAAAAAAGGAATAGTCCTCCTCCTGTTCAAAATTGGGGAGGCATTGCCTTGTTTACACAACCGCAAAAACCGCAAATTTTCCAATCTCCTTCTTTAGTTAATGAGAAAATAGAACTTTCAGTAGATTTAGAGAAACTTATTAAGTCTAATATAGATTTTTTTAGAATGAATCTACAAATTATTTGTAGTAATCCAGTTTTGAAACATATCGATATGAGACCTTTTTTGATACCTATTGTTCTCGAGGTGCTTGGGGAGACCACTAACTCTATCACCCAGGAAGGGAATGATAATAAAAGTCGATTTGACCTTTCCTCAAACCACGGATAAACTACAATTAACGTTTGGTATTGGGTAGTTTTTATTGTAAGAAAGGAGCTCTGCTGTGCCTGGTTTAGAGGTATCTGATTTAGAAAGGATGGAGAAGGAACTGGTTTTTCTTAAAAAGCTCATTAACCTCCTGCCTGGAAATGTCTTTTGGATGGATGACCACGGCACTTATCTGGGATGCAATATTAATTTAGCCAAAGTTCTTAACCTTTCTTCACCTCAAGATATTATTGGAAAAACACATTGGGATGTGTTAAGTGCAAACTCCGCAAAGTTGGCAGAAGCCGCCGATGCTGAGGTTATAAGAAGTGGTCAAGCCCATGCAGAAGAACAAGCGGGAGCTTCATCGGAATCTGAAGCAACCACTTATCTCACCACGAGAATTCCTATTCATGACGAATACGAAAATGTCATTGGCATGCTGGGCCATGCTGCAAATATCACTGCGCAAAAACAACTTGAAGCCGCGCTTGAAAAAGCCAATCTGATTAAATCAGATTTTATCGAAAATATGCAACATGATCTGCGAACACCTGCTTACGGTGTTTGTGCAGGTTTGGCTGATTTGATTCAATCTGAAACTGATCCGGTTAAAAAGAAAAAATTGACGCTGATCAATAAAAGCGCTCGGCGTCTTTATGATCTATGTTTAGAAGTCACTGATTTTGATCGCATCGAAAACCATGAAAAAGCAATTGTCAGTAAAAAATTTGATTTTGAAAAACTGATTACGAGCATTATTGAACTTAACCAAGCAGCAGCTGACAGTAAGGGCTTAAAACTATCGTTTGAAATAAGTTCTGATATTCCACATGTTTTAAAAGGTGATGCTTATCGTATTCGTCGAATTTTAATGAATTTAGTCGGCAATGCCATAAAATTTACAGAAACGGGTTCAGTCGCACTGTCTTGTCGAGCCTTACAAAAATCAAAAAATGAATTTGTTTTGCAATGCACTGTTAAGGATACGGGTGTTGGAATTGCGCAAAATAAACAAGATTTAATCTATGAAAGTTTTGCTCGTGGAACACCTTCAAACCGAGGGCTTCATACGGGTATTGGTTTGGGTTTGCGATTCGTCAAGCAATTTGTTCACGATTTAGGAGGCGATATTGAGGTAGAAAGCACCTTGGGTGTTGGAACCTCTTTCCGTGTCACATTGCCTGTTTGTATTCCACTTTGCGATGAACTTCTTGAAACGCAGGTTGATATTGATTTAGAACCTGAAGAACTTGATGAGTCTAATCTGGACGATTCAGAAGCATTTAATTTACCATTGCCAAAAGATGGCATGTTGACCACCTTACTGATTGAAGATGATCCACTCGCGCGCATTGGCGCTCAAAATATTTTAGGATTATTGGGCTGTCGTGTGGTATTAGCCGGTTCAGTGAAGGAAGCTATAAAATTATTAAATGACATAAAATTTGATGTTGTTGTCTCAGATGTTGGATTACCGGATGGCACGGGTTTTGATATTGTAAAACGAATCAAACAAGATGAAGGATCCCTAAATTATAAAACGCCTTTTTTTGCATTATCGGCACATCGAGGTGCCGACAAAATGGAAGCTGCAGAACAAGCAGGATTTATCACGTTAATTACAAAACCCCTTGATCCTAAAAAATTTAAATTCTTCCTCGATCGTGATGTGAGAAAAATAGTTCGACCCGAAGCAGAAGAACCTACTGATGTTCAATTTCAAGGTGAACCTATTCTTGACTGGGAATTTCCAAAACAATTTGGACTTAAAGACGAATATTTAGAAGAACTCATGCAATCTTTTTATGAAGAATTACCTAATGATGTGACTCTCTTGAAAGAAGTTCAGGCTCGAAATAAACCTGAAGAATTACGTGCTTTTCTACACAAATTGGAAGGTGGGTTTTCTTATCTGGGTGTGCCTCGTTTACAAAAAGCGACTTCAACTTTACATGAAGCCGTAAAAAATAATTCACCAGAGCAAGTACTTTCACCCCTTTTTGATCAATTTTACCAAGAAACTGAAAATGTGATCACGGCATTAGATCCAAAGAACAGAGAAAGATAATTCTAAAAAGTGTTTTATTTTAAAGACCCGCGCCAATTTGGAACCCGTTTTTCAAGAAAAGCGCATAAACCCTCCTGAGCTTCTTCACTCACACGAATCTGGGCAAGCCGTGTGGCTAAATTACGATCGCATTCTTGAGAGCAAATTGAAAGATCCCGTAACAATGTTTTACAGGCAGTCAAGGCGGCAGGGCTATTTTTTAGGAGCTGATCCACGAGAACTTGCGTTTCAACCTCGAGATTTAAGGGCTGGGCTATGGCTTGAATTAAACCGTGTTTTAAAGCTTGCGTCGCAGAAAATCGCTCTGCCGTTAAAAAATACCGTTGGCAGATCCGTGTACCCATGGCTACAACGACATAGGGGCTGATCATCGCTGGAATTAAGCCGAGTTTAACTTCAGAAAAACAAAAATGAACATCTTCAGTTGCAATGGCCAGATCACAACAAGCGACAAGACCCAAGCCTCCGCCGTACGCAGGTCCTTGAATACTGGCGATCGTGGGTTTGGGATATTCATAGAGTTTTCGTAGAAGGCTTGCTAATGAGAGAGCATCATCAATATTTTCTTGCTCTGTGAAATCAACCATACGTTGCATGGTATTCAGATCAGCACCTGAACAAAAGCTGGGGCCATTGGCATTTAAAACGATGACTTTAATGCTTGGATTGTCGCGACACTGATTGAGCGCATATGAAAGTGAGGCAATCAAATGTTCATTCATCGCATTGTGTTGATCGGGTCGATTTAATGTTAATGTGGTTACGCCATTAGTGGCGTGTTTGATGATCACTAGTTCACTCATTTTATACCATTTCTCACATTAATCAGCTACAGTAAAAGGTACACCAATGCGTGTTGTGGCATTGGTGTACCTTTTACTGTAGCTGATTAATGTGAGAAATGATATAATTTCACTACATTCTAAATACCCCAAAGCTCAACTCTTTTTCCCAGGGCGCATTCAAGGCAGCAGAAAGTGCAAGTCCTAAGATTCGGCGAGTATCATTCGGATCAATAATGCCATCATCCCAAAGGCGGGCGCTGGCGTAATAAGGCAGGGCTTTTTCATCATAAGAAGAACGAATGGTTTGTTTAAAAATATCTTCTTCTTGCGCTGACCACGCGGTGCCTTTTTTATCACGCGTGACTTGTGCTAAAACATTCGCAGCTTGCTCGCCACCCATCACACCGATCCGCGAATTAGGCCAGGTAAAAAGAAGACGGGGCTGATACGCACGGCCGCACATGCCGTAATTGCCTGCACCAAAACTATTACCGATGATCACGGTAAATTTAGGGACTTGTGCACAAGCCACAGCAGTCACTAATTTTGCACCTTGTTTCGCAATACCTTGTTGTTCATATTTACTGCCGACCATGAAGCCTGTGATATTTTGCAAGAAAAGAAGCGGGATCCCACGTTGGCAACACAATTGCACAAAATGAGAACCTTTGAGTGCAGACTCTGAAAATAAAATACCATTATTAGCGATAATCCCAATGGGATAACCCATGAGATGCGCAAATCCGCAGACAAGCGTTGAGCCATAGAGCGCTTTAAATTCATCAAATTCTGATCCATCAACCAAGCGTGCGATCACTTCATGCACATCATAGGGTTTGCGCGGATCCGATTCGATGATCCCATATAATTCAGATGGGTCGTAAAGTGGTTCTCGGGGTGGGCGAACGACAAGGTTATTTGTTTTTTTATGATTTAAATTTCGCACAACTTGGCGGGCAATCTCTAAAGCGTGCGCTTCATCATTCGCATAATGATCAGCAACCCCTGATGTTTTGCAATGCACATCGGCACCGCCTAATTCTTCGGCGGAAACCATTTCGCCAGTTGCAGCTTTAACGAGTGGAGGACCCGCTAAAAAAATCGTGGCTTGATTTTTTACCATGATGCTTTCATCGGCCATCGCGGGTAAATAAGCGCCACCAGCTGTGCAAGAACCCATGACAATTGCAATTTGAGGAATGCCTGCTCGCGATAGGCGGGCTTGATTGTAAAAAATGCGACCAAAATGTTCTTTGTCGGGAAAAACATCTTCCTGCAGCGGTAAGTAAGCACCACCTGAGTCAACGATATAGATGCAGGGCAGGTGATTTTCTGATGCGATTTCTTGTGCGCGCAAATGTTTTTTAACAGTGAGTGGATAATACGTACCGCCTTTAACAGTGGGATCATTGCAGACGATCATCACTTCACAACCTTCAACAAGACCGATACCGGTGATGATGCCAGCTGCAGGTACGGGATGTTCGTAGACATTATCGGCTGCGAGTTGAGAGAGTTCAAGGAAGGGACTACCTGGATCGATGAGGCGATCAATGCGTTCTCGCGGAAGGAGTTTATTACGGCTGGTGTGGCGTTCGCGAGTTTCTTTTCCGCCCCCCTCAATGATGTTGGCCACTTTTTGTTTTAAGTCATCAACAAGATTAGCCATGATTTGAGCATTTTTGATGAATGATTCTGCGCGTGGGTTGATTGAGGTTTTAATGGCGGGCATAGTTCTATCCTTGTAGTATGATATTATCATACACCAGGATAGAACACCTTAGGAACCTTATGCGATTAATACGATGGAATTTTGTACTTATCTTACTCAGCTTGATCAGTTTTGTGGCGCAAGCAAAATCTCCAAGTATTGCGTTCTATTATGGATCAAATCCGCCTGTTGATTTATTGCACGCATTTAATATTGCTGTAGTTGATCCAGAACAACAAGTTCTCGATCCTAAAACATTTGAAACCCAAAATAGCCAAGCTTTTGCCTATGTGAATGTGGGCGAGGTTGATCGAGATAAAACATATTTTAATCAGCTCAATTCATCCTGGATCATCGGCCAAAATGCAGCTTGGCGCAGTGTAGTCATGGATAATCGTAATCCAGCGTGGCGGGCTTTTTTATTAAATCAAGTTATTACACCTTTGTGGAATCAAGGTTATAAGGGTTTTTTCTTGGATACCTTGGATTCTTATCAACTTGTGGTGAAAGATCCTTCACAACGTGCAGCCCAAGTGGCAGGTTTAGTGAGCTTGATTCAATCAATCAAAGCAAAATATCCAAGTGCACAAATTATATTAAATCGTGGTTTTGAATTATTGCCGCAAGTCCACAATTTAATTACAGCGGTTGCTGCAGAATCGGTTTTTCAAGGTTGGGATCAAGCCCAACAACGTTATACCACCGTCACACCCAGCGATCGGGCTTGGGTGGTGGATCAACTGAAAAAAGTGCAAGCTGAAGGCCTAACTGCGATCGCCATCGATTATGCAGCACCCAATGAACGTAGTAAAGCGAGAGACATTGCTGCAAAGATCAAGGCACTTGGTTTTGTGCCCTGGGTGACCAATGGGGCCTTGAATGAAATGGGTGTGGGGCAAATTGAAGTTGTGCCGCGTACTATTTTAATGCTTTATCAATACCCCAATATCTATGTGACAGCTGCAGCATTATTTGCAAGTTTACCTTTGAATTATCTGGGTTATCGCATTGATTATGTCAACATCGATGATCCTTTACCGGAGGATATTT
>JAKBBU010000047.1 GCA_021808365.1 Pseudomonadota bacterium
TGGGTATCGCAGTGAAAGCCCTCCCGGTCCAATTACTATGTTGCGTGGATTGCAAAAATTTGAACTTCAATATGAGGGCTGGCTTTTGGCGCAATAAATGTGTGCATCGGATAGGCACATGAGTACATGTGCAGGCTTTTTAGATTATTGATTATTTATCTGAATTTCCAGTTTGGAAATTTCATTTATAATTTTTTCAAAATCAGGTTGTTCACCATAAAACATCTTATTTCTAAGCATCATGTCAAAATCAGTTTTGAGCAATTTAAGATAAGCCTCATTTGGTATCAAACGAAAATTCCCTTTTAGACAAGCCTCATAATTTGCATAACTTGAATCATAGAATGTTTTTTTTATTTTAACGACTTCTTTTAAGAGGTCACGATTAGCAATCGCGCGTTTTCCAATATCATGATTGGCTAACATTACAATATCATACCAATGTCTCGAAATACGGTTCGCGTCGCTTTTTAGTATTTTACGGTTACATTCATAATGAATCAAGGTTAGCTTTTCCCAGAATGTTTTTTGAGGTGATAATACATGTACTTGAGCTACGGGGAATGTTACATTCTTTATGTGTTCTGAAATATCAGAAGTGATGGTATGAACATTATTGGGTACAGTTAAGTTTCGTCCGCCAAATTCAAGCCTTATACTGTCAAGGATATACCCATTTCTTTGTTCTATTACTGAGGGATAGCGTAGATGAAGTGTTTCTCCATCGTCATCCAACTCAACAACAAGAGCGTTTCCTTCGAATTGTTCTGATATTATTGTTTTATAATAAGGGATGAGATCATCTTTTATATATTGTTTAACATTAGATCTTAGTTCAAGACTAATTTTAGCTAACTTAGTTTTACTAATACCATCCATGAATGGGTCTTCGCAGTTAAATGCTTGATAGTCGATGGTAATATCGACGTCTTCTGAGAATCTCTCAATGACATTAAAAGCTTTAGATAAAGATGTGCCACCTTTAAATACCATCGGTAATTGATTTGGCATTTTAAACAAATGTTCTAATGCCCAGCATACCCAAATATCTTTTTCTAATAAAAGAGCTTCTCTTTTAATATTTTTATTTGTAGACAAGCTTCTAAGAATTAAGGCTTGTTCTTTTTGTGGTAATCTTAAATAATCATCAGACACGATTTATTTCCTTTTCTATATATTGTGAAACTGCATTACTCATCCATGCCGGCATATATTCTCTTGATGATTTAAATTTTTTAAATTCAGTCGGGGTTAGTTGCTTTTCAATTTTCCCAATAGTTTGAGGAGTCACGAGTTTTTTTCCAAGATACCATAACGCTAAAATAGCCAACCCAACTTTCGATTCGGGGAAAGGTATTTTTTTTCTGCTGACATGTTTGAGCGTGACCTCAAGACTACCTATATTAAACTGTCTTGATGGCCCTGTAGTCAAGAAGACTGGTTGAGTAGGTACTTGAGTAGACAAGCCAAATTGTCTTGCTGCTTCAGCACCACTAACTTGGATAATTTCATTGGTTTTTTTTGCAATTGCTTCAACGACTTTAAAGGGCTCAGGTAAAACTTGCCCCACAAAGCGACTTTCCTCAGGGCGTACGTAAACGCCACGAGTAAGCCTTACGATCTTTCCTGTATGTGCTAATCGAGACAAAGCTTGGTCCACTGCCGCACGCTCACCATATTTCACCAACGTAGCTGTAGTAAAAGGTTTCCCGCGGGGTGTTTTCTGAACCCATTGTTGAATGCTAGATGTGGTTTTCATAATTGAACTCTCTTGTCATAAAATATAGCTTATTTTCTGACAAAAAGCAAGCATAATGTAAGTGATAGCAATAAGGTGTTAAATTTTATCCCATTGAATTTTATAGTTTTTAAATGATTTTCTCGGCTCTTCTCCGGTCTTGTGAGGTAAAAGCTGTTCATTTATAGAAATCGGTACTTGCTCCGGTGCAGAGAGTTGTCGGATTTTTAATTTGAAATACTCTGTATCGCGAATACCCCGTGCTCTTTTCCTAATCATCCCAATGTCAACATTGCCTGCCTCAATGCGTGCAGTCGTCAGTGGATGTTTTGTATAACTGCAAATACCTTTCTTGTGCCGCCTTAATGACTTTGCATATTTCTTCATGTAAATCATATTCGTTTCATCGGCCATCTGACACCAATTTTCAAGGGCTATTTCCATCGCTTCGTACGTTTTATTTTCCTATAGGGCTCGCAGCTGCTCTTTTAAAAGATAAATTGAATTTATGTTCTTATTCTCTAATATAAGACTTGAGCTAATTCGATTTCAACATTGACCCGTAGGCTTAATAAAGGTAGATCGTGAATAACCCGCCGAACATAGCAGTTAACGGTGCCGGGTTTCTTGCTGATGGGGTCTTTGACTGAATAACGCTTATCTCGTCGGCAGTGAATCATGAGGGTGTTTAGGGTCGAATCATAGGTTGACGCATTGGCCTTTTAAATCCAGAATTGGGCTTGGGATATTAATGCTCATAGACCTTCCTGTTTTTAAAGTCTTCAGAACCTTTATTAAACAAGAAGTTATGAAACATTAATATCCTTTTTTTACCTCATAAGACCGGAGAAGAGCCGGGAAGTACACCAAAGTATACGATTTATCAAAGGGTTGAAAATAAATTCCTAACATTCGTCGTATACTTTCATGTACTTTAATTGACTTTCATTCGCCCTTTTTATGCCCTTTTTGAGGGACGATTCGCCCTTCTTTCGCCCTCGAGATTAGGACTGTTTTGAATTTCTGACCAGCATAAGGCAAAGCGCCTAACTTTCCTGATAAATCGAGGGATTGCTACGGTTTGGAACTCTAGCATATTTTATTATCAATCACTAGATTCGAGGTACTACCACTATTTTCAGGTCATTATCATCCTCATTCTTATTCGATGAGCAACAACGGAAGAGCCCCATACTTATTAAACCGCCACCGCCCGCAAGCATCCCCACCATACCTGCTCCCATTATAAAGGGATTTCCAGTCACAAAGCCGACTCCGAACGTTATGGCACCACCGACAGCTAATAAAGCAAAACAGAGTTCCTTCTTAAAACCAGAAGATTTAGCAGTTTTGTCGAGAGATTCAGCTGCTTTTTTAAGGTTTTTAGTTTCTGGGTTGACTGTATTTTTAGGTGTTATCTTTTGTGCTTTTTTAAATTTTTCTGCATTTTCACAGACATCGTTGGCTTGAGTAGCAGCTTTAATGATATTTGCTCTTTCTTCTTTAGTGGAAGCGCTTTCAAACTCAGTTTTAAGTTCAGTTATTGCATGTTTTGTTTTATTTTTAACTTCTGGATCTTGGCTTTCTTCGGCATATTTATTAAGTTTTTCAATTTGAGTGTTGAATTGCAATTGTTGAACTTGCTTATGACGTAATTCTAATATTTCCATTGGATTTTTAGCAGGTGTTTTTTGCTTTCTTTCGACTTGCTCGATGGATTGAGGTTTTTTTTCAATCACAACATTTTTAACATGAGCATTTTCTTGATTAGCCATTTCTTTCAGTTGAGTTTCAATTTGATCAATATGATGTTCACCTAATTTACTTGTATTAGGACACAGTAGTTGTGAAATCGCATTTGAATTTTTTGTATTTTTATTTTTTACTGAAAATGCGTAGAATTTATTAGGATTTTTTATTGCATCTAATTTTTTTTGATCTGCGCCTAACAAGTTATGAGGTATATTGTTACAATTAAATTCATACATTAAGCTTGTAAATAAAGAATAATAATCATGATTAACATGTGCAGGAGGTGGTGTTATAGAATAAGAAAGCAATTCAGGTGCGCCAAAAAGCATTGCTCCCCCGATTTCCCGGGAGCCTTTATTAACAGACAAGCCAAAATCTACGAGTTTTGCACAAAATTTTCCATCTTCTATCCAAATGATAATATTATCTGCTTTTATATCATGGTGAATCACACCTTCAGCATGACATAGCTTTAAAACTTCGATTAAAGCCAGGCTAAGTTCTGCAATTTTACTTGGATTATGCCTGAATAAATCAGCATTGTCTTTTATATATTGTGCTAAAGTTGCGCCATTAATCCGTTCCATGGTGACTGCTCTGTCGAAAGTTATGTTATTTATTATTAGAGGTTTTGTTAATCTAGCACCACCAGTTTTAGATTTGTTAACTTTTTTAATGTTGTTGATTTCATTTTTTGTATGTTCTGTTTTATTATTTCCGTTTAAAACTTTTGTTACGAATTCAGTAGGGTTCTTGTACTTGTTAATTTTTTCAAGTTCTATATTTTTTGACACTCGAGCTGTTTCTTTTTCGTTTGAGTCATATTCTATGTTGATTTCTAGACCTGTATTGTAGTTCCTTTCTGTTTGCTCAGTTTTCTTTCCTTCCGAATCGTATTTTATATTGATTTCTAGACCTGTTATACGGTTTGTTTCTGTTTCTTCTGTCTTTCTTCCTTCGGGATTATATTTTGTTTTATGTGTAATTTCTGTGGATTTGTTGGTTTCTTTTATGGACCTAATTTTTTTATCAAAATTGACCTTTGTATTTGTTGGCAACACAGAACCGAAAACACCGCCGCCTATTGGATTCATAAGGTCGATTTGATTAATAAAAAAAGATTTAGTGTTATTTGCATTCGTCTGTTTTTTCGACATTTTTGACGGGTGAGTTTGAGTGACTGAAGAATTTTTTATTTTTTCGAAATGAAGCATTGCTTCCGATTGTTCGTAGCTGACTGAAGTCGATTGTATTTTTTTATCTGCATGATCACCTGGCATGACGCACCTCTTAAATATTATTCTTTTCTTCAGAGCTTTAGGTTTTGGTTATTGACCAGTTTTTTTCTCCGATGTTTCTATTTTATCTACTGAAAATTAAGACAAGATGAAAACTCTGGAAGCATTACCGAAAATTGCACCCGTATTGGAATAGGGATCATGGATGGAATACGTCAACTGAAGCAACAAGTAGAACATTTGCAAGCACAGGTAGGAAAATTACCGAATTACTCGTCAGCAACTTAATGTTTTAACCTCCTGATTTCACTTGACCACAAAGATCAGGAAAAATGCTTTTGAAGCTTTAGCACCACACGGGTTCGACTCCCGTAGGGAGCGCTAATCCCAAAACCACTAAAGACCATCAAAGACAACAAAAGACCACGATATATCAAAGAGATAACGACTCTTTTTAAATCGCTCATATGGTCTTTGGTTGCCTTTCATGGTCTTTCATTCGCCCGAATTTCGCCCTTTTTAGAGTACGATTCGCCCTTCTTTCGCCCTCGAAATTGTGGCTTTTAAACACCACTGAGGGTAGCAAATTGGATCAACTAGCTAAATGGGTGGGTGGATTCCGCCTCGTAGAAGAGAGTTTTTCTAACCAGTAAAATCCTTTTGCGCCCCAATTTTACCTTTGGCCTTGAAAGCCCTTTCTAGCCCCTTGGAAGCCTTTTTCTAGGGCAAAAAACCTCTCAGTAGGCTACACAACGAGCTTACCCTTGATTTGCAAGGTTCCATCAAAATAAAACGTACTAAATTTGCGCATTTAACTTGAATGCAAATAAGAGTTGAACTATCATTACAGTAAGAAAACAAAGTATTAGGAGAACAAAATGACTACCCCATTCACACACCGCCACCTCAGAAACATCACAGTAGCAGACTTTATAGAAGACGGCTTTTCAGGTGACCAACTCGATGTTTTACTCGACATCATAGAGGGGCAGGTGGTTAGTTTGAGGCATTTTTTATATCCTTACCCTGGGGTTGTGAGCTAGTCTCAGGTATTGATATACTTTGGTTTACTTTCATATCTCCTCCTTTCACCCTCGAGGGGACGAAAGACAGATAAATTTTTATTTATCAAACAGTTAAAATGGAGACTGGACGTGTTCGAATCCCTTTCCCTCCGCCAAATAAAAAACCTGTGTATGAGTTCATGCAATGACAGCCTTCAAGAATAGTCAGCATACCTGGCGCTGGCGGTACGGGAGTAGCATTTTTAAAATATCAGCCTATCATCAACGAATTACGTAACCCTTACAGCAATGACGGCTTTTTCTCATCCATAATTCAGGTTATTTGTAGATTAAGCTAAATTTTTAAAGTTAGATCTGAGAAGGCATCGAGCAAAATTTACCCAACAGCTTTTTAACCCCTAAACATAACCTTTCGATTGACTTTACATCTAGAAGCGTTTTAAACTTGCACAGCTGTCTTGATATTGGTCAGTTAATAAAAACAAGGGATCGTTTGTACCATAAAAAAAAAGCCTCACAAACTGTTCAAAAAATGAACTTTTTGAGAGTGCTAAGAGATTACAAAAAGAGGTTACTATGTCTGTATCCCATGCTGCTGATTCTTTTTTAGAAAGTCGGTTATTAGCTCGCCTCAAAGATAAAGATGCTGATCCATTTGCTTTTTTAACTAAGCTGTCTACGAACAAAGATTTCCAACAATCTAGCGAAATTTTGGTGATAAGTGATTCCACGTCTAAAACTTCGCAAGAACACGAGCAACTTGAAATTTCTTTAACGGAAGGGACATTACTTACACAAGAATTATCTGAGCTTTCTCCTGAACAGCAGCTTGTTCAATGTATGGCGAATTTAAGGAAGCTTGCTCCACTGTATTACCAGCAGATTAAACCTTTTATTGATAAACTTTTAGATCGTTCTGAAATTACTTTACAGCATATTCATGAATTAAACATAATGATTGGTATTGCAAAAGATCCAATGGCTCAGCGATGTTTGAACCTTTATGTGGATGGAAAAGTCACAGAGCTATCTAACGATGAAGATTTACTACCTCACTTAAAAATTCAAAAAAACTTTTTAAAAGCTCAAAATAAATTGATTGATGCGATCGTCTATGCCAATCAATCTGAAGATTCTTCAAAATTGGGCCAACGCATTTTTAGTTTTCTTGATTGGTTGTATTCCTTAGAACCTTCTTCTAGAAAAAAAATCAAACATTTTATCGCACTGTTGCCTTTGGAAAGGATCATTGAAAACTTTCAAGAATTAGAAGCATTAATTAATGTTGCTAAGATCTCTAAAAAAATAATGGAATATATCGACTATTCACAAAATTCAGAAGAGATTGATCAAGAGAAAATCAGTGAAAAAGCACGTCATGAAGAATTTCTTGTGCACTATGTGAGTGGAAAAATTTCAGCTTTAAAACCACTATCAAAGAAGGCTTCAGCAGAAAAACAGGCTGAGCAAGCTTTTTTAAAAGTTCAATCTAAATTCATAGATGCCTTGATAAAGCGCTCTTTTTCTCAAGAGAGTTTTGAAGCGGCATGTGCCATATTAACTCAAGTGCGTAAAGAAATTTATCACAGAAAACAAAACAGAAATGTCTTTCGTGCAACCCCACAACGGTGTCATGACTTAACCGTTTATTTGGATCAAGTTGTTGATTTGATTGCCAACGATAATCCTACGGTCGGTGAGGTCAATCATTGCATTGATTCAGCCAATGTGGTTTCACACAATGGGCAAAAATTAGATAAAGCTTTCATATTGGTCGGTGCTTTTATTACCGCTGCCAGTACATTAAGTGGTCTCTGGTTGGGGATACCTCTTGGGATGATGATTGTCGGCGCAGCTGGTTTATCCCATAAAACAGCAACGCAGCAGCGACAAAAAAATAAAGAGGAAGTGAGTTGTTTGGCTGAACGACCACTAACAATTCAGCAAGAAAAAAGCACAGAATCAAATAAAATTTTTGATAAAAAAGAAATCATTCAAGAAAAACCTGAAGTGCAAGAGCAATGTATCAAGCAACTAGAATCCTCGCATGCAGAAAAACAGGAAGAGCAAAAAGAACCTTCAGATGAAAATTCAGAAAATATCATTGTTCCTAATGCTCAAATAATCAAAAGTAATTCGTCAGAAGAAAAAAACAAATTAATTAAAGAGATGAATCGTTTAAAGGATTCCAAAGATCCTTCGGAATTAGCGTTAGCGGAACGCATTTCGACGTTTTTGCAATGGTTACCGTCGTTGCCACTTTTTTATCAAGGAGAAATGAATCGTTTTATAGCTCGGTTAACACTTGAACAAGTGATTCAGTATTTTGATCAATTAGAAGAGCTCATGCAGGTTGCTAAGATCTCTAAAGAAGTGACTGAAGAGGGTAGCTATAAACTTATTTCTTTTTACATGCGAGGGATAATTGCTGAATTAGAACCGCTTCCTAAAAATGCTTCAATAGAAGAGCAAGCCGAGCAAGATTTTTGCAAGGCTCAACGTGAATTTATTAGCGCCATGGTGACTTTGTCAAAACGTAGTTCATCGAGTGATCATGAGCAGTTGATGATGACAGCGTATTCCATGTTAAGCGAAGTTCGTTCATATCGGTATGCCAAAACTACAGAAATTGATTCACAAGGAAAGGAAAAGCAGGTTAATGTGTTGCTTTGTGGGCCTAAAGAGTCTAAAAAATTAACATCACATCTTAGTTTAGTTGCTGGTTTGATTGAAAAAACTGTGCCTACGCTCAATGATATTGACTCATGTGTCAAATCAGCAAACGAAATTTCATGTTGGAGTCGAAAAGTACCTGCAGCAGTGATAACATTTAGTGTTGTATTGATCATTGCGAGCATACCTTTTGGCGGGGTAGGTCCTGCACTAGTCGTTGCTATTCCATTGTTAACTTTTGCTGGTTTATCTTTGAAAGGAATTACAAAACGACATGAGATCAATCAGGAGAAAATGGACAGTTTGGCGAAGCGGCCGACAGATCTAAATGCTATCGATAATACAACAAAACAGCAAGAAAACAATAAAATTGAAATGGATCGCGTGACCAAAAAAATTGGAATTCCAGCGGATATTGTGACTACCCAGAGCAACCTTTTTCCAGATAGGACAGATAGGGCGTTGATGAGTGGATGTCAACGCGACTTTCCTGCAGCAGGCATAGCATGCAGACCTTGAGATTAAAACATTTTTGGTAACAGCTCAGTCGAGGTAACTGTTCACGGTAGCGTCCGGTCATCCCGGAATTTAGTCGTTCTTGCGCGTACTCGTGCTTAGAACGACTTAATATCCGGGATCCAGGAAATAAAATAGGATTTCTTCAATAAAAAAGGAGAAATCCCTTTTGAAAGACTGGATTCCCGCCTTCGCGGGAATGACGACTCAGAGGCTGTGAACGATTACCAATCGGGATAGTTCCCAATCACTCATCCCAACTCAATGTTCCGCCGGTTTGGTATTCAGTCACTCGTGTTTCAAAGAAATTCTTTTCTTTTCTCAGATCCATGATTTCACTCATCCATGGAAATGGATTTTCAGCACCATGATATTCTTCAGCCAAACCAATTTGCGCGAGGCGACGGTTGGCGATGAATTGTAAATATTCTTTAAACATCCCTGCATTCATACCCAAAATACCGCGAGGCATCGTGTCGATTGCGTATTCATATTCTAACTCAACGCCTTCACGGATCAGTTGAATAATTTCCTGTTGAAAGGGCTTTGTCCATAAATGTGGGTTTTCGATCTTGATCTGATTGATTACATCGATCCCAAAGTTCATGTGCATTGATTCATCACGCAAAATATATTGGAATTGTTCAGATGTGCCGGTCATTTTATTACGGCGACCCATGGATAAAATTTGCGTGAAACCAACGTAGAAGAAAATCCCTTCAAAAACGACATAAAACGCAATGAGATCACGCAATAAACGTTGATCAGCTTCAGGGGTTCCTGTTTGAAATGTGGGATCACTCAGACTTTGTGTAAAGCGCAATGCCCAAGTAGCTTTTTTTGCAACCGAAGGTAATTCACGATACATATTGAAAATTTCACCATCATCCAGACCTAAACTTTCAATGATATATTGATAAGCATGGGTGTGTAGGGCTTCTTCGAACGCTTGGCGAAGTAAGTATTGGCGACATTCAGGATTGGTAATGTGTCGATACACGGCTAGGACTAAATTATTCGCGACCAAGGAATCTGCCGTCGAGAAAAAGCCTAAATTACGTTTAATAATACGGCGTTCATCGTCGATCAGTCCATTGGGATTATCCCAAAGAGCTCTGTCCGCTGCCATGCCAATTTCATTGGGCATCCAATGGTTGGCACAAGCAGCTAAATAATCCTCCCAAGCCCATTTGTATTTAAACGGGGCGAGCTGATTGAGATCGGCATCATGACAATTAATAATTTGTTTGTCTTCCACCGTGAGCCGTTTTGCACCCATTCGAATTTCTTCAAGGCCAGTTGAACGGCGCGCAGGTTCTGATGCTGATGAATCTGTGCGTGCCGGACGTGCAGCTAAAGCGATATCGTCATTCCAACTCATAATTACCTCTTTTTTTCTAGTTGAACGTTGGGTTACGCGCGAAGCGCTAACCCAATATCATTTTAATTACTGACAAGCCTCACAATCAGGATCATCGATTGCACAGGCTTTCGGTGCATCTGCTAGTGTTGTGACAGCGACAGCATTTAAAACCCGATCTGTGATCGTTGATTTTTCAGTACTGGTCGCGCCCAAGCTGCGCAGATAATACGTTGTCTTCAAACCCATCAACCAAGCATGGCGATACATGGCATCTAATTTTTTGCCTGAGGGCTCAGCCATGTAAAGGTTCAACGATTGTCCTTGATCGATCCATTTTTGTCGACGGGACGCTGCCTCAATCAGCCAATGTGGCTCCACTTCAAAGGCAGTTGCGTACAGGGTTTTTAGTGAATCAGGAATACGTGTAATCGGTTGAACGCTGCCATTGAAATATTTCAGATCATTGACCATCACATCATCCCAGAGGTTGAGACGCTTCAAATCATGAACCAAGTAAGGATTGACTACAGTAAATTCACCCGACAAATTCGATTTGACGAATAAATTTTGATAGGTGGGTTCAATAGATTGTGAAACACCACAAATATTGGAAATCGTGGCTGTCGGTGCAATGGCCATCGTATTTGAATTACGCATGCCTTGTTTTTTCACACGTTCGCGCAAGGAAGACCAATCCAGTGTGGTATGGATATCCTGTTGCAAATAATCATTACTACGCGCTTTTCGCAATAATTCAATGGAGTCAATGGGCAGAATTCCCTGACTCCATAATGAACCTTCAAAACTTGGGTAAGTACCGCGTTCCTTCGCTAAATCAGAGGATGCGCTGATCGCATAATAACTGATCGCTTCCATCGATCGATCTGCAAATTCAACCGCTTCTTTTGAAGCATAGGGCAGGCGCAATTGATGTAGAGCATCTTGAAAACCCATGATCCCTAAGCCGACAGGGCGATGTTTTAAATTGGAATTTTTAGCTTGTGGTACAGAGTAGTAATTAATATTGATCACATTATCCAACATCCGCATGGCTACTGTGATGGTCTGCTCGAGTTTTTTTAAGTTTAATTGGCCATTTTCAATGTGAGCAGGCAAATTGATGCTGCCAAGATTACACACAGCGATTTCATCACGCGAGGTATTCAGTGTAATTTCCGTGCATAAATTAGAACTGTGAACGACGCCTGCATGTTGTTGGGGTGAACGCAGATTACAAGGATCTTTAAACGTGATCCAAGGATGGCCGGTTTCATACAACATGCCGAGCGCACGCCGCCATAGAGTGGTTGCGGGTAGTGTTTTGAAGTTTTTGATTTTGCCAGCTTTGGCTTTTGCTTCATAAGCCACATAAGCTTTTTCGAAATCTTTTCCAAAGAGGTCATGCAGATCCGGAACTTCATCCGGTGAAAAAAGCGTCCAATCTTCGTTATTGATGACGCGTTGAAGGAATAAATCATTGATCCAGATCGCAGTGTTCATATCATGGGTACGACGGCGATCATCACCGGTATTTTTACGTAGTTCTAAAAATTCTTCAATGTCTTTGTGCCAAATTTCAAGGTAAGCCACCACGGCGCCCTTGCGTTTACCGCCTTGGTTGACGGCAACAGCGGAAGCATTGGCGACATTAAGAAAAGGTACTACACCGAGTGATCGACCATTGGTGCCTTCGATATAAGCATTCATAGCGCGCACAGGCGTCCAATCATTTCCAAGTCCACCGGCATATTTTGAGAGGAGGGCATTGTCTTTGATCGCGCTGTAAATACCATCGAGATCATCAGGAACCGTCGTTAAAAAACAACTGGAAAGCTGTGGACGCAGTGTCCCTGAATTAAAGAGCGTTGGCGTTGAGCTCATGTACTCAAAGGAAGAGAGTAAGTTGTAGAAGGCAATTGCGCGTTCTTCGCGATTTTTTTCTTCGAGTGCAAGACCCATGGCGACACGCATGAAGAGAGCTTGTGGTAATTCAAAACGGATCCCTTCATTATGGATGAGGTAGCGATCGTAGAGGGTTTGTAGACCGAGGAAGGTAAAGAGTCCGTCACGTTTGGCGTTGAGTGCTGCACCGATTGTATCGAGATCAAAACGCGCGAGTTCTGGGTTCAGGCGTTTTAATTCAATGCCTTTTTTAATGTAAGCTTTAAAGTAGTCAACGAATTGTTTTTGCATGTCGTTGGTGGAAGCAGGTGTTTTTAATCCGAGAAAAGTGAAGGCTTCTTCACGCAATTCATTGAATAAGAGACGGGCTGAAACGTAGGTATAGTTAGGCTCTTTTTCAACGAGAGTGCGTGCGCTCATGACGAGGGCTTCATTGAGATTGGAAGCAGGAATGCCATCATAAAGGTTGCGTTCAAATTCTTTCCGAATCAGAGCAGGATCGACATTTTCGAGATCAGCACAGGCTTCTTCAATACGTTTGGTGATGAAGTTGAGATCGAGCGGTGTTTTGCTGCCATCGCTTTGTGTGACGTGGATGATGGGTTTGACTTGGGGTTGAGCTGCTTCGCGTGCTTTGCGACGTTCGTTTCGGTAGATGACGTAGGCAGCAGCAACTTCGCGTTCCCCTGCGCGCATGAGGGTGAGTTCAACTTGGTCTTGAATGTCTTCAAGGTGGATGACAGCGCCGTGGGGGTTGCGGCGTTTGTAGGTGTTGGTGATATCGCGGGTGAGTTGCTCGACAAGGGTATGGATGCGGCTTGAGTGGCTGGCATCGCCTTGTTCTTTTGCCGTGGCGAGGAAGGCTTGCATGATAGCATTTCGGATGCGTTCGTCATCATAGGGAATGGGCTTGCCTTCGCGGGTGATGACGTAGAGTTCGCCAACCTCGAGGTTTTCGTTCGGGTTGTTGGTAGGGTGTTTTGTAAGCATTGTATCAGGCATGATTTCTCCGTAACCACAAGATGTAGTGGTAAATTAGTGTATTGACCACAAGATAGAGTGTTTTGGGTAAGATTACAAGATCAAAACGTGGGGGTAAGCTGTGGATAAGTTGTGGGTTTTTATTCGTTGTTTTTTTAGTGTTCTTTTACAATGAGTTAGAAAAAGTGGTTAAATTTTTCCAGCTTGGGTCTGGTGTCGACCGCAGCGATTCTCGCACATCGAACAACTTTGCATCGTTGTAATACTATTTCCCGAATTTAATTTAATGTTTGTCGGTACCAGGGAAGGCTGCACCAATGCGTGTTGTGGCATTGGTGCAGCCTTCCCTGGTACC
>JAKBBU010000048.1 GCA_021808365.1 Pseudomonadota bacterium
AAAAGAGCACGAGGTATTCACGATACAGAGTATTTTAAATTAAAAATCCGACAACTCTCTGCGCCGGAGCAGGTGCCGATGTTCTATAAATGAACAACTTAGTACCTCACAAGACCGGAGAAGAACCCGAATAAATAATTTTTTACAATAAAAATCAATAAGATATATTTTTTATATATCGAAATATTTCTATCATTCGCGATTCGCGAATTGCGAATTACGAATAAACCGCAAAAGGCTCTTGATAAAATTTATTTCATATTCTAGAATCTAGAATATGAAATGGAGAAAATAGATGGTAATTAAACCCCAAGATATCGTTGTTCTAGTCAAGCTTATTGCCTATCCAGATGGCAAAAACTGGTCTCAAAACAGCATTGCCGTTGAGTTATGCCTAAGCCCTTCTCAAATAAACAGTGCGCTCAAACGATTGGTTGCTTGTAGATTAATTACTCCCTATCATCCTCCAAGTAAACCTCAGCCTATTATTCAAGCCTGTGAAGAATTTTTTATCCACGCGCTTAAATATATCCTTCCTAGCAAATTAGGAGAAATGACGCGTGGTGTTTGTACAAGTTATGCTGCACCTAGTTTTAAAGGTGAAATTTCTCTAGGGTCTGATCCAATACCAGTCTGGCCCTATGCAGAAGGTCAGGAAAGAGGTGTTTCACTTATGCCGTTATATTCATCGGTTCCCAAATCAATCAGTAAATATCCAGATCCTGTATTCTATGATTTGTTAACTCTGCTTGATGCCATTCGTTCAGGTCGGGCAAGAGAAAAACAAATTGCAATAAAAAAGCTATCTGAAATGCTAAAATCAAAGGTTAATAAATCAGAGAGGTGATACCATATGAATAGAAATTTTACTCAACGAAATCTTGAGTTGCTTTCTTTTATAGCAAATCGTCTCGAAGAGCTCTGTGATGAAGTAACTTTTGTGGGTGGTTGCATCACAGGATTGCTAATAACAGACAAAGCAGCCCCAGATGTACGATTTACAATTGATGTTGACTGCATTATCAATATAATCACCAAAGCCAGATATTATGCTTTAGGAGAAAAACTGCGACAAAAGGGATTTAAAGAAGTGGTTTTTGGCGAGCATCCTTTATGTCGATGGGATTGCGATGGAATTTTAGTTGATATTATGCCAACACACAAAAATGTATTAGGATTTTCTAACACATGGTATAAAGAAGCCTTATCAAACCCGATCTATAAAAAAATAAACGATTCTATCCAAATAAAAATTATTTCTGCCCCCTATTTTCTAGCGACCAAGTTAGAAGCTTTTAAAGATCGCGGCAACCAAGATTTTTTATCAAGTCACGACTTGGAAGATATTATTTCTGTTCTTGATGGTAGACCTGAAATTGTGAATGAGCTATTGAATGAGTCAGATCATTTAAAGCAATATCTTTCATCTGAATTCTCATCAATCATGATTGATGATAAATTTATTCAAGCTTTACCAGGACATTTGAATTATTCAAATGAGCGGGGAAGCCGAGAGAAAATAATTCTTGATCAAATACGAAAGATTGTAAATTTAGGAGAAAAATAACAATTGAATATACTCGTACCGGACGAAAATTAAATGTCGTCATTGCTGTAAGGGTTACGTCATCTCGGGATTTAGTTGTTCTTGGCGAGTACTCTCGCTTAGAACAACTTAATACCCGGGATCCAGTCTTAAAAGGGATTTATTTTCTAGATTCAGTATTCATCTTGATTACAATAGGCTATATTTCTCACATTAATCAGCTACAGTGAAGGCTGCATCAATGCGTGTTGTGGCATTGATGCAGCCTTCACTGTAGCTGATTAATGTGAGAAAAAATACCCGAAGGAGCCCCTATGAAACTCGCCTGGCTGACTGACATTCATCTTAATTTTCTTTCACCGGAAGAACGCAATGATTTTTATCGTGAGCTCCTTTTGAATAACTTTGATGCCGCACTCATCACAGGCGATATTGCAGAAGCACCATCGATCATACCTATTTTGGAAGAAATGGTTAGCGTCTTAAAGAAAAAGATTTATTTTGTGCTGGGCAATCATGATTTTTATAAAGGAAAAATTGATCATGTTCGAGATCGCATCATCGCGAGCATGCGACAAAATCCCTTACTTCAAGGTCTGGCTTATTGTGGCCCAGTGTATTTGAACGAAGATGTTATTTTAATGGGCCAAGATGCTTGGGCGGATGGGCGTTATGGAGATTATGTCCAAAGCAATGTTGTATTAAATGATTGCCGAATGATTAATGATTTACTTCAAGCAAATCACTTAGGGAAAATGTCATTACTCGATAAAATGCAATCGCTCGCCGATGAAGATGCAAAAAAATTGGCAGCCAATTTATCTGAGGTGCTCTTAAAACACCCGAAAAAAATCATCATTCTTTTGCATGTTCCGCCTTTTAAAGAAAATTGCCTTTATGAAGGGAAAATCAGTTCTGATGATTACTTACCTTTTTTTAGTTCAAAAGTCATGGGTGATTTATTATTAAAAACAGCCAAAGAACATAAAGATGTGAACTTCTGGGTGCTTTGCGGGCATGTGCACAGTGAGAGTATTTATCGCCCCTTAAGCAATTTGTTTGTAGAGTCTGGAAAGGCAGAGTATTCAAACCCTGAAGTTCAGAGGATTATTGAAATTTGATTTTATATACCTGAAGCGAATGAGTTTTCGGTGTTTTAAGCTCCAGTTTGAGATCAGATTGGAACGTTCTGATTGAGAAAAAGCGCAGGAATATTAGACATATTTTGAGCTTTTTCGATTGAAGAACGTTTCAAGATGGCCTCAAAATGGAGAAATAAAACCCGAAAACTCATTCGCTTCGGGTATATACCAACCTATTGACTTTAAAACAAGCATTTGGTAATGTTTTAGCTGAATAATAATTACCTGAGACTGCTTATGTCAAAACCCATCTACTGGCCTACCCCAGAAAGTCAGCTTCCTCCTCCCCATACTTTTCAAGCACTCTTAGATGCTGTCTTAAAAGGAGATGTATCAGAAACTGGGCAACTACTCAGCGCTGGCATTCATCCAAATGCAGGTTATACAGAAAATGGACTGACACTCCTTCACTTAGCCATAGGCATGGATAATTTCTTTATCATTTATCTACTCTTATCGTCAGGTGCAGACCTAGAGGCAGAAGAGAACAATGGCCTTAGTCCACTTGATTATGCGGTTACCCTCAGACGGCTCGACGCTGTAAATATTCTGCTTAATTTCGGAGCTCCAATTGATGAACAAACACGGAGTATTGCAAGACACGTCGGTCTCGAAATCACACCATCTCAACCACCTATAGCACCACAGGCTGAAGATATATTCGAACAGCCTTCTCCTGGACCTTAGGGTCTGTTGACATTTATACAATCGTTAGGTATTATTAGCGATTCAATAATAAAAAAGTAAAGATTACCATGTCAGAAAAAATTTATTCTTATTCTCCTGATCAGGAACCCCAAGATGGTTTTCAAGCTCTGGTGAATGCAACAATACAGAACGATGAGGGTGAAGTTGAACAATTGCTTCTTTATGTCAACCCCAATGCAGGTTATACAGAACAACTGCTCACCCTGCTTCATTTGGCCGTACTGCAAAATTCTCCAGGAATCGTCTTCAGACTGTTACAGGCCGGTGCTAACCCCAATGCCCAAGATCAAGCAGGTAATACTCCACTGGAATATGCAACTTACCTCAGACAAAACCCTATGATCCACATGCTAACTTATTATGTCCATCCACAGGCACAGCGCTCGATGGTAGAAACTCCCGGCGATGAACACATACAATCTCCTTTTAGATTTTGATCTTTTCATAATTGACTAACCAATCGGAAAAATTAAAAACCAATTTGACCTTTCCTAAAACTTTAGATATTCTCTTTTTTAAATAACGAACCGTTGGGAGATACTATGTCGGAAGAAACACCCCAAGATGCCTCCTCTCACTCTGTTCTTGATATTTTCCGCCCTGACCAAAATAGTCTCATTACTGCACTAACAGTGGCGATTCAAAGTAAAAATTTCCGGAATATTTTTATCTTGATTTTCTTGGGCGCCCCGGTCAATGATCAAATTAAAGAATTTGCACAGCAAGAGGGCGTACTTGAACACTTAGAAGCGGCTATTAACGCCGCTCGTGAGCCAGAAGAACCTTCGTCTACATTTTCATATTAGGGTCATATTTACTCTCCTGCCTGCAAAAAAGGTAAAAATCCAAACCAACTACCAACCTCTTGATTTCCTAACAAGTATTAGTTAATATACTGCTCGTCGTGTAAATAATAAACAGGTTGGAGGAAAGAATGGCACTTATAATATGGTCAAAAGAACGTAGAGCTCTACAGGAATATACCCTGCAGGATCTCATCAATGCTATTTTCCATCAAAACTTTCTAGCCGTTTATTGGATACTTTGTGCGGGTGTCAATCCGAATCAATATTATGGAGTTCGATCACCATTACTTCATCTCGCTGTTTTGATAGGAAACCCTCATATTATTAAGATTCTCATATTCCATGGTGCTGCACTTGATACTGAGGATGAGGAAGGCTTTACCGCACTTGAAAAGGCAATTATCTTTAAAGACCTCACTATTGCCAAAATTTTATTATCTGCGCATTCTCCTGTCAGAGAGCTAACGATTGAACTGGCATTTACATATGAATTATATGATGACCTAGAAGATTTGATACCAACATCCGATCTTGAACAATATTCATCGCCGAAAAATTCTTTCTAATTCCCTTTCAAAGTATCTAAACTTTTACAAAACCAACCGGTTAGAACCTAAAACTCATTGAGTTTCTAGAAGATATTAGATACAGTGTCGCATAAATTATGTCCTATAAAGGTGAAGCTATGCTCCCAAATAGCATTAATAATGCTCTTAACTACCTTACACTACAGATACCATCAACAGACTATAATGAAAAAGATGTTGAGAAGTATTTTATACTTCTTCACAAAAAAATAAAAAATCATGCTGAGAAATATCTTGATACCTTGGGTTATCTTCTTCATCTCGCTATAGATAAACAAAAGTCTATGCCAGTTCGGTACATACTTGATATCGGTTTTAGTCCAAATAGTCAATTTTACCCACATAGCTCTTATCTTCTTGTAGCTGTATATAAGGGTAATTATGAAATTACCGAGCTTCTTCTTCAAAACGGCGCAAATGTCAATGCAACTGACCATCAAGGTTTTACCCCTCTTGATTATGCCTATGCCTATAAGTCTCAGGACATTTACAACCTCTTGATTAAAAACGGTGCTACATATGGCCAATATACCCCTACCTTAGAACAACGACTTTCTTCGTTGAGTTTATTAGCGCCTGCTCCCGAACCTACCTCAAACTCTAATAATCTCATCTCTCCTGTTCCTAACTCCCCCTAGAGTCCTCCAGCCGAATAATTTATACTCGGGGTCTTAAAAAAGGATCCCGGCATGCAAGATTATAAATCGACCTTAAACCTACCGACGACAGGCTTCCCCATGAAGGCCAACTTGGCTGAGCGCGAACCTGCCCTGCTCAAACAATGGGAAGAGCAAGGCCTCTATAAGGAACTACGCAAACGTTGCGAGGAAGAAAAGCGGGATAAATTTATTCTCCACGACGGTCCACCCTATGCCAATGGCCAACTTCATGTCGGCCACGTGATGAACAAAGTCCTCAAGGACATCGTCGTCAAATTCAAAACCTTGGATGGTTTGGACGCACCTTTTGTGCCGGGTTGGGATTGTCATGGACTGCCCATCGAATTGAATGTCGAGAAAAAAGTCGGGAAAGCTGGCGTCAAAATCTCGGCCAAAGAATTTCGCCAACACTGTCGCGACTATGCTGCTTCACAAATTAAACTTCAATTGGCCGATTTTAAACGACTGGGAATTCTTGGAGATTGGGAACATTATTATTGCTCGATGGATCCCGTCTTTGAAGCTAATGTGATCCGAAGCTTGGGGAAAATCTATGAAAATGGGCACATTCAACAAGGCAGCAAACCTGTACATTGGTGCATCGATTGCTCGTCAGCACTTGCAGAGGCGGAAGTAGAATACAAGGATAAAACTTCACCGTCGATCGATGTGCGTTTTCGCGCTGTTGATCCGGGAAAAATAAACCAAATTTTTGGTGTCGCTTCCTCTACTCAGCCAGTCTCCGTGATCATTTGGACCACCACACCTTGGACATTACCTGCGAATCAAGCCGTAGCACTGAGCCCAACGCTGGCCTATGTGCTGGTTGACGTGGAAACAGAACAAGGCAAAGAATCTTTTGTGATTTTGGAATCTCTATTAACAGCCACACTGGATCGCTATGGGATCGCGCGCTATTGCGTCCGTGGACAAACCCCAGGTACACAATTAGAAGGCCTCGAACTGCATCATCCTTTCTATGATCGCCTTGTGCCGATTGTGCTGGGTGATCATGTCACCACCGATGCAGGTACCGGTTGCGTGCACACCGCTCCTGCACATGGTCAGGAAGATTATGTGGTCGCCTTAAAATACCAATTATCCTTGACCAATCCTGTCGGCCAAAATGGCTGTTATCACGATGATGTCCCCTTATTTGCGAATTTAAATATTTTAAAAGCCAATGATCCTGTTATTGCTATATTAAAAGAAAAACATACGCTCGTCGCACAAGCACAAATCACACACTCTTATCCGCATTGTTGGCGGCATAAAACGCCCTTGGTTTTTTTAGCCACGCCACAGTGGTTCATCAGCATGGATAATAGTTACTTACGTCGAGATGCACTTGAAGAAATCAAAAATGTACGATGGGTACCTACATGGGGCCAAGCACGTATTGCAGCGCTGATTGATCAACGTCCCGATTGGTGTATTTCACGGCAGCGCGCCTGGGGTGTGCCAATTCCCTTTATCTTGCATAAAAAAACGCGTGAATTGCATCCTCGCATGAGTGAATTAATTCCAAAAATTGCTGAACGTGTTGAACAATTTGGAATTGATGCCTGGTTTGATTTATCGCTTGAAGAGCTAATCGGTGAAGAAGCTGCAAATTACGATAAATTAAATGATGTCTTGGATGTGTGGTTTGATTCGGGCGTGACGCATGAATGTGTTTTAAAAACACATAAGGAATTACAATTTCCCGCTGATTTATATTTAGAAGGCTCGGATCAACATCGTGGCTGGTTTCAAAGTTCATTACTTTCTTCGATAGCGATGCAAAAACAAGCGCCTTTTCGCGCTGTGTTAACTCATGGTTATACCGTCGATGGCCAGGGTTATAAAATGTCGAAATCTCTCGGCAATATTGTATCCGCTGAAAAAGCGACGAAAACCTTTGGCGCGGATTTACTTCGCCTCTGGGCCGCGTCTGCGGATTATCATAATGAAGTACGTTTTTCCGATGAAATCATGAAGCGTTTGAGCGATGTGTATCGCCGGATCCGCAATACAGCGCGGTTTTTGTTGGCGAATATTCATGATTTTGATCCAGCGACGGATCAAGTTTCTATGGATCAATTACTTGAATTAGATCGTTTTATTCTCAATAAGGCTTACGATTTACAAAATGACATCATCACGGATTATGGAAATTATGAATTTCATTTAGCCACTCAAAAAATTCATCATTTTTGTTCAATCGATTTAGGCAGTTTTTACTTGGATATCATTAAAGATCGCCAATACACGATGCAAAAAAACAGTCGCGGCCGACGCTCAGCACAAACGGCGATGTATCATGTGCTCCAGGCTCTTGTGCGTTGGATTGCACCGATTTTAAGTTTTACGGCTGAAGAAATTTATACATATTTGCCAGGGGAAAAAGAACAGTCTGTATTTTTTGAGCAATGGCATAAATTACTATCTTATTGGACAGACGACAAAACAGGAATGGAGATGAACGTAGGTGGAATGCTAGATAATGATCAAATCATGTGGAATGAAATGATCAAAATTAAAGAAATTGTCAATAAATTACTTGAAGAAAAACGTAAATCAGGCCTGATTGGCTCTGGTCTCCAAGCCAATGTAATTCTCTATGCCAATGATCGTATTTACAACTTATTGGCAACATTAGGTGATGAATTACGGTTTGTGTTGATTACCTCAAGTGCAAAACTTGAAAGACTCGACAAGGCCACAAAAGATGCTGTTGAGATCACGTCTGAATTAAAAATTTCGATTCAACCCTCCTCTGACCCCAAATGCCAACGGTGTTGGCATTATCGTAGCGATGTAGGGCATAATAGTGACCACCCTGAATTATGTGGACGGTGTGTTGAAAATGTGTGTGGGAAAGAAGGTGAAAAGCGTGAGTTTGCTTAGAATACGGGACATCCCCCACCGCTGTCATCCCGGGATTTAGTCTTTCTTAGCGAGTACTCTCGCTTAGAAAGACTTAATACCCGGGATCCAGGAAATAAAAAAAGATTTTTTCATAAGGAGAAATCTCTTTTTAATAAGACTGGATTCCCGCCTCCGCGGGAATGACGGCTCCTAATAAATCCCGGGATGATGAAGTCCTAAATTCCTGCAACGCAATGACGAGATTTAATTAAAAAGAGAGAAAAAAATGTCTAATACCAAAATCTACTATAAAAACCTCATCTGGCTTTTCATCGCAGCACTCATCATCATGCTCGATCAAACATCCAAAATCTGGGCCGTTTCACATTTGATGATGCACCAACCCGTGTATATCTTATCTTTTTTTAATTTAACCTTAGACTACAATACCGGCGCAGCATTCAGCTTTTTATCACACCTTCACGGCGGACAACGCTGGTTTTTAATCAGCTTTTGTACATTAATCAGTATAGGCATCATCATTTGGCTACTCAGAATACCCTCTGAACGCAAATGGTTAGCCTTCTCACTCATGCTCATTCTCGGCGGTGGACTCGCCAACCTCTGGGATCGCATCACACTCGGCTATGTCATCGATTTTATTCAATGGCACATCAGCCACTGGAGCTGGCCGATTTTTAATGTGGGTGATTCTGCCATCACAGTAGGCAGTGTGATCTTGGCAATTAATTTGTTTTTTGAACCCCGTTCTACCAACAATTCGCGACCGTGCTCGTCCCCGTAACGCCCTTCTGCCCTAACTGATCGTACGTCAAACTAGCACAAGCTGCATCGCTCGTCGCTTGCGTGCCTGTGGGCACGGCTTGAACGGTAAAGCTCGTGCTGCCTGCTGCTGTGATTTGTAAATTGTAATAACCATCGGGTGTTGCTGTTGGGCTGTTCACATTGGCCAGTGTTGCCCCTGCATAGCTTTGGTTTTGATTATAATAGCGCTCCATTTCTGCCGCTAAACTGAGCAGGGCTGTTTTTGCCTCTGAGCGTCGTGTTTGAACGACATAGTTGTTGTATGAGGGAAGCGCAACCAGAACTAAAATAGCCGCGATCACGACGACGATCATTAATTCAATGAGGGAAAAGCCTTTTTGCGGGTTCATTGGGTTTCTCTCACACTCGTTTTCTGATTTAAATATAAACAAGATTAGCAATTAAATCAAATCATTCCAAAAACACTTGAAAATTCCCTTCATCAAGCCCATCTTAGTAAGAAGTCACCATCGAGGAAACCACCATGAGTCTCGACAAATTAACCACAAAATTTCAAGCTGCCTTGTCTGATGCTCAATCTATCGCCGTAGGTCAAGATCACACACAAATTGAACCCGTTCACGTGATCAAAGCCCTCGTGGATCAAGAAGATGGCAGCACGCGGCATTTACTGACCCAAGCGGGTGTTAATTTGACCACCTTTAACAATGAGCTTCGCCGTGCACTCGACAATCTTCCTCGCATGCAAGATGGTAATGGTCAAGTTTCAATCTCCCAAACTCTGAATCGATTACTCAACTTGACCGATAAATTAGCGCAACAACGTCACGATCAATATATTTCCAGTGAATTATTTATTCTCGCAATTATTGAAGATAAAGGTGATATCGCAAAAATACTGCAAAAAGCAGGTTTAAATGCTGATGCACTCCGAAATGCCATTGAAAAATTACGGGGTGGAAAAAACGTCGATGATCCCGGTGCTGAAGAATTACGGCAAAGTTTGAAAAAATACACCCTGGATCTCACAGAACGTGCGCGCAGCGGTAAATTAGATCCCGTCATCGGTCGCGATGATATTATTCGCCGAACCATTCAAGTCTTACAACGCCGTACAAAAAATAATCCCGTCCTCATTGGCGAACCTGGTGTTGGAAAAACAGCGATTGTAGAAGGATTGGCACAACGAATTGTCAATGGTGAAGTACCGGAAGGTTTAAAAAATAAGCGTTTATTAGCCCTCGATATGGGCGCTTTAATTGCAGGCGCTAAATTTCGCGGTGAATTTGAAGAACGCTTAAAAGCTGTGCTCAAAGAATTGGCCCAAGAAGAAGGTCAAGTCATTTTATTTATCGATGAATTACACACGATGGTCGGCGCAGGAAAAGCCGAGGGTGCAATGGATGCAGGCAATATGCTCAAACCCATGCTCGCACGCGGTGAATTGCATTGCGTGGGTGCAACAACGCTAGATGAATATCGCAAATACATTGAAAAAGATGCTGCATTGGAACGCCGTTTTCAAAAAGTGTTGGTTGATGAACCCACGGTGGAAGATACGATCGCGATTTTACGGGGTCTCAAAGCTCGCTATGAATTACATCATGGCGTTGAAATCACCGATCCGGCCCTTGTTTCGGCGGCAACCTTATCGCATCGCTACATCAGCGATCGGCAATTGCCTGATAAAGCCATCGATCTCATGGATGAGGCCGCAAGCCGTATTCGTATGGAAATGGATTCTAAGCCTGAAAAATTAGATACCCTTGAGCGCCGTTTAATTCAATATAAAATTGAACGTGAAGCCTTAAAAAAAGAGCATGATGAAGCCTCGAAAAAACGTTTAGCCATTTTAGAAGATCAGATCCGCGTTTTTGAAAAAGAATATTCTGATTTAGAAGAAATTTGGAAGGCTGAAAAAGCTGCGGTTCAAGGCACACAACACCTCAAAGAGGGCTTGGATCGCTTGCAAATTGAATTAGAAGCCGCTCGCCGTGCCGGTGATTTAAGCCGCATGGCTGAACTGCAATATGGCAAAATTCCTGAGCTTGAAAAACAATTAAGTCTGGCTGCGCAAGCTGAGCAACAAGAAACGCAATTATTGCGCAATAAAGTCACTTCAGGCGAAATTGCTGAAGTTGTTTCAAAATGGACACATATTCCTGTGTCAAAATTATTGGAAGGTGAACGCGATAAACTCTTGCGCATGGAAGATGCTCTCCACGCCCGCGTGATCGGCCAAAATGAAGCGGTGAAAGTTGTTTCAGATGCCATTCGCCGCTCACGCGCAGGATTGGCAGATCCACATCGCCCCATAGGTTCATTTTTATTTCTCGGGCCTACAGGGGTGGGTAAAACAGAATTATGTAAAGCACTCGCCGAATTTTTATTTGACAGCGCTGATGCCATCGTTCGCATTGATATGTCCGAATTTATGGAAAAACATTCTGTTGCACGCCTAATTGGCGCTCCTCCTGGTTATGTCGGTTATGAGGAAGGTGGCTATTTAACCGAAGCGATTCGAAGAAAACCCTATTCTGTCATTTTGCTCGATGAAATTGAAAAAGCGCACAGCGATGTATTTAATATCCTCCTGCAAGTCTTGGACGATGGCCGTTTAACCGATGGTCAGGGTAGAACGGTTGATTTTCGTAATACTGTGATCGCAATCACCTCCAACTTAGGTTCAACGTTGATCCAAGAATTATCAGGCGAAAAGGATTACGCCATGATGAAAAGCGCTGTACTTGATGTCGTTGCACAAAATTTTAGACCGGAATTTATTAATCGTATTGATGAAACTGTCGTTTTCCATGCCCTGAATGCGACGCACATTCGCGCTATTGCGACAATTCAAATCGAGCGTTTACGCATGCGTTTACGCGATCGTGATCTCGGGCTCGTCGTCGACGACGCTGCTCTGAATTATTTAGGCAAGGTCGGTTTTGATCCCGTATACGGCGCCCGCCCCTTGAAGCGCGCCATTCAACAATATTTGGAAAATCCTCTCGCTCAACAAATTTTAAGCGGTGAATTTTTGCCGGGCGATACGGTTTATGTGCAGTTTAAGGAGGATAGTTTGGTGTTTGGGAAGAAGGCGGTTTAAGGTTCGACTGTTTGCTATTTGTATACTGTTATGTTACACTACACATTATGATCAAAAGCTGGAAGCATAAGAGACTTCAAAAGTTTTTTGAGGAGGGCTCACTCAGAGGTATTCAACCGCACCACACGAAACGACTGACCCTTATTTTACAAAGACTTAATGCTGCAGTTTATCCTGAAGATCTGAATCTGCCTGGTATGCAGTTCCATCAACTCAGCGGAAAGTCACAAGGTAATTATGCTGTAGCAGTGAATGGCAACTGGCGAGTGATTTATCAATTTGAAGGTAATAATGCCATATTGGTGGATTACCTTGATTACCATTGAGGTGAACTATGTTAATGCATCAACCCTTACATCCTGGCGAACATGTCAAAGATGTTCTCGTTGACGGAGCCAGTCTATCCGTGACAGAAGCTGCTATGCGGCTAGGTATTACGCGAACATCCTTATCACGTTTGATTAATGGGCACACTGGAATAAGCCCTGAGATGGCACTTCGGTTATCGCAACTACTTGGTACAAGTATCGATTTTTGGATTAATTTACAGGCGCAATATGACGTATGGCTGATTAGTAAATCTAAGAAAAAGTTAAAAATCGTACCGCTTGCGAAGGCAGCTTGATGTTAAAAAATGAAGAAATCTTTTTTTATTTTTCTGGATCCCGGGTATTAAGTGGTTCTAACGCGCGAGTACGCGCTAAGAACCACTCATAGGTAGGATCTTTAGCAACGTATTGATTTGTATTGAAATTCCATTCGAAATCTCAGATAATTTAATTATCAAAGCAAATTAGGAGAGATTCGAATGGAACAAAAAAATTCTAACACATT
>JAKBBU010000049.1 GCA_021808365.1 Pseudomonadota bacterium
ATGCAAAGCGATCTCACCCCAAACGAGATCGCTGCCGAGGCCGCTTGCAGTCTGGCTTGACGCCTATTTTCTCTCCTCTTAAGAACTAGCCTATGAAGAACCACTAAATCCCGGGATGACAGTCCTCTCAGCTGCTTGATGCTGCCTTTAAAAACACTTCAACGCCTTTGCCTTCACCAAAGTCTCTTCATATTCCGCACACGGATCAGAGTCACTGACGATACCGCCGCCAACTTGATAACTCAATAAGCCATCTTTAATTAATAATGTTCGAATGATCACTGAACTATCCATACAACCATCAAACCCAATGTAAAGAATACTGCCGTAATATGGGCCGCGGGCTTGCCCTTCCAATTCACTGATGATCTCCATGGCTCTCATCTTGGGCGCGCCTGTCACTGAACCGCAGGGAAAAGAAGCCATCACCGCATCGATCGCTTGAACACCATCCTTTAATTCTCCTTCAACTGCAGAAACTAAATGATGAACACTGGGGCAGGTTTCTAATTGGCATAATTGCGTCACGCGAATACTATAGGGACGACAAACTTTTGATAAATCATTACGAACCAAATCCACAATCATCGTATTTTCTGCCTGATCTTTTTCGCTCGCAATTAATTCATCCATCAGAGCTTGATCTTCTTGAAGATTGGCACCGCGTCGCCGCGTTCCTTTAATAGGACGCCCCTCTATTTTTCGACCCTCCAATTTTAAAAATCGCTCAGGCGAGGCAGAAAGGATCACACTACCCTCAAAATTTAAATAGGCTGAAAAAGGGACTGGATTTATTTCACAGAGTTTTTTATATAAGGGGTAAGTTTGTTGACGTGAAAATGGCATTGAAAATCGATGCGAAAGATTCACTTGAAACACATCACCAGCATGGATGTAATCAATGACTTTTTGAACAGCTTGTTCATAGGCTTGTGGTGAAACATTCGAGATAGGCTGACTTAGATTGGAAACTAGCTGTAACGGTTCGCAATCTTTCATCTTTTTCAAACAGGCTTCCATTCGAAGTAAAGCTTGTTTTTCTCGTAATTCATCTACTTTCTCAGGAAATCCTGATGAAAAAATCCAAGCTTTTTTCTTGAGCTCATCAAATGCAATGACACAATCATAAAAACCAATCATCATGTCATCAAAATGTAATTCATCAGGAAGTTGTTTAAGCTTCTCAAGATGATGCCCCATTTCATAACCTAAATATCCCATGGCACCGCCTTGGAAAGGCGGTAAATTTTCATGCGTTTTAAAAGAAAATTCAGATAATTTTGATCGGAGCTCATTCCAGGGATCTTGTTTTGATAAACTTGAAGTTAATCTTAAGAAAGGATTAAAGGCAATATAACTGTATCGTCCACAGTGTGGATCAATTAAGGAAGAATGCAATAAAATAGCCCAAGGTTCTTGATGAAAGGCTGAAAATAAGACTTCGGGAGATTGATAGGGGATTTCTTGGTAAAAAGGTAACATTTTTAGACTTCTTTCAAAACCTAGTATTTTGTGCAAGTTCAAGGCGCATAAGCCTTCGAGCAGCGCAGTTTATAGAGCGCAGCGAAGAAGGTTATGCAACACAGAAATTGCGCAAAAGACGAAGGTTTTGAAAGAAGTCTACTGCACAATTTGATAAAAGGTCTCCCCCTGTTTAACCATCCCCATGTCATTTCTTGCATGCATTTCGACGGTTTCCTGACCATTTTTTAAATCAGTAATATCCGCTTCTAAGACTTGATTTCTTTGGATCAAACGTTGATTTTCTTTATTGAGCACATCAATTTGCTTTTGCAATTGCGCCATCTGCCGCATTCCTCCAGGCGAAAACCACAGCTCATATTGCAACAAGGCAAATAGGACGATTAACAGGGCCAATAAACTCTTCATATGTTATTACTCAGCCAGGATGGTGAAGTTAAGAGAACGTTCAATGTTGAACCAAGGTTGGACGAAAAATTTTCGAAAAGGGGCACAGTGTATAGAAATACATGAGCACTTTGAGACAATTTTTCGTTCAAGATTGGCCAACAGTGGACGTTCCCATAAAAAGACTGAGTAGTAAATTTCATACTACCGATCATACTGATGTAGGACTTCATACGCAACCTGACTCCCAGTCGCTTGCCAAATTGCCCTAGCTTCTTGTGGCAGCAAATGCGGGGCGGTATATTCGCGGATTGCCAATAAAACATCCATCAGACTGATAAAATGGACTTTGAGCTTTGCATAAACCGAAGAAAATTGATCATACTCCGCATCGGACAAGGTTGAATAAGCCGTTTGGCCAAGATCAACGACATAGCGAAATGAGACCCGCCAATTGATGGCCCGTTTTGGGAAAAAACCCGCATACAACAGGCAAGCATCCCCCACATCCCGCAGGAGGGCTTGGCGATGCTGCCCACTGGCATTGAGGCCATTTAAAAAATCAAGCGCAAGAACACGTTCTGAAAAGGCAGCATTTTCTGTGAAGCGAATCAGGAGAAAAACGAGGTAACTTTCAAGATCCTCGCTTAATTGAAGGGTTTCTTTATATTCGGCCTCTGCGACGAGGGCGTGCCAACCTGCCAAGGTCGTGGGGGGCAGAACCAATGTTGAGCGATCCATGGGACCTCCTCTTTTTAAGGCTCTATTATTCAAGTATATACCCTTCCTTGCCAAAACTGCTTTTTTCACCTAAATTTTAGATTTCCACCTTGACTGGGATCCTATGGCTAGAATCATTGGGTTACTGATCTTAATCATGCTACTACTACTCGCGAGTATGTCCGGTTTCGCAGTCAAACGGTTTGGAGAAAACCTCTGCAGCGACCCGCGCTTCATTTGTGTGAAAGTCAAAACCGGCCAAAGCTGGGAAAAACTCTGGCCCGATGAATATCAACGCCAATTAGTCAAACGCTTAAATCGCATCAACTTGCAACTTTATCCAGGCATGATTATCGCCGTGCCCAAAGATCTCAATAAACTCTCCCTCAAGGACATTGCACCTTTTCCTGTGAATATTGCCCCACCCGGTTCAAAAGTGATCATCGTTGAACCCAGCGCACTGGCCTGGGGTGCTTATAATCCTCAGGGTGTATTGCAATTTTGGGGGCCTATTTCTGCAGGCCGTGTCTACTGCCCCGATATTGACGAATCCTGTCGCACAGTGGTGGGTGAGTTCAGGATTTACCGCAAGGAAGGTGGAGATTGCATCTCAAAAATCTTTCCTGTCGATAAAGAGGGCGGGGCTCCCATGCCTTACTGCATGTTTTTTGACGGAGGTTATGCCCTGCACGGATCGTCAGAAATTCCTGGTTATCAAGCAAGTCATGGTTGTGTTCGCTTGTTTACTGAAGATGCAAAATGGCTCAATGAATCTTTTATTGATTTACCCAACTCGAGTAATGGATATCACGGGACAAAAGTCATCATTAAGCCGTATAATGGGGAGGACGAGCCAGAATAACTTTTGAGAGAAAACCTATGCTCACCTCACAACATGGCACCCGACATCATTTTGACATACTCGTCATCGGCAGCGGTGCGGCAGGTTTAAGTTACATCCTTGAACTTGTGCATAAACGGCCTCATACAAAAATTGCCCTTCTCTCGAAAACCCAATTAGCGGAATCAAATAGTTACTATGCCCAGGGTGGCATTGCCGCTGTCTCCTCGCCTCAAGATGATGTCACCAAACACGTTGCAGACACCCTCCAAGCGGGCGACGGTTTTTGTGAGCTCGGTGCTGTCGAAGCGATTGTGCGTGGCGCATCCGCCGCAATTAATGCCTTAAAATCGTGGGGTGTCGCCTTCGATGGCGATCACGAACCTGCACTTGGCCATGAAGGCGGACACAGCGAACGGCGGATCCACCATCAAGGTGATCACACCGGCCAAGCCGTTGTACTCAGTCTTTTGAAACAAGTCCGTGCACTCAAAAACATCAACATTTTTGAAGATCACACTGCGGTTAATTTGATCACCTACAATGAACGGCATTCTCCCGCCAGCCAACGTGAAGTGGCTGGCGCTTATGTGCTAGAGGAGGCCAGCGGCCTTATTCATACCTTCCTTGCAAAAACCGTCATTCTCGCCACAGGCGGTGCAGGTAAAACATTTCGTTATACGACTAATCCTGAAGTCGCCACCGGTGACGGCATTGCACTTGCCTATCGAGCAGGTGCGCGTGTGGGCAATATGGAATTTTACCAATTTCATCCCACCCTACTTTATCATCGCGAATTAAATAATTTTTTGATTACTGAAGCCCTTCGCGGTGAAGGTGCATATTTACGTGCACCGGGCACGGGCAAACGTTTCATGATGGACTATGCACCTCAAGCGATGGAATTAGCGACGCGTGATGTGGTCGCTCGTGCGATTTTCACGGAAATTGAACATTCAGCCTATGGTTATGTACATTTAGATATTCGCCATCAATCCCAAGAATTTTTAGCCAAACGTTTCCCCAGCATTTATCAAACCCTTTCAAAAATCGGTTTGAATTTACAAAAAGATTTAATTCCCGTCGTGCCCGCTGCTCATTATTTATGCGGTGGTGTGTTAACAGACGTACGTGGAAAAACGGATCTAGGCCGCCTCTATGCGATTGGCGAAACCGCGTTCACAGGTCTACATGGTGCTAATCGACTCGCCAGTAACTCCTTGCTTGAATGTGTGGTTATGGCGAACTATTGCGCCGAAGAATCCTTAAGCTGGCTGGATCGCCCCATTGATTACACCCAACAAATTCCTGATTGGGATTCACAGGGTGTCACCGATCATCGCCGTGCAAGCCAAATTAATGCACATTGGCGCGGATTGCGTGGTGAAATGAGCTCTTATGCAGGAATCATTCGCACAGAAGCAGGTTTGCACGATGTACTAGGTTTAATCAGGGCGCGTAAAAATTCGATTGAAGCCTATTATTGGCGGCATACATTGACGAAAGATTTAATTGAATTGCGCAATATTGTGTTGATTGCTGAATTAATTGTACTTGCAGCCCTGTCCCGGCGAGAAAGCCGCGGTGCACATTTTCGAGAAGATTATCCGAATAAATTGGATCAAAGTCGTGAAATTCTCTTTCGAAGCCATGAAGAAATACGTTTACGCTCGGAGACCTCTGATGTTTGAAAAGTTTCCAACAATTATTTCAACCCCTCAACGATCAGCCTTGCAAATGCAACCTGATATGTTGATTTGCCAAAGTGATTATCCCTTAGATTGGTATCAAGAAGAATTTAAACCCTATGCGGAAGAATTTCTTGCCCTGCCCGATCGGCGTTATGATACCGTCATCAATTGGATGGAACCTTACATTCGAGCAGCTCAAGATCATTTTGGGGATCAGCTTTTACTTTTGGCGCATTATTACATGGGTGGTGAAATCGTCAAATTAGTCGAACATTTTGGTGGAACGTTAGGTGATTCGTATCAGCTGGCATTAATGGCCGTTGCAAAACCCGAGAAAAAAGTGATCGTGGAATCGGCCGTGCATTTCATGGCGGAATCGATCAGCATTTTAGCGGCACCGGATCAAACGGTTTATATTACTAATCCTAAAGCCGGTTGCACGATGGAAATGTTTGCCAAAGATTACATGGTGGAGCCCGCCTTGCTTGATTTGAATGCACGCTATGGCGAAAATAATATCTTACCGATTTGCTACATGAATACATCGGGGCGCATTAAAGCCTTAGTCGGCGCGCAGGGCGGCGCTGTAAATACTAGCAGTAATATGAATAAAATTTTTCAATGGGCGATGTCGAAAAATAAAAAGATTTTATTCATTCCCGATCGCAATATGGGTCAAAATGCCGCGCATGATTTAGGAATCGCGCCCGATGACATCGCGTATTGGCCTGCGGGTCAAGCAGCGATCAATTATCGGCTTGATGCGCAGGATGAAGCCACACTCAAACGTTTTAATCGCTCTCGCTTAATTTTATTCAGCAGCTTGTGCGGTGTGCATGATTATTATCGCGGTGAGATGGTGGATTATTGGAAAAATGAGGGTTTTTACACGATTGCACATCCCGAATGTCGCCCCGAAGTTATTCAAGCAGCACATGCGCATGGATCGACCGCGTTTATTATGGATTGTGTATTAAAGGATCGCGCGAAAACAAAACATTACGCCGTCGCCACTGAAAATCACATGGTGAAAAACTTAAAAGAAATCGGTGAACGAATGGGCATTACTGTGGTGAATATCAGTGACTCTCGCATTCCTGGTCAACCGAATTTAGGCTGTGGTTGTGCGACGATGGCACGCAATGATCCGCCACATCTAGTAGCTGTGTTAGATTTATTACGACAAGGTAAATCCGTTGAAGCCAATCGTGTATTACCCGGCGATGTCGTCAACGAAGGCAGCGGCGTGCGCCAACGTTTATCACCCGAAGGCCAGGCGTGGTTGGTTAAAAACGCACGTGCAGCGCTTGAGAGGATGATTGAAATTACGGAAAAACATTAACGCATTTGCGTATGGGGTATTTTTTTTGATTTTCTTACATGGTTTGATAACAAGATTTCAGTTAGCTTATACTGCAACACTGAGATTTTCGTTTGGGTGTAATATCCTCATGTGAGGACTTGGAAATTAAAAGCCTAGTAGTTTCTGATTTGTTAGCCAACTGAGGATTTTTTACTGAAAAAATAGTTGAGTTTGGATAAATTAGAAAATTACTTGCTTCTGGTTCTAAAGAAGACAAAGAATTCTCATCTTTACTTTCTACTTCTCTTAGTATGATGTTTAAGTCTTTTGCTTCTTGAGACAGCTCAGGATTTCCTGTAACCATATAATCAACACTCATTGTTTCATAAACACTATTATATTGCTCACTATCTTGAGCAATAAGCACAGGGGAGCCAGTTATCTCCTGTAACCCTGGAACATGGCTTAGTGATGCATTAACATGCATCCCACCACAAAAGTCGATAAATTTATGTTCCGGATTAGCATCTAAATATTCTTTTTTTTGTTGAGCAGCTAAAAAATTCATCATTAAGCAACGAGAATCTTTATCTCCATGATTAGAGCGTGCTCTATTAGGATTAAGACAATAGGAAGCATCTGTATCGATAGGAATAATTTTAATACCATATCGTTTGGCTTGAATTACTAAACCTAAAAAATTATAAGGAGGTTTTAAGTGAAACCCGTTATCGAGATCATTCAAGTATTTTAATAAAGTAAGGGGCGGAGTTAAACCATCTGAATTAAAATAATATTCAAAACTATCAAGTTGTGTGTTACTAAAAAAATGCTCCAAAAAAATAACTTCAACACCGTTATCTTTGAATTTTTTCATATTGTCAATGAGCACTTTTTTTGGATAGTGTTGTTCATGTGTTTCACCGACAACCAACCCTTGATATTCAACAAATAATTGCGGAATATCATTTAATTCTATTGATTGCGTCACTTTATCTGACGCCAATGAACCTTCAAAAATATTATTTTTATCTAATTTTTTTTCTTTCTCTTTGTTAATGGATTCCTGCCATTTTTCAGCTAAAGAAATAATTTCATTTCTTCTCTGTGAGATTGGCTTTGTTGGAGACATTATAGTACCACTTTCATAGCGATAATCTCGATTGTATTTAGAAAACCATTCTTGTTTCGTTAAAGAATCCATCGCTTCTTCCATTGCATCTATATTACGCATATAACGTTGAATAGAACCTTTTCCAAAAAGTTTTTTTAATATAGGAAAAAACAAGGTCATTTCGATAAAAGAATGCCCAAAATAAATCGTATTATCGTTTATTAATACCTTGCATGTGGGATCGTTGTAAACCTTAGATAATTTAATTTCTTTGCACACGTCATCAAAAGTGGGCGATTCAGGATTGAGCTCACTCAAGTTTTTCTCTAATAGATATAATGCATTTTCTAGCTTGAATGTTTCTTTAGGCATAAGAACCTCTTTTTCCTGATAAATATAATAAAGATTATATTTTATACACAAAAGCTTAAATTAACATTAAATTATCAATTGAGCAGTTTCGTACCTCTGTACACGACAACTTTTCATGATAAAGGCTCTTGAAACCATGATGAGGTCCGGGTAGAAGAAGCTTAATTGCTTGTTTTAAAACATGTTTTTCCCAAAAGGATGAAAAAAAACAATCCCATAAGTTAATTGAAAACGCCCGTAACACCCTTGAGAAGATGATTGAGGTTACAGAAACACACTAAAAATCCCTTTTTAATACTAGATCCTGGAATTTAGCGGTTCTAACGCGTGAGTACACGCGAAGAACCGCTAAGTTTTGGGATAACATTCGCTATTGGTATATAATACCGTAAACGGTTATGATTTCTCTTCATCAAGAGCTGGCAAAACAGCTTGTGAACAATTTTTATAATTAAGTATTTTGAATTTATCTACTTTGAACTCGTCTTTGCCTGAATAAATTAAATAGCCCTGCTCACAGCGCTCTCCAACTAGCTTATTAAAATAACGCAATCCTTTTAAAAATTCAGTCTGCATTGTTTGGCCCGCTTTGATTTCAATAGGAATCAATTGATGAGCACGTTTTAAGATCACATCAATTTCATTTTTTTGCTGATCACGATAAAAATATAATTCATGATCAAGCCCGTGGTTTAATAACGTTTTTAATAATTCAACAATTACTAAATTTTCAACTAATGCGCCTCGTAAAGGATCACGGTCAATTTGAACAAGATCAGTAATGCCCAATAAATAGGCTGCTAAACCTACATCTGTGAAGTAAAGCTTTGGGGATTTAATAAAACGTTTTCCTAAGTTTTCAAAATAAGGTGGTAACCGAAAAATTAAATAAGATGCTTCTAAAATTGAAAGCCAATGCTTAACGGTATGGCTTGAAACCCCTGCTTCATTCGCTAAATTACTCACTTCAAGGATCTGACCAATCCGACCCGCGCATAATTTAATAAATCGCTGAAAGCTGATCAGGTCTTTCACATTAATCAATTGACGTACATCGCGTTCTAAATAGGTCTGGTAATAAAAACGATAGGTCTTTGTAGGGCTTAAATGATCTTTATAAATACGTGGAAAACAACCATGAAGGATATAGTCATTTAGACTTAAATCAAATCCGGCTGCCATTAACTCCACAATACTAAGTGGCAGTAATTCAATCAGCGCAGTACGACCTGCCAATGATTGGGTAATGGCCTGGTTCAGACTAAATTGTTGACTACCGGTCACAACAAACATGCCCTTTGCATCTAATTCATCAACAATGGCTTGAATATAGGATAATAATTCAGGCCGCCATTGAATTTCATCAAAAATAGCACCTTGGGGATATTGCGCCAAAAATTGATGGGGATCAGCTGCAATAAATTCTTGAGTACTGGGGCGCTCTAAATTAACATACGGTTTGCGGGGGAATACTTTCCGTACTAAAGTCGTTTTACCCGCTTGGCGTGGCCCAGTAACCGTGATAACTGGGTATTGCTCAGCAAGGCTGGCTAGTTCATGTTCAATGGTTCTGTTGACTATCATAAGCTAAGCATAGCAGTATTTCTGACAAATTTGAAGTGCAACTTCAAATTTGTCAGAAAATATGTAACTGCATGATTTATAAAGAAAATTATTTGAGCCAAATCGCGTCTTACCCGGCGATGTGGTCAACGAAGGCAGCGGCGTGCGCCAGCGTTTATCACCCGAAGGTCAGGCGTGGTTGGTTAAAAACGCACGTGCAGCGCTTGAGAGGATGATTGAAATTACGGAAAAACATTAACGCATTTGCGTATGGGGTATTTTTCCTGATTTTTTGTCATGACTCGATAATGAGATTTCAGTCACGATGGCATTCCAAGGAACGCTATATTTATTTGTTGTCGTATCTTTCACCATTAAACCAATTTGACTTAGGTCTTTTACATCTTGATAAACATTGCGATAATCTCTAGCTAATTGTTTTGATAAGGCCAGTATTGTTATTTCGGCATGTTCATGAACATACCGCAACAAGTCGCGACGTTTTGGCGTCAATGCTTTAAATAAGGCATCATCGTCGCTAAAATAAAGCGTCTCTTCTTTGCTTTCCAAAACTTGACCTGCCTCTGCTTTATGCCAAACAGAAAGAAACTCTTTGGCCATATCATCACGAGTGCCGATGGTTACTTTAATGTTTTTGCTTGCCATAATATCCTCCTAGGTGGGTTAATTGTTCAATATCGGTCATAAAATCAGCCATGAGTTTTTCCACCGTTTCAAATTGATAGGTTTCTTCTTTTTCCCCTATATGTTTATGATCGCCCTTCCCTGCTTCATTGTCATAACGCACAATACAATTGCCCAATGCATCACCAAAATAAAGACGATACTTCAGTCCATGCGGCCGCTCCATCGTTTTCATTGGCAAATTCCAGATAATCATCTCCGTGATGAATCCATCAGCATCGATAGCCTTTGCCTTATAAAGTAATTTAGCCTTCATATGGCAAATGATACCATATGGCTTTGGTTAGTCAAGTTTTTCTATTTCAATGAATGAACAGCATTTCTGACAAATTTGAAGTACAATTTCAAATTTGTCAGAAACTATGTAACTGCATGATTTATAAAGAAAATCATTTGAGAAAATCGCGTCTTACCCGGCGATGTGGTCAACGAAGGCAGCGGCGTGCACCAGCGTTTATCACCCGAAGGCCAAGCGTGGTTAGTTGAAAATGCGCGAAAAGCGCTTGAGAAGATGATTGAGATTACGGAGCCGCCCTAACGCGCTTGTGCATGGGGTACTTTTCCTGATTTTTTGCCATAGCTCGATAATGAAATTTCAGTCACAATGGCATTCCAAGGAACACTATATTTATTTGTTGTTACATTTTTTACCATTAGGCCCATTTGACTTAAGTCTTTTACATCTTGATAAACATTGCGATAATTTCTAGCTAATTGTTTTGATAAAGCCAATATCGTGATTTCGGCATGTTCATGAACATAACGCACAATACAATTACCCAATTCATCACCAAAATAAAGGCAATACTTCAGTCCATGCGGCCGCTCCATGGTTTTCATTGGCAAACGCCAGATGATCAGTCTTACCTTTGGCTGAACTCAAAGACATCTTCTGGTAATTATCCTGTTTGACCATTATTTCCAAATCTACTAAAAGACGAGCTTGAGCTGAAAACTATCTTTTGTCTTATTACCCCATGTTTCAGCAACCATGAGCAGCTGCTCTCGTTGTCTTATTTGAATATCAAATAGCTTTTCTAAAACTCCTAGAACCCATACTACTTCAGTCAATTTATTACACTTCTCAAGCTGGATGCACACAAAGGGCTCAATTGCATCCCATGAAAAACCGGCGTTTTTCAAAATTTCTGCAACTGCAACAATCTGGTGATCCATGCTTGTCTCGTATTTAACAAACAAACTTGGTTTGTACTTAACAACATACATTTGAGCAAGTTGGAATATCTGCTCCATCGGGAATTTAGAAGAACCTAAAAAACTTAACACGTTAAGTAATTCATCTACACTTTTTATCTCCCATATATTTTTTTTAACAAATTTGAAAAAGTGCCGCTCAAAACCCTGTTCGTCTTCAAATAATTTTTTCACTTGATCAAGTTGAAATATTTTTTCAAACAAAATTTTAGGAAAACCTAAAGAGTTCAACAACTCAAACAGCTCATCAGTAGTTTTTATTTTACCCACATTTTGCTCAATAAAATTGAAAATATATTGATCAAAACCCTGCTCACCTTCCGCATTATAAAAAAACTCTTTTAGAACTGCACATAGCTGATCACTATTTTCTACTCTGCTTGCATATTTCTGAGCAAATGCAAAGACCTGCGGCAGAGAACCTGGAAAACCATCCAATAAAGTCTTTATAATTGCTGCAAGCTGAAAACCGTCTCTTATACCATCCCATTTATAGACAACGCTTGATATTTGAACCCGTTGAATATCAAGAGAAGATAAAATATCTATTACATGTTTAAGCTCTTGGCCATCTTTTATATTACATTGCGACATAAGATTAAGCCATTGCTGATCTGAAAAATCAAATTCATCTAAAACTTGCATCATGCTCTCAATCTCACAAACACTAGTTATTTTATATGCATTTTGTTCTGCAAATTTGAGAATGTCTGATTTTGAAACTTGAGAATTTTTCAAGAAACCCATAACCCATATAAGATCGCGACCATCGACCATGCCACTCCATCCCTGAACGAACCCCAAAACCTTGGGCCATTGGTATTGAGCGCGAAATAAAAACTCAACAATTTGTCTAAGCTCATGAGCATTCTTTGTGATATTATTTTCAATAAATTCAAAAATTTTTTTTCTGAGAAATCAAAATTTTCTTTACTTTCAATTAAATCAATATTATTAGTTATAGTTTTGACCAGTTCATAAGGATGATTTTCAAGAGATAAAGAGGATGGGATTTTTCCTTCAATCCGAAAAAGTTGATTCATGACTTGGTTAAGCTTATTTTTTGTCAAATGTTCACTGAGGCAAAATTCTTGAAATTCCCCACCAATCCGCCTAATTTCTCTTATAAGAACAAATGCGATCCCAAGCAAAATATCTTTTCCATAAAAGCTTGTTTGTGTTAAATCGATTGAAGCCAAGTCTTTTACATTATAAATAAAATTTAACACTTGATCTTGAGAATTGTACTCTTGTAATTTTCTTATTAAGACCCCATTATATTTTAACTCTTTTACAATGGAAATTAAATCTGGCCTTCCCATTTCATAAAGCTATCCGATGCACACATTTATTGCGCCAAAAGCCAGCCCTCATATTGAAGTTCAAATTTTTGCAATCCACGCAACATAGTAATTGGACCGGGAGGGCTTTCACTGCGATACCCATTCCATC
>JAKBBU010000050.1 GCA_021808365.1 Pseudomonadota bacterium
AGGATTTTTTGAATTTGTGCATAACGTGAGAAAACGAGGAAAAGCTTTACTGGGTTCATTAGTTCAACTGCTTGTAGCTAAGACCCTGGAATCCATATAGAGCCATATTTTTTACAAAAATAATTTTGGGAGGCTTTGGAAATTCAAAACTTGACTGTACCGTGTTAGCATCAAAGTTACTCGAAGCTAGTTTGGTACCCTCAGGATAAGATCGGGAATCTTGTTCTTCACTTGAAGTGTTGGTGGTTATCGTCTTTTCCCACAACTCAATAAGATTAAACATAAAAACCTCCCATTAATATTTTTTATTGATGGACATTATTAACATAGATAGGTGGAACGTGCAACATTAAGACACATCTAACCTAAAATTGTTATACAATGAATCAAGCGAGCACAGCGCTCGTATGTTCAATTACATGTTCAAAAAAGGCTCATCATGCCCATCATCCTGGGAATCGACCCTGGCTCACGCGTCACCGGTTACGGTGTAATCGACGCTCAAGCTGCCCGCACCCACTACCTTGCAAGTGGCTGTATTCGCACAAGCGGATCAACCCTCCCCCAACGACTCGAACAAATTTTTGCAGGGATCAATGAAATTATCGTACAATTCAACCCACACGAAGTCGCTGTCGAAGAAGTCTTCTTTCACCGCAACCCAGCCTCGGCCCTTAAACTCGGCCAGGCCCGCGGCGCAGCGATTGTGGCAGCCTCCAGGCACGGAACAACCATCAACGAATATTCCACGCGGCAGATCAAACAATCTGTCGTAGGCTACGGCGCGGCAAAAAAGGAGCAAGTCCAAGAAATGGTCCGTCAATTACTCAACCTCTCAGGCATTCCACAAGCCGATGCGGCCGATGCACTTGCTGCCGCCCTCTGCCATGCCCAAATGCGCACTGGCATCATGGCCCTCCAACCCATTCGAGGTTTTAAACGAGGGCGCCTAAGATGATTGGCCAATTATGCGGCAGAGTGATTGAACGTGAACCACCTAAATTGATTTTGGATGTTCAAGGCGTCGGCTATGAAATTGAAGCCTCGATGAATACATTTTATCGCCTTGTCGATCTCCAAAAAGAATTAACTCTTTTCACACATCTGGTGATCCGCGAAGATGATCACCGCCTCTACGGTTTTTTTGATAAAACCGAACGCTCACTTTTTCGCCAATTGATCAAGGTCAATGGCGTCGGCCCTAAATTAGCCATCACGATTCTTTCAAGCATTACGCCCGACGATTTTGTACGATGCGTGATTGATCAAGATACTGCAAATCTCATTCGCCTACCCGGCATTGGTAAAAAAACAGCAGAACGTTTAATGGTTGAAATGCGCGATCGCTTAAGTGATTGGCATGAAGTCGCAAATTTAAATCCTCTTCCTACAGCTAATATTGTCACAGGCGGATCATCTAAGCTCAAGGAAGCAATCAGTGCGCTCGTCGCGCTCGGTTACAAACCTCAAGAAGCAAGCCGCGCACTGTCACATATTTTTGAAGAAGAATTAAGCTGCGAAGAATTAATTCGTCGCGCATTAAAAAGCGGAGTCGCAGCATGATCGAACAAGACCGGCTCATTGGTGTGCGCGAAATTCATGATGAAGATATCGTTGATCGCGCCATTCGCCCTAAATCACTTGAAGATTATGTTGGCCAAGTGGCTGTACGCGAACAAATGACAATCTTCATCCATGCTGCCCTCAAACGGCAAGAAGCGCTCGATCATGTCTTAATTTTTGGCCCGCCCGGCCTTGGCAAAACAACCCTAGCCAATATCATTGCACATGAAATGGGCGTGGGATTAAAACAAACCTCGGGCCCTGTCCTCGAACGCGCGGGCGATTTAGCAGCCCTACTCACTAATTTACAGCCCAATGATGTTTTATTCATCGATGAAATTCATCGTTTAAGTCCAGTGGTAGAAGAAATTCTCTATCCCGCACTTGAAGATTATCAACTCGATATCATGATTGGCGAAGGTCCTGCTGCGCGTTCCATTAAATTAGATTTACCTCCCTTCACCTTGGTCGGTGCAACAACGCGTGCAGGCTTATTAACATCGCCTCTGCGCGATCGTTTCGGGATCGTCCAACGCTTAGAATTTTATTCTGTGCCTGAGCTCACATTTATCGTGCAACGATCCGCAAAAATTTTAGGCTTAATGATCGATGATGGCGGTGCTGCAGAAATTGCGGGCCGTTCACGCGGAACGCCGCGCATTGCGAATCGTCTGCTGCGACGCGTGAGAGATTTTGCCGAAGTGAAAGGTGATGGAACAATTAATAAAGCAATGGCTGATCGGGCACTTAGTCTACTCGATGTCGATAACCAAGGTTTTGATCTCATGGATCGCAAATTATTGCTGGCCATCATGGATAAATTCAGCGGCGGCCCTGTGGGGATTGATAGTTTAGCCGCGGCAATCAGCGAAGAACGCGGGACAATCGAAGATGTCTTAGAACCCTTCTTGATCCAACAAGGTTTCTTGATGCGCACACCGCGTGGCCGTGTCGCAACACGACAAGCGTATTTGCATTTTGGCCTTAATGTACCTGCTTCCTTAGGCGTAGAACAAGAGAAAAGTGATGTTTAAACCTGGAATTTTAGCACTCGCCAATGGCGAGATTTTTCATGGTCAAATCATTGGCGATGAAACACAGTCAGTCGGTGAAGTTGTGTTTAATACTTCGATGACCGGCTACCAAGAAATTTTAACGGATCCCTCTTATGCGGATCAAATTGTCACGCTGACATTTCCACATATTGGCAATGTGGGTGTGAATACACTCGATGAAGAATCTGATCGGATCTGGGCTCGGGGATTAGTGATTCGTGATCTGTCGCTGCATGTCAAACATTGGCGCAGTGAAGAAACACTAGAAGCCTACTTAAAGCGCCATCGTGTTATTGCAATCACTGGCATTGATACGCGGCGTTTAACACGTATTTTACGTGATCAAGGCGCTCAACATGGTTGTATTTTGGCAGGCGACGATCAGCAAAAAGCGATTCAAGCGGCTAAGAATTTTCCCGGCTTAAATGGTTTGGATCTTGCAAAAGTGGTCAGCACACCGGATCGTTATGATTGGCAAGAAGGACTGGCCAATTGGCGTTTTTCGCCGAAACCAAAGCAACCTGATTTCAAATATCATGTAATAGTTTATGATTATGGCGTCAAACGCAATATTTTAAGATTGCTCGTTGAACAAGGTTGCCGTTTAACCGTTGTTCCTGCGCAAACCTCTGCTCAAGAGGTATTAGCTTTATCGCCTGATGGTGTTTTCTTATCGAATGGCCCCGGTGATCCCGCAGCTTGTGATTATGCGATCAAAGCGATTCAAACTTTATTACAGGCAAAAATGCCTTTATTTGGTATTTGCCTCGGCCATCAATTGCTTGCTCTAGCGTGTGGTGCAAAAACCAGTAAAATGAAATTTGGCCATCACGGTGCAAATCATCCCATACTCAATGTCGCAACACAACGCGTCGCGATCAGCAGTCAAAACCATGGTTTTGTGGTGGATGAAGCCACATTGCCTGATGAGCTTGAAATTACGCATCGTTCTTTATTTGATGGTACATTACAAGGGATCAAACATCGAACATTACCCGCCTTTAGTTTTCAGGGCCATCCGGAAGCAAGCCCGGGGCCACAGGATTTGTTAGATTTATTTGAACAGTTTTCAGCATTAATGAAGGAATTTTATGAAAAAAGCACTTGCTCTTCTTAATATCGGCCTATTCTGTGCCTTAATTGGCATAACCACACCCAGCATTGCCGATCTGCCACCAGCGAAACAAGACAATCAATCCACCACAAGCCTTGCGCCTATGCTTAAACAGATCATTCCTGCTGTGGTGAATATTTCTGTGCGTGGTCAACTGCCCATGATGATGGATCCCTTTGTTCCAGAAGCTCGGCAATCAGGCCTAGGCCCCAAATTTGAAGGCATGGGATCTGGTGTGATCGTCAGTGGGAAAAAAGGTTATATTCTTACCAATGCACATGTGGTACGAGATGCAAAATATATTACAGTCACCTTGAATGATGGCCGTCATTATCCCGCTAAACTCATCGGTGCAGATGATGCCTCTGACATCGCCGTGATCCAAATTCAAGCGACTAATTTACATGCGGTTGATTTCGGAAATTCAAATCGTCTTGAGGTCGGTGATTATGTCGTGGCGATTGGTAGTCCCTTTGATTTAAAACAATCAGTAACTTCAGGCATCATTAGCGCACTTGGCCGCAGTGGTTTAGGTATCGAGGGATATGAAGATTTTATTCAGACGGATGCGCCGATCAATCCAGGTAATTCAGGAGGTGCCTTGGTAGATCTTCAAGGGCATTTAATTGGTATTAATACGGCTATTTTAAGTGCAAATGGCGCAAGCATTGGGATTGGTTTTGCAATCCCTTCCAATATGGCACTCAATGTGATGACGCAATTGATCAAATATGGTGATGTGGAACGCGGTATGGTCGGTGTAATGGTACAAGATTTAACACCGCCCTTGGCATCTGCGTTCCATTTACCGGAAGATGCGGAAGGTGCTTTAGTGACAAGTGTGTCGCCCAATTCCCCGGCAGAAAAAGCAGGGATCCAAATTGGTGACATTATTCAGCAAGCTGGCGGCGAATCTGTGAAAAATGCAACTCAATTGCGTAATACAGTGGGTTTAACACGCGTGGGTCAGACGATTAAAATCGTTTTATATCGCCAAGGTAAATCACAAACCATCAGTGTGACAAGCGAAGATCCAGATAAGATTAAGCAAAAAACACTGGGTAATTTAGGTTATTTTTCAGGGATCCGCATGCAGGATTTTAATGAATGGGTACCTTCTCGGGGTCAAGTCAGCGGTGTTGGTGTTCTTGCTGTTGCTGATTCAAGTGCCGCTTGGAATGATGGGCTTCGCCGCGGTGATGTGATCATTGAGGTGAATAATCAGCCTGTGAAGAGTTTAAGTGAATTAGTGGCATTGAGTCATTCGCTTAAAAACCCGCCGTTGATTCAGGTCTTGCGTGGAACTGGTGCGGTGTTTTTGGTGTTGCAGTAAAAGAGGTAGTTACTGGTTTTGACGCTTTTTCAGCTGAGTTTGCCCAATTAATCACAAATGTAAAGGAGCTTCCATGAGTAAACAGTATAAAGAAATTACACGTGATATTTCAACTTCACTTGCAAAACTTCGCCAAGAAATCCCCGATGTCATGAATGCCTTCTCTGGCTTGGCACAAAACTCAACGAAGGACGGTGCTTTAGATAAAAAAACCAAGGAGCTCATGGCTCTTGCCCTCGGCATTGCTGGACATTGTGATGGTTGCATTGGTTTTCATGTTCAAGCGCTCATTAAATTAAATGTCACTCGCGCTGAATTATTAGAAACGTTAAGCATGGCGATCTACATGGGCGGCGGTCCTTCCTTGATGTATGCGGCTGATGCTTTGCATGCTTTTGAAGAATTTAGTATGTGATGCGAAAATGTTGGGTTACACCCAGCTTTCAGCTGTGTTAACCCAACCTACATCATTTTATCATGGTGTTTTTTTATTTTGCTTGATCCGCTCGCAAATATTTTTCTGTTTCAATGATGATTTCGCGGTCTTTAAAACTCACTAAATCATTCGCAATCGCAGCGCTATTTCCATCTGTTTTAATAACAGATAATGTTTTTTCCATGGCTTTGATTGCAGCACGCTGCAGATCAGAAGGAATGATCGCCACACGATAACCTAATGCTTGCAACCGCTCATGAGAAACTAAGGGTGTTTTCCCACCGTAAAACATATTAATCAATTTTGGTTGAGAAATACGTTTGGCAATTTCTTCAATTTGCTCGACGGTTTCTGGTGCTTCTACAAAAATCATATCAGCACCTGCCGCTAAATAAGCTTGCGCACGTGTAATCGCTGCTTCAAAACCTTCAACTGCAATTGCATCCGTACGCGCAATGATCACAAAATCAGGATCATGGCGGCTTGCACAAGCCACGCGAATTTTATGGCACATTTCATCTTGAGCAATGACAGATTTATCATCTAAGTGGCCACAACGTTTTGGAAAAGTTTGATCTTCCAAATGCAGTCCTGCTATTCCTAAACGTTCAAATTCTTGAATGGTACGCCGTGTATTGATGGCGTTACCAAAGCCTGTGTCTGCATCGGCAATCACAGGCAAACCTGTTAGGCTCACAATATGAGAAAGCGTGGCACACACTTCCGTCATGGTGAGCAAACCAATGTCCGGATAACCCGTACTTCTTGCAATTGCACCACCGCTGGCGTAAAGAAATTGAAATCCTGCACGTTTTGCTAAGAGAGCAGATAAACCGTCAAATACACCGGGCGCAACCGCTAAAGTGTCGCTACTCATCAAAGCCCTTAAGCGTTGTACTGCTCTCATTCTGGCATTTCCTCATCATCGTCACGATGATCTTTTTCGCGACTTTTTCGCAGAAATCCTCGACCTTTTGCAGATTCCAACACCGCATCTAACATGAGTTGAATTTCTGGGCACTCGGGAAGCAATAATCGAAGTTGTTCAGGGACTTCCACCAATGGAACAGAAAGACTATAGATTATTTTATAAGCCGCTTGTAATTTTTTAATCGTCTCTCTTGAAAAACCACGGCGACGCAGACCAACGAGATTTAAACCATAAACACGTGCTGTAGCCATATGACCTGCGATCATCGTGTAAGGAATAGTATCTTGCCCCACAAGGCAGGACTGAGCAACAAAACAATAAGCACCCAAGGTTACAAATTGATGAATCGCACAAAAAGCACCAATGGTTGCAAAATCATTGACCGTTACATGTCCTGCTAGCGCTGCGTGGTTCACCAACATCACTTCGTTTTTAACATTACAATCATGGCCTACATGTGAGTACGCCATTAAATAATTTTTATTGCCAAGACGAGTTAAACCACCACCTTTTTCTGTCCCACGATTAATGCTGACATATTCTCGGATGACATTCTCGTCTCCAATTTCAAGGCGAGTTCCAATACCGCGAGAACCCACATGCTGTGGATCATCGCCCAAGGATGTAAATGAATGGATCCGATTATTTTTTCCGATCTGTGTGCCTGAGCGAATCACCACATGGGGAGATATGATTGTACCTTCACCAATTTTGACACCTTCTTCGATGACCGTCCATGGACCAATTTGAATATCCTCGCCCAATTCAACACTGGGATGAATTTGTGCACGTTCATCAATACTTGCCATATACATCCTCTTTTCTTATTCTGAAGGTGCATCATTATGACTATCTCGCCGCACCGTTGTAATATCAGCTTCACAAACGACCTTTCCATCCACTATCGCTTCACAACCAAATTTTGAGATTGTCCGTTTTGCTCGGGTGATCTTCACATTTAATAATAATTGGTCACCGGGAGCAACAACTTGTTTAAACCGTGCACGATCAATCCCCGCAAGGAAGTAAAGTCCACCCGCTTCAGGTTTTGAATTCGTATCCATAAAGGCGAGAAGACCAGCAGCCTGTGCCAAGGATTCAACAATTAAAACACCGGGCATAACGGGTTGCCCCGGGAAATGCCCATTGAAAAAGGGTTCATTAATAGTCACATTTTTTAAAGCAATGATAGATTCGCCTCGCGTATAGGAAATAATCCGATCAACCAATAAAAAAGGATAGCGATGAGGTAACAATTTAAAAATCTGCGCGATATCAAAATTGTCATTCATCATTCTTATCTCCACCCAGTTGCTCTAATTGCCGCTCTAATCGATCAACTTTCTGATGCAAATCTTCAATCTTAAGCAAACGATAAATAATACGCTTCCAACCCATATGCTCTGTCGCAGGTGTTCCCGAGGTATATACACCAGGTTGTTTGATGGACAGTGGAACTGAGGTCGTACCTGTTAAAATCACCTGATCTGTAATCTCAATGTGATCGGCAATCGAGCAGGCACCACCAATCATACAATGTGCGCCAATTTTTGCACTGCCTGAAATACCCGTACAACCTGCAATTGCCGTGTGTTCACCGATTTGAACATTATGTGCAATCATCACAAGATTATCGATTTTAACCCCTTTTTTGATGATCGTATTTTCGATCGCACCGCGATCGATCGTTGTCCCTGCACCCACAGAAACATCATCTTCGAGAATAACCGTGCCAATTTGTGGAATTTTAATCCAATCGGCACCCACTTTTGCCAAACCAAAACCATCCGCTCCAATCACAACACCACTGTCAATAAAAACACGTTGCCCAAGTTGGACGCCATGGTACAAAGTAACATTAGCGCAGAGTGTTGTATTCGCACCGATGCAAACACGCTCACCAATCACGGAATTGGCACCAATTGAAACATCAGTCCCAATGTTAACATCGTCACCGATCACGACATACGGTGCAATTGCAGCTGTCGGATGAATTGAGCAACGTTTCCCAACAATAACGGTGGGATGAATACCAATTGGAACATGAGGTGTGTAATCAAAACGTGCCGCCACTTTTGCATAGGCCAATGCAGGCTGTTCTACAACCAGAGCATTACCTGGCCAATCTTCCGCATCTTTTGAGCTAAGAATCAAGGCAGATGCCTTCGAATCGCGAAGATATTTGCGATATTTAGCACGTTCGAGGAAACTAATCGCGCCCTCTTGTGCTTTTTGAATAGGCGCAATATTGGAGATCCGTATTTCAGGATCACCTTTAACTGTCGCGCCACAAAACGCAGCTAATTCTGCAAGCGAAAATTCGGTTTTCATGCGCTTAGAACCTCGAAAATGTGTAGATTGAGTTACGCGACGCCCTTCGGGCTTACGCTAACCCAACCTACATTCAATTATTTAGCTGCTTTCAAAGAAGCTAAAACGTTTGGCGTAATATCATATCCTGCAGAAGAATATAAAATACCTTGCTTTTGAAAAACGATGTTATAACCATTTTTCTGAGCAATTTGACCAATCGCAACATTCACTTGTTGAATCACGGTCTGCATTGCTTTGTTATGTGCTGCAATCAAGGCTTGACGAAAATCAACAAATTGTTGTTCTAACTGGCTTTTATCATTAGCCACTTGCGCTTGCAATTTTGCCAAATCTGCCTTGGCAAGTGTTGAACCACTTTGTTGCAACTTATCAGAATCTGCTTTCAATTTCTTTTGAGCCGCTAAAATTTGCTGTTCTTGTGGCTCAAATTGCTTTTTCAGCTTAGCATTTGCAGCGGTCATTTGTGGAGATTGTTGTAGAACAGCTTGTAGATCCACAACGCCTATTTTTAACGGAGCAGCAGATGACGCTGCTGTTGTAGAGGCAGCAGGCGCAACAGCAAACCCAGTTGAAGGAAGAAGCAAAGCCGCCAACAGGGGCAGTGCACAGGCCATTAATTTTTTCATTTCGATCTCCGTTAAGTTAAAAAAACAATCCAAGAAGCATTCTAACTGAAGCGATTGCAATTCGCTAGAACGTCGTCCCAACCTGGAAGTTAAAGATTTGCGTATTATCACCAGGTTTCTTATTCAGCGGGTATGCAACGCTAAACTCCATCGGACCCAGCATCGGAACACGCCAAACTAAATCCAAACCCGCAGAATAACGTATTTGATTAGTTTGCACACCACCATCAAAGACATTACCCGCATCAACGAAAGCAGAGGTCCGAATATTTTCTGAAATCCATGGCGGTAAAATAATCTCAGCCGTACCATCAAGCAAGGTATTACCACCGATGGCCTCGCCATTACTGTCTCTCGGGCCGAGTGTATTTCCTTCAAACCCTCGGACTGTGCCAATACCACCTGCATAATAGTTCTCGAAGAAAGGGTAACCCTGTGTCTGTCCATAACTACCACCATGATCATAAGCCCCTCTAAGAGAGAAGATCCAGTCACGGCTCGGTACCAAGGGCTGATACCAATGCGCCTGATAACCCGCTTCCCAATACTCCAAAGGATCACCCGTTACTGGTAATGAGACAGTACTGGTAATGGCCTGACTAAAACCTTGAGTCGGGAAGATAATCTGATCGTACCCATTATAACTCCAACCCGCATTAATTAAAATTTGATTAAAATTATCGCCATTGGTACTTAAATAATCAAGAACTTGTGTAGAGGGATTCTCGCCCGCATTAACATGAACATTTTGAAAACCACCGCCCAAATTAAGGTTACTATTTTTTGAAACAGGGATGGAGTAGTTGACTTGGGCACCATTTTGCTCAGTGGTATAATCCGCTAAGTTAACCGCACCAGGCTCAAATTTTTGCGAGTAAACACTAAAGCCGCGCTGAATACCATCAACAGTGTAGTAAGGATTGTTATAGCTTAGCGAAATATTCCGCTCATAATCATCCTTGCTAAAATTAACACCAACCGCTTTCCCCGATCCTAAAAAGTCACTTTCGTTAATCCCCGCACCATAGAGCAAACCATAGTTATCGGAGTAACCCAAACTCAAACTTAATTCCGCCGATTCTTGTTCCTTCATACTATAGCTAAGGTCAACTTGATCAGTGCTTCCTGGAGTAGGTACTGTTTTCACAGAAATATCTTTTAAATAAGGAAGCAACCTAAGTTGACGTTCAGATTCTTTAATGTTGGTGATCGATGCCAAAGCCCCTTCTTCTTGCCGCAGCGCACGACGGAGCACATCATCTGAAGTTTTCGTATTACCGACAAGGTTGATCTGGTGCACATAAACCCGTGGTCCTGGCTCAACCTGATAGATCATCTGAACCGTTTTTTTCTCTTCATCAATAATCGGTGTCGGCCGAATCATAACAAAGAGATAACCAACATCTCCTAATTGCTTCGCAATGACTTTTTCCGTGTCAATCACAACTTGACGAGAGAATACAGCGCCCGGAACGATCTTAATCTGCTTTTCTAATTGTGCCCTTGGAACAATCAAATCACCATGGAGCTCATAGCCACTGAAGCGATATTGTGGTCCTTCGTTAATTTTAATAACGATATATACACTTTTCTTATCCGGCGTAATTGAGACCTGGCTCGATACCACTTTAAACTTGATATAACCATTGTTCATATAGAACGTTTTTAAATGCTCTAAATCAGCATCAAGTTTTTCCTTAGAATAGAGATCACTATCCGTAATCCAAGATAACAAATTAGGTGTTTTAAGACTGAATTGCTTGAGTAATTTTTTCTGAGAAAAGGCGTGGTTGCCAAGGATTTGGATCTGCTTAATCTTGGCCACAACCCCTTCATCAATCTGAATATTAATATCAACACGATTGCGATCTTGGGGAACAACTGTGGCGTTAATCTGAGCAGAGTAGTTTCCTCTCGCATAATATTCTTGGAGTAAGGAGGATTTGACTTCTTCCAACATGGAAGAATTAAAGGTTTGGCCGACAGAAAGGCCAATTCGGTCGAGTGCTGGATTTAATTTTTTCGTAGGAATTGATTTGTTCCCAGTAATATTGATGCTGCCAATGACCGGTCGCTCTTCTACCGTAATGATGAGCGTATTGCCTTGGCGTGCGAGTTCAACATCGGAAAAAAAGCCAGTTTGATAAAGAGAGCGAATGACTGTTTTTGTTTCAGTAGGCGTTAAGGTATCGCCAACTTTGACAGGTAGGTAGCTTAATGCCGTCCCAGGTGTGATCCGTTCAAGACCCACGAAGCGAATATTTTGTATCGTAAATGAATTACTCGGAGCAGCCGCAAAGATGCAGCTTGCGCTGAGTAAAAGCACTAAAAATATCCAAATTTTTGTTTTCATCACGCGCCTTGACTGAAAGCCAGCCTCATTAACTAGCCCTGAGGGCGCTTTATACCATTTCTAGAAACGAGAAACTAGCATTTGATGGCAAGAAAATAGGAGATTGTCTATTAAAGGAACAATCCTTTCGAAGAGGGAACATGAACAAGTTCCCCCTGCTCACAAAGGTGGAAGAATTTGTAGAGCTTCACCCTGTTGCGGCTGGTAGGCTTTAAAGTTTTGCTACATTGAATATTTTCTCATAATATTAACAACCCTCTCTTTATCCTCTAATTCCTCGAAACCATCCTCAGCTTCATCAATAATTTGCACTTGTTCAGAACGCCTACATTTTGGAAGGCAGTAAGGTAAGTTCAGCTTGATATTATTAAGCGTTTTTCCAAAATATAGAATCGATGCAAGGGCAATAAACATCAATGCTAGGGGTGATTCAAAACAGAGTAAAATCATACCTGCAGAAGCAATTTCAAACAATACGGTATTAATAATAGCTTGTCTCATAGCCTTTTTAGTATTTGAGCTGATGTGGTCTTCTGTAATTTGTGATGGTTTTCGCTTTATTTTCAAAAATTCAAGCGTTCTATTACTGTATTTTGTATTTCCTAGTAAAGACAGCCCCTCCAGCAGCATTTGGTTATCCGGATGATAGTAACGGTAATAAATCTCGTCTTCAATGTTCTTTTTTCGTTACTACTCAGCCTCATTTTCGGGGTTAGAACAATTTTCGACCAATGCTATTTAAAAGAAATTGTTGAAACAGGTTCTGATCTATGATCAAG
>JAKBBU010000008.1 GCA_021808365.1 Pseudomonadota bacterium
GGCTAAGCGAAAAGCACGAGGATATAAATTTAAACACTTCAGAACCATTGTATATTTGATCACGGGTGGGCTCGATTTTAGCAAGCTTAATCCAGCCTGTTTACCCACTTGAAATTTACAAGAACCAAGTTTTTGAAGGGTCAATTGTAGGAAGGGGCGGTTGTTGATTGTTATTATTATTTCCACGACCAGACATCTTAACCTCTCTTTTTTTATGGGAAAAAGGCAATTAAAGTTTATTATAAAAACTAGGAAGGCGATTCTAGCAGGTGCGCATTAAAAAAGCAAGACTCATTTAAGGGCTAGGAGGAGGCCTGACGGAGAGATTGTTATTGTTATTGTTATTATTATTATTCGGGTTGAATATCATGCTTTGATTTCTTACCGAAGGCAAGTTACTGTCTGGAAGGATGATATTGGAATTTTCTTGCGCAAGTTGCATCACTTGTTGACGTTCTTGAAAAATGGCAGGGTTTTCATGGTAATGCCTTGAAATAAGACCTTTGTAGATTGCATCGCAAATGGGTTTTAACGCAAATCTTCCAGTGTCTTTGCTCTTGAGGAGAAATTGCAAGTTTTTATCCTTCCCTGCAAAGGTATTATCTTGATGACCTTCTTCTAATCGTGTTAAAAAAGTAGTAGCAAGGTCTTTGAAGAATTGAGCACTTTTATCACCCTTTTCTCCATCGGCGCGATAACCTTCTTGTGCAATGTAGTTTTTAAGTTGAGTATAGGCAAATATTGCATCGAAGAATTCAATAGATTGCTGTTTTTGTGAAGCTGTTTGTTGCTGATTCAGCACAGGTAATGATTGCATTTTGTTATTTTTATTAGCTTGAGGATGAGCTAGAATAAAAGGAAGCTCTTTATAGCATGATGCTCCTTTTGTATGGATAATCGAGGACTCATTATCCGTAAAAAATGCAGGTTGAGTATGAGTAAGGTGGGAAAATATATTGATCATCAATAACTTACCAGAACCTTCTTGCTGATACTTTTTTTCTTCCTGCTTATAAATATTATTAAAATACAGAGACGGCTCACCACTATATTCTCCTGGATTCCAAGCAAGGATCTGTTCATTATGGAATTTATCATGGAGTTCAGCGGGATTATCAGCGTGATCGAAACGGCATATTTTTAAGGAGATGCCTATTTTTTCCATTAGTTCATTTAATTTTTGCTCTTTTTCTGCAGATAATCCTTGTGAACTCATGATAACTACAGTAATATTTTGACTGATTAATTTTTTAAGACATTCAGAAAACCCCTCATAAAATGCTATTGTATCTAATTCCGTCTCACCAGCAATGTCGTAATAACTGATCGTATCATCCAAATCAAAATATGCAACTTGTTTGGGTTGAGGTTTTATAGAATGAGAAAGCGCCGGGTTCTCATTGTGATATTTTGAAATGATATTTTTTTGAAGTGATTTAAAAATATCTGTTAATCTATAGTTATGAAGTTTGCCCCCTTTCATAATTGATGCGATATCTGGGTCATCCTCTGTAAAAGTTTTTCCCAAATGGCCCTCTTCTAGTTTTGTTAAAAATCGAATGGCAGCAGATTTGAAATATTCAGCGCTTCTATTGAAAGACTGGTCTGTATTGTATTCTCCTTTTTCAATATAATCTTTAAGTCTTTGATAAGCATATAGTCCTTCGAAAAATTCCTTAGATTCTTTGGGAGTAACCTCATTTAAGCTTTCATTTTTACCATTTTTAACATAAGGGTATGCAATGAAGAAAGGAATGCCTTGTTGAGTGGTGTCATTTTTGATTTCAGGTGAACTATCTGTGAATAGAATGGGGTCAGTGTAAGTCATTGAAGATAAGACGCTAATGATAGCAGGCCGTAAGTGTTTATCTATTGCTTTTTCTTGTTGAGCAGCAACTCTTTGATCAAAGTCATTTTGAGGATCATTCGGATTAATTTTTAATGGATTAAAAACTAAAACACCACGCATTTTGTTCAAGTCCTCAGAAAGTACTTGTTGATCTGCGCTATTATCTAATTTCGCAACGGGTATCTGATCCTCTATCAGTGTTCGGGAAATCCTCTTAATGTCTTGACTCGTGAAAATGACAATACCAATACCAGAATTAATAAGATATTGGAGATATTCTGACGCACCAGGATAAAGTATATCTTTTTCTTTATCTCCTTTATTGTAGGCCAATGTATGCCAACTAATATAAACGATTTTTCTTGCTGGTTGTACAACAGCTGAGAGATTTTTTTCAAATGATTCAACAGGAATACATAGAGTTGGGGTGCTACGCTGTACGGTATTAAAAGACTCAACATCTGGTTCTCTTTTATCCTCAATATTATAAGGCATGGGAGGTTGTGAGACAGTTCCCTTGACGTTGAGTCTTTTAAATTCTTTTTCCATACTGGGTAATTGATCTGTTTTATCATCATCACAAAAGAAAACCTGGTCAACACCAGGATGTTCTTTTAAAATAGCTTCAAGCAAAATGGATTTTGGTGTTGATCTATCAATGGTTATGTCTAATTTTTCTAGATATCCTTGAGAATCCATGATCAAATTGCTGTGTTTTAAATGATTATTATAAATTATTTCAAAATATTCAGTGAGTTCATTGTTATTATCTTCGTTTTGACTGCTAGATAAATTTTTTTCTAAATGATTTGTGACGTGATCGTAAAGTTCTTCTATTTTTATTTTTTTGTTTTCAGATATATTGATTTCGTTTATTTTTGTGCGTATTAAGGAAGATATACTTTCATCAACTCTTTTATTGATTAATTCTTGATTTATTATTGATAAATATTCTTTTAAATTAGATTGAAATTCGTTTATGGTTAGATTTCCGTTTTCGTTAAAAAGTAATAGGATGGCTTCTTTTTCTGATTTCTTGATTGAAAGTTTGTCTAACTTTTGATTTAAGCTTTCTTCAATTTCTTCGAAAATATCATTTATTTTTTGTTGATTATTTTTTTCGTCATTTCTTGAACTAGTAAAATTTTCTATTTCTTTTTCGATTAATTTAAATGCAGGTTCGCTAATTTTTTTATTAACTGTCGCATATTTGTAAGTGATAGTTGAAAAATCTTTTATGGTTTGGTTTGGATCTAATTCCTTCCAAAATTTAAAAGCTTCTTGGGCAAGACGTAGGTTGTAATATGCTTGATACTCGTTTGTAAGTTGTTTTATGTCCGCTTTGCTTATTAATTGTTGTAAAGCGCGTTCAGCGGGTTTTACGGTGTCATCATAGTAATCGCCGAGCTTGTATGATTGTAGATTTTCAGGAAGCGAAAGAAGTGAGTTTTCCAAGGCTGCCTGCTGTCTGGCAACCGTGATAGTCATATCCATGGAGGTGTAAACTTTTTCAACCTCGATGCCGTGTTGCCGTAAATAATCAATGAGTGGCGTGCGGATTTTAAGACTTATTCCCTCAGGGGTATTCATGAGCGTGAGCAAGCAAACTGAAGTGACTCCTTTATTCTTGAGTGACTTAATAAGGTTTTCATTGAACAAGAGGCTGCCAGCCCCAGGCATAAACAACGTATTATCCACATCGAAAAGAAATAGCGTGTTAGGTTTTACTACAACTTTAGGCATGACAAACTCCTCGATTTGTTAAGGCCATGACTTTAAAGGGAAAAAAGTCTATAAAGTCAGAAGGCGAGACATTATATTAGAAGGTTTGATTAAATTTTAGGCCACAGATGTTTGGAAATCAAGGAAGGTTGTCAGGAAAAAATCCTTTTTTATTGATCCATAAATTCAAGTTTTAGATCTGGAAGTTTACGGGCGAATATGATGCCAATTGCTCGCTATTATTAATTGCTGGGTTTTGATTCACATACCTTGAAATGAGGCCGATGTGAAGGCGCTTGTACAGTTGCTCAAGTTCGGGAGTCATGATGGCTTCAAAGGCAGCGTTGAATGATAATGAAGTGTGTCCTTCACGCAAAATCGACAACAACGTAATTGCAATGTGTTGATCAGACTTTGAGGGATCTTGAGCATAATGTTTTAGCTCTGCATAGGCAACGATGGCATCAAAAAATTGTGCTGATACAGGACAGTTTTTATAATCAGTATTTTCCCGAGTGATTGTAAGAGATTGTTGTGATAAAGGATGCTTTTTATGATTAGTATTTTTTGGGGTGACTGTCTTTTTATGAGGATGTGAAATCATAAATGGGATGCTTAATTGGTAAGCCTTCTCGGTTACTTCCAGTGCATTATTTTCGAATACGCTATCCACGAAAATAAGAATTTCAGTTTGGGTCAATGTTCTGAGTTCAGAAAGGGTTGATAGTGTTTTGAGTTTGCTAGCAGTGTTTTTTAAATCAGGTTCAATAACGACCATGCCTAGATCTTTTATTTGTTTAGCTTGTTCTTTGCTGATCAGGGATTGCAAGTCGAGGACAAAAAGAAAGTTTTTTGAAAAAATAGACTTTATTTCGTCATAACTTAAATAATGGTAATTTATAATTGTAGGCGAATTAGATAATTTTTCAAATAAGATATTTGAAGCTTGCATAACTTTCTGAATTTCAGAAGGCGAGTTGGCTACGATAACTACGGCGATTTCTAGATTAATTAATTGGCGAATAGCGTCAATAGCGTGTTCGGGAATTGATGTCTTTCCATCACAAGTGAAAAGGGAGTTTGAGCTGAAATAAGCTATTTGTTTTTTTTGTTCATGGTTGATCTTATTATTTTTTCTCAAAGAGAGAGGTCTGAAAAGATAAGGCATGGCTTCAATTTTATATAAAGGTTCATAACCTTTAAATGCATTAATATTTAGATTGTTATTTTCAACGATGATATTCGACGAAGAATCTCTAAGCATGATAGATGCATCGGTTTTTTTGGATTGATTTTTAAAATCTTCGAAAGCATTGCTGCGGACTGAAGGGAGATCAGCGTATCTTGAAATAATACCTTTGTAAAGGACATTACAGATTTTTTTTAAAAAGTATTGATTTGGTGCCTTACTCTGAGTAAAAGATTTTAATATTTTGCTATTTTCTGAAAATCTTTCATGGATATAGCCTTCCTCAAAAAAATTCAAAAAAAGAGCGGAGTTTTCTTGAAAATAATCAAGGGTTTTTGTTTTTGATTCCTCCTTCTCATACCATCCGAGCTTAACATAATCTTTCAGCAATCGATAAGCGTTGACGGCTTCAAAAAATTCTTTTGAACGTTGTTGCTCATTTTCTGATAGAGATCCATTTTTTGGTTCAGGAGTGGTTATTGTTTGACCCTCACTAGGCAGAGGGTGTGCAATGATGAACGCGATTCCATGATCTTTTGCTTGATGAGAAAGAGATGGATGATCAATAAAAACAAGAGGCCTTGTCTCTGTAAATTCGGAAAGAGCAGCAATGATAATAATTTTGTCACTTATTGTTTTTCCTTCGATTAAAGTTGACTTGAATTCTTTTGATATAGCTTCCAAAATTTGGCCAAATTCAGAGTTATCCATAATTTTAGATCGATCACCAACCGGTTTTTTAAGCAATGAAGTAGATAGAATAAAAATAGTATGGGTTTGAAATGCGGTTTCGGCATTTTCTTTAAGATTTAAATTTGAACCATCTAAAATTTCTGGGTTTAAAAGCGGGTTTTTTTTCCCATTGTGAGAAAGTTTATTTTTTATGACTTGTAATTGGTGATCGGGGGAGAAAATAAAAATCATGATATTCTTCTTGATTAATTTTTGAATGAAATCAAGAGCGCCAGGGTAAAATTCAATGTTGGATTTGCCAGTATAAAAAAGGGCGGAGCTATCAATATAAATGGCTGCTATTTTTTTGTTATTTTGAGGCATAATGGGATTGTTTTGGTTCAAGGGTTTAGTTTTTTTTATGGAAAGCATTATGATTCTTCCTGGTTTTTTGATTTGAAATGTTAAAAGATTTTTTAATTCGAGATTTAAAATTATTATTAAAAACACAAGAGTGAGTTTAAGCGATGGACATAAAAAAAGCAATCAAATTTTTATTCATCTACAAGTTCAGGCTTTAACGGGATAGGTTCTAGACGAGGAGGTTTACGGGCAAACATGACGCCAAGCACGATGAGGGCAGCACCAATCCAAAACGTGAAGGTGTATTGTTCATCAAGGAATAAACCGGAGAGAATCGCGGAGACAAAGGGAATGCCATAGGCATAGAGAGAAGCTTGGGAGACTTCCATGTGGTCGAGCACATAGGCCCATAAATAATAAGCAAAACTCATGGTGATCGCGCCGATGTAAATCACCGAGAGTGTTGAAAGTGTACTGGCTTTCATCACATCATGAATAAGGGTTGTGGGATGGCTAAACAAGAGTGATATTAAAGTAGCAATCCAAATTCCATAAGCAACAGATTCAAATGCAGTATAGCGACGCAATAGTATTTTTTGGAAAATAAAAAATAAACTCCAACACAGGGCGGCGACGAGCAAGATCACTAAACCCATGCGTGCATTTACAGAGATATGTTCGGATAAAGAAATTAACCAGACGCCTGAGATGGCAATGAGTGAGCCTACAATTTTGACCATGGATAATGATTCTTTAAATACAAAATAAGAAATAAGGAGGGCAAAGAGTGGCGCGAGGCTGACGATGAATCCGGCGCTTCCCGCACTGACAAATTGTTCGCCCCAGCCGAGTAGAAATTGATAGCTCACCATGCCGATTATGGCGAAGGCGAGAAACAATGGAATATCTTTAAATAAGGGTTTTGCCATTTTTTTGTTGTAGCAAAAGAAGACAAGAGCAATCGAGGCAAATATAAAGCGCAGCGTGATCATTTCTGCAGGGCTATAGTCAACGAGTGCTAGTTTGATCCCAGGAAAGGTTGAGCCGAAGAAGGTGATGACGGCGATTAGGGCCAGGATTACGCGTTTTTGCATTTTACTACTCATTTATAATAAAACCATCTTTACAAATGGAATCGTCAATCGTCGTTTAGCCACCAAGGCAGCTTGATCGAGTTTTTCTAACACATTGATCAGGGCGGTCATATCTCGCGAATAATGCCGCAATAAAAACTCACTCACTTCTTCGCTCAGCACCAGCCCTCGTTGTTCAGCCCGCAAGGTTAATGCTTGCATTTTCTCAGGATCAGTCAACGCCCGAACTTGAAATGTCAGCCCCCAACTTAGGCGAGAGCGCAGATCAGGCAACTGAATCGGTGCATGGATCGGCGCTTGATCCGCCGCGACGATCAAGGCACTGCCTTGTTCCCGGATCCGATTATAAAAATGAAACAAAGCCTCTTCCCAACGTGGATCACCCGCGATCGCATTGAGATCATCCAAACACACCAAATCATATTGTTCAAGATTCTGTAAACATTCGGGTGGAAATTCATCCGCCAATGGAATGTAGATCGGAAAAAATCCGGCTTCTTTAACGGCATGGCAAGCCGCTTGAAGCAAATGTGAACGGCCTGATCCTTCTTGCCCCCACAGATACATGAATTGTTCCCGGCATGTTTCGCTCAATTGAACAAGACTTAAGATCAATGGATCACGATCATCATAAAAAAAATTGTTAAAGGTTGCTTCATCGCGCAATCGCAGAGGCAGCCCTAATTGTTCAAACATGTTGACCTTCATAAAGTCGGCTCGCCATGTAACGTTCCTTGGCATAGCGCAATAAAACCATGATCACCGCGGCTGTTGGCAGCGCCAGGAGAATGCCAATGAACCCAAAAAGGATACCACCGGCCATGATCGCAAAAATCACAGCAACAGGATGCAAGCCAATGCGATCACCCACTAACCAAGGTGTGAGCACCATACTTTCCAGGGATTGTCCAATCCCAAACACGATAGCGACATAGATCAGCGGCGTCCAGGCTTGGTACTGGGCTAAACAGGCGATGAGTGCAATGGTAAGCCCTACAATAAAACCAAGATAGGGTACCACGCTGGCTAGACCGGCGATGATGCCAATGAAAAACGCCATGTTCAAACCCGTCAAACTGAGCCCGAAGGCATAGACTAATCCCAGTGACAACATCACCAATAATTGTCCGCGCAAAAAGGCGCCAAGTACTTCATTACAATCTTTGGCCAATTTTACCACAATTGGTTCAATTTGTCTCGGTAAAAGATTGCGCATTCCTGTAATTACCCTTTGCCAATCACGCAGCAAGTAAAAAGTGACGACGGGAACAAGGATTAAGTTCAATCCAAATTCAAAAATTAAAACGCCAGAATGACTCAACGTCTTCCACAAAGTTTCTAAAATAGTGCTTGTTTGTTTCCAATTTTGGGCGAGAGTGGTTTGTACATTGGAAAAATTAAATGTGAGATTTTCACCAAAATATTTGTTGATGAGGGGAATGAGTTTATCTTGAACCATTTGGCCCAGGGTTGATAAATAGGAAATAAAAATGCTGGATTGGTGGATTAACAGGGGGATCATGAGCAAAATCAGCAGAGCGAGGAAGATGAAAAACCCAACAATGACGAGGATGGCTCCGATTGTCCGCGGAATATGCCAGCGTTGCAAGCGAGAGACCAAGGGGTTTCCAAGATAAGTGAGCAGGGCGGCAATTAAGAAAGGTGAAAGGATGGGGCTCAATAAATAAATGAGCAGCAGTAAAGCGCCGCAGAGTGCGAGGGTCACCCAGCGCGAGGTTCGGCGACGATCATCGTTCTCGATTGTTCCATTCAAATTGGGCTTTTCGCCCCCAGGTCCAGACATAGTCAACCCCGCTCAGAACACTGCTTGTAAAGACACAACCAATACCGAAGGTGATAAACCACCGTGGCATGGGGAAAAACGTGAGATCAAGTAAGGTCAACATTAAAAAGCCTAATTGGGTTCCTGTGTTAATCTTACTGATCATGCTCGGCACAATTTCGAAATCACCCAAAAGATAATGATAGGCGATTGCGCCGGAAACGATCACGAAATCGCGTAAAATCATCACGCTCGTTAACCATAAGGGAATAGCTCCAACCCAGGTTAGCCCAATCAGCGTGAAAACGATCAATAGTTTATCAGCAATGGGATCTGCAATCGATCCAAACCGGCTTTTCCAGTGATAACGGCGAGCGAGCAAACCATCGAGGCTATCTGAGATCCCCGCCAAAAGAAATAAAAATAAGGCTGACTGATATTGCTCATGGATCAGGCAAATAAAAACGGGGATCAGTAGCACAATCCGTAATAATGTAATTGCATTTGGTATTTGTCGTTGCATTGTTACTGCTCAGTCCATTGATAATGTAAGTCAGAGGTAGATTGAACCGGGCCTTGTGGCATGGTTGGGTCAGTACTTTGTCCAACAATTGGAATTAACACATGGCTTGAGGCGAGGGCTTGTTGAACAGCCATTGCACCACCTTCTGCCGTGATTTCGATTTTAATTTGATCCCCATTCTGTTCTATCACTTGTGTATTTTTTACAGGGCCCAAGCCATTCACATAATTCAAGATGCGCGCGTAAGTATCAAGGCTCTTCACCGGACTCACATAGAGCATGACTGAATTTTCTGAGGGGTTGGAAGGGCTGTTGGATTGCGCAACCAAGTTGTTTGTGATGTCGTTGACCAAGCCTGTCATCAAGGTGGTGAGATCGGGTGCCTGGGTATTCCAATCGATTTCAGGTTTGTTATTCAAGACCAAGGTCCACGTTCCCATCCAGGTTGAATTTGTTTGTGAAACTTGCCCGATCAGTTCAGCGTCACCCGCATAACGCGAGGAGGCGCTTTGGATCACGTTGATATTTTTTTGGGTGACGTCACTGACATTAACAGCATTTAAATCTTGTAGGTCCAGCATGGGAAATAAAACGGGGAGGCCGCGGACTGATGCTTGGGTAATGATTGCTGTGATCACCGGATCGGTCATACTGCTGCCCATCAACGCAGCACCTTGACCGCGGTCGATGGTCAACCAAAATACGACAGCAGGCCGTGAAGTAGACCAGACTGTTTCATGTGCTTGTTGGATGAGTTGATTGACGGTGGTTGGATCAAAGTCAATTTTTGCTTGTGAGTTTGTTATTGTACGGAAGCTTTGTACGTAACGGTCTGGTTTTTTAAGTGCCGCTGAAATAATGGGTGATTGTGTGATTTGTGAATTTCCGCTGACTTTAACAAGAACTAGTGCTAATCCGGCTTGAGTGGCTGCTTCTTGAGTTTTTGGATCATTGCTTGCCAGGGGAACTGTGGCTTGATAAAGATTGGGAACGACAGCGGCCTGCAGCGGCGCTAAGTAGAGCAGCATGAGGAAGATGATGTTGTACCAAGGCCGATAAGACATATTGAAAATCTAGTGAGTTGTTGTCAATGCTGTGCGTATTATAAACAGAGCCTTTGAAAAAGGCGAGAGGTTTGAAAAGCCAAAAAACGGCTAAATATTGACTAAAATGTTCAAATTTTATTCTAACTGCGTGTTTCTTTCTCAAAAGAATGGACTCTTGATAACAAAAGTGATAGGATTGCCGCGTGTCCGATTATAACAACACATTTATCTTAAGAGGAGATTATTATGTCCGGCGAAAAAGACGAAAATATTACCATCGATAATGATGATGAAGAAAGCGGTGATACTGATTTTTTAGTAAATAATAAGGATAAGAGTGAAAAGCCAAACGTCGAATATATGGAACTCGAAATAGAAGACGAGGACATTACGTATATAACCATCGAAGAACGATCAAATCGCAAACGTGCCATCCTATTAGGTTGCACGGCGCTTATGATTGGATGCGGTGTCATTGGTATTATCACTGCGCTTGGGTTACTAGCTTATTCATTACTGGGCTCAAGTGATAATTCAATGTCTCCTCCTGTGTCTAATGACTCAGTAGATGGTATTTCTAATGATTCAATTCACACAATTTCCTACGATTCAGGATCCGAACCGTACTATCCACCTGTTCCTAGCAACCTTATCAATTGTCTTGAGTATAACACACAGTTTCCTGAGGGTTCCTATGTACAATCAGGTACTTATGGCGATTTTGGTTGTATTGGTCAAGTAGGGAATGAAACTCAAGTTATGCCTTGTCCTACAACATTTAACAGTGGTGATACAGCATGTTTTGTACCTACTCATGTGGATCAAACCATTGGACTTGGTTACGATATTCTGGATCACAAAGGTGATTATGTTTCTCATCTTGAGCTTTCTCTTGATGTGAAAAATCAAGAAGGTTTTGTGATTAATAATCCAGGAGAATTTAGTGGGGATATTACAAATCCTGAGCCTAATCCTAATGATCAACCTGGTTATTTCCAAACGGTGACCGCGTTTTTCAGTTCGAATAAACGATTCGTTGCAGCAGAGAATACGATGTATGAGGCAGCAAATGCTGCAACTCAGGCAGGAAATCCTTATCTCTCAATGGCTCTGTTGGCTGGAGTGTATGGGTTGAAAGTGGTCGCACCCTTGGTTTCTCAGGCTTTTCAAGCCGTGGTTAATAATTCACCACGAATGACTGAGATTAACGAGAGTGCAACACCTCAGAACTCCTTTAGCTAAAACTAGTAATAGCTCAGTCGGGATGGTGAAGTTAAGAGAACGTTCAATTTTTCGTTCAAGATGAGCCAAAAGTGGACGTTCCTATGAAGGAGCTGAGCTGTTACTAAAACTAAGGGATGCGGTATAATACAGCCTACACTTAAGTAGGCTGCATTATGAATATTCATCGACAAGGGCGCCAAGCCCATTCTGCCTTTCATCAAGGCAAACTTCTTCACCAACTTCGTCACGAACATCCACAAATTGAAGCTCTCCAGGCCCAATTCATTCATTTTTTATCACAAATCCGCCCGCTTACGACCGATGAAGCGCACAATGTTGATCAACTTTTAGATTATGGCTATGAAGCACCCTTCGAGAGTCATCGAACACCTAGTTTTATCATTGTGCCGCGTTTAGGGACAATCTCGCCTTGGTCATCGAAAGCGACTGATATTTTTCATCGTTGTGGATTAGATGCTGTTTCGCGGATCGAGCGTGGCGTCGCTTATTTTATTGAGCCTCAATTGAGTCCAGAAGTGCTAGCTTCAATTGCCGACCACTGCCATGATCGCATGACCGAAAGTGTATTATTGAATCTTCAAGAGGCCGAGCAATTATTCACACAAGGCGGCTCTCAATCTCTTGGGCAACCACTTGGACTTATTCCCTTATTAGAACAAGGTAGAAAAGCATTAGAACAAGCAAACCAATCTCTCGGGCTTGCATTATCAATCGATGAAATTGACTATTTAGATAAAGCCTATCGTGAATTAAACCGTAATCCCAGCGATGCAGAACTCATGATGTTTGCGCAAGCCAATTCTGAACATTGTCGACATAAAATTTTTAATGCGCGTTGGACGATCGACGGCGAAGAAAAAAATAAAACCTTATTTGAATTGATCAAAACAACCTATCAAGCTCATCCTGAGCGCGTTTTATCGGCATACAAAGATAATGCAGCGGTGATGGAAGGTGTGAATGCTCAGCGATTTTTTCCCGATCCTTCTGATCATATATATCGAGATCATGATGAAGCCATTCATATTTTAATGAAAGTTGAAACGCATAATCATCCCACAGCCATTTCTCCGTTTGCGGGTGCTGCCACCGGTTCTGGTGGTGAAATTCGTGATGAAGCTGCCACAGGGCGCGGTGGAAAACCAAAAGCAGGATTAGCTGGATTTTCCGTCTCGAATTTAAATATTCCTGAATTTGAACAACCGTGGGAAGGCCAAAAAGCAGGCAAGCCTGAACACATTGCTTCTGCTTTGCAAATTATGATCGAAGGGCCCATCGGTGCAGCAGCCTTTAACAATGAATATGGTCGCCCGAATTTATGCGGTTATTTTCGCACCTTTGAGCAAAAGGTTTTAGGACCCAATGGGATGGAATTTCGAGGTTACCATAAACCGATCATGATTGCCGGTGGTTATGGATCCATTCGGCAAGAGCATGTTCAAAAACAACAAATGGCCGTGAATGCGCCCTTAATTGTGCTCGGAGGCCCAGCTTTATTATTGGGTCTTGGAGGCGGAGCTGCTTCATCAATGGCAGCCGGTAGTCAGTCTGCTGAATTGGATTTTGCCTCGGTTCAACGTGGCAATCCAGAATTAGAACGTCGATGCCAAGAAGTGATCGATCGGTGTTGGGCCTTGGGTGTGGATAATCCTATTGCATCAATTCACGATGTGGGTGCAGGTGGTTTAGCAAATGCTCTACCTGAATTAATTCATGACAGTGATCGTGGTGCAGAACTCGAATTACGTGCCATCGATAATGCAGAGCCTCGCATGTCGCCCTTGGAATTATGGTGTAATGAAGCACAGGAGCGTTTTGTAATTGCCTTGCGGCCTGATGCGTTGGACCAATTTACAGCGATTGCTGCGCGTGAATGTTGTCCCTGGGCCTTAGTCGGGTATGCGATGCAAGAGCAGGATTTAAAATTAAGCGATCGTCATTTTGATAATTATCCTGTGAATTTACCCTTATCTGTTTTATTCGGGAAAACGCCGCAAATGCAGCGTGAAACAAAAACATTGCGTTTTGCGCGATCAGTCTTTGATGTTCAAAACATAAAATTACATGAAGCAATTAATCGTGTGTTGCACTTGCCCAGTGTCGCGAGTAAAAAGTTTTTAATCACGATTGGTGATCGCAGTGTGACCGGATTAGTGCATCGTGATCAAATGGTCGGGCCTTGGCAAGTGCCGGTGGCAGATTGCGCAGTGACTGCAACGAGTTTCACGGGTTTTCACGGTGAAGCCATGGCTATAGGTGAACGCGCACCGATCGCTTTATTAAATCCAGCGGCGTCGGGACGGATGGCCATTGGAGAAGCAATTACGAATTTAGCCGCTGCAGCCATTTCTGATTTTTCAAAGATTAAATTATCGGCAAATTGGATGGCTGCTTGTTCGCATGAAGGTGAAGATGCGGCTTTGTATGAAACGGTATATGCTGTTGCGATCGATGTGTGTAAAACTTTGGGATTAACGATTCCTGTTGGAAAAGATTCCCTATCCATGGCCATGAATTGGCGTGAAGACGATCAATTAAAATCCGTCATTTCACCTTTATCGTTAGTGGTATCCGCTTTTGCCAGCGTGGATGATCTCAATTTAAGTTTAACACCTCAGCTTAAAAGCAGCGATAAAACCTGTTTAATTTTATTGGATCTGGGTGCAGGCCGAGATCGTTTAGGCGGCTCAGCGCTTGCACAAGTGTATGAACAAATTGGCCAAGAAGCGCCAGATTTAGATGATCCTAAAGTATTAAAACAATTTTTTAATGCGATTCAAGCATTAAATCAATCCCAATTAATATTAGCTTATCATGATCGTTCCGATGGTGGATTATTTGTTACTTTATGTGAAATGATATTTGCAGGGCGTGTGGGGATTGATCTTAATTTAACACCTTTAACTGATCATCCTCTGCCTTTCTTATTCAATGAAGAACTAGGAGCAGTGATCCAAATACGCGAAGTGGATCGCGATCAGGTGATGCAAATTTTAAAAAATCATGATTTAGCGGGGATTGCTCACAGGATTGGCCAGCCTAATACAGAGCATCAATTATCAATCACATTCAACAATCAAATTATTTTTTCTGAAAAAAGAGCCGTTTTAGAACAACAATGGGCGCAAACGAGTTATCGTTTGCAATCCTTGCGTGATCACAGTCAATGTGCAGAGGAAGAGTTTGCTGCGATTTTAGATGACAAGGATCCAGGTCTGCATGCGACATTAACGTTTGATCCTTCACAAGGCTTACCGTTTATTCATGAAGGCATCAAACCTCAAATTGCTATTTTGCGTGAACAAGGTGTGAATGGCCAAAATGAAATGGCCGCGGCTTTTGATCGTGCAGGCTTTACAAGCGTGGATGTCCACATGAGTGATTTGATGAGTGGTCGACGCAATTTAAATGAATTTGAAGGGCTTGCTGCATGTGGCGGATTTTCTTATGGCGACGTACTCGGCGCAGGAGGAGGTTGGGCAAAAGCAATTTTATGTCATCCTGAATTACGCGATCAATTTGCGGCTTTTTTCGAACGTAGAAATACATTTGCACTCGGTGTTTGTAATGGCTGCCAAATGTTGTCGCAATTAAAGGATTTGATTCCAGGAGCCACACATTGGCCAAAATTTGTGAGAAATAAATCGGAACAATTTGAAGCGCGCTTGACAATGGTGGATATTCCAAAATCGCTGTCTTTATTTTTTCAAGGCATGGAAGGTTCGCGCTTGCCCATCGCTGTCGCTCACGGTGAAGGTCGAGCCTTATTTGAAGGTGAGATCAAATCACCCATTGCATTGCGCTATGTGAATCATTACGGTCAACCCACAGAATCTTATCCTCAAAATCCAAATGGCAGCCCTCAAGGAATCGCAGGTCTTTGCTCTGACGACGGCCGAGTGACCATCCTCATGCCTCACCCCGAACGTGTTTTCCGCAGCGCCCAATTTTCTTGGTGCCCGCCAGGTTGGTCTGATGACAGCCCTTGGCTGCGCATGTTTGAGAATGCGAGGAGATGACAAAGAACATTTATGTAGGTTGGGTTAGCGTACTCGCGTAACCCAACAAATCAAATCTGCAAAACTACTAAAACGCCTGATACATAATGTAAGTATCAACTAACCCTAATGTAGGATGTTGAAAACCTTGAGGCGTTGTTCCAATAATCTGAAATCCCAATTTTTCCCAAAGATGGACTGCAGGTTTATTTGTACTCACGACTAAATTAAATTGCATGGAAAGGTAACCTTGTTTTTTTGCTTCTTCGATCGAATGCAAAGCCATTTCGCGTCCTACGCCTAATCCTTGAGCATCTGGATGTACCATGTAGCCCGCATTGGCAACGTGAGCACCGAGCTTAGGTTGATTGGGTTTCAAAACATAGGTACCCACAATTTTATCGTCCTTCATAGCGACATAGGTTTTTTTATGCGGCGGCATCCAATAGAGATAAGCTTCTTCTCGTGTAGTATCGGGTGCATAGGAATACGTATCACCGGCCTGGACAACCTTGTGAAAAATCTCCCAAATGGCATCAAAATCTTGGTTCGTTGCTTCTCTGATCAAGATATTTTGGTTATCCATCCCTTTTTCCTTTCATAAATTGCTCAAGTTTTGACAGATTACTGGTTGTGTGTTATTATATTTTTGTGTCTATACTCAAAAATAATAATAAAGACTATGCCAAAAAATAAAAATTATCAAGGTAAACAGGATAAACATGAAAGAAGAGTGCAGCAGAGGCATGCAAATTATAATTTCCATGGATTAGAACGTCTTCCTCATTTTGAAGAAATACGCGCAGATTTAGCTCATGTACTTATCAATTTAGAGTGGGGTAATTTAACAACCTCTCAAAAACTGTTTATGGCAACCCTCATGTTGGCGATGGGTGTTGGGGTGTATAAATTAGTCACCGCGCCCGAAAATAAACCTATGTCGATTGTTTCTGAAAGTAGTTTGACTGCACGTCAATCGCCGAGCCTATTTGCGCCCAGTTCTGCAATTGCTGAAAAAATAAAAGTAAAAGTTGCTATTGCGGACTCTGGTTTTGGATCATTTCAGCCAACGACAGAACCAGAAGCTTATTTAGAAGCTATCAATCCCTGTATTCTCCCAAATTTATTGGTCAGTTGTCGCGCTTTTCAATTACAAGAGGCCCGTTCCGAAGATTATGATTTTTATAAAACACAGGCATTGATAGGCATTCATGGCAGTGCGATGCGATCGGTCTTTGACCATGCTGAAGATTTTTCTCCCTTACTTCATTTAATAGAGCTCGAGACTTCTGGAGGGACATACATTTGTAGTTTAGTGAAAGCAGTTGCATATTGTCAGGAAAATAATATTTCAATTATTAATTTATCTTCTATTTCTCATTATGGTCGACGGGCAGATACATTTCTTATGCCTTATTCCCAAAAACCTATCTTTAATTTCTTTAATTACCTAGAAGAGAGTTCCTTTCTTTTATTGAATACAAATCTTTTTAAGATGCGTGAGCTGATTGACACGATTAAATCTTATAATGGATTGATAATCGCGGGCGCAGGTAATGATCGCCAGAGTCTATCAGATTACCTCATACTGCCCCAATCTTTTGGTGGGCGTGGTATGCTGGAAAATCTACTGGTTGTCATGAAAGCAGATTCCCCCCTATCGAATTATGGTTTTCAAATTGGGCTTGCAGTTTCCGGTCATGAGATTCCTAGGCATTACGATGAGATGTTAAAAAATCATAGGGAAGAGCTAGATCCCGCTTGGGCGCACCTATTAGACACATTAAAAACTCTCGATGGTGCATCTTATGCCGCAGCCTATACTTCCTTTACAGCCGCGCGGATGATTGCTAAAAATCCTGCTTTACAAGAACATCCTCTCATTCTTCGAGAGCTCCTGTGCAGCAGCGCCACCGAATGGATCAGAATTCCATGGAAAAGCGACCCAGTACCAATCTTGAATGTTCCAAGAGCTCTTCAATTGGCAGAGGAATACACATTTAGCAATGATGAATCAAATTCTTTGAAATTTATGTAAGTTGGGTTAGCGTACTCGCGTAACCCAACAAATAAATCCTCATATTTTTATTAACGCACAATCTGCCAACTACCATTCGGTAATCGACAGGCCGTTCCTGTAATTTGTTGCATCTGACCGTTGATATTGGCGGTCGTGTTAAAATTACGGCAAGTCTGTCCATTTTGATTTTGATAGGTATTGGTTGGCGTGACAGCATAGTTGGTGCCATTGCTCTGCCATTGTGTGGTTTGATTATTGGGTGTCGTAGAGAGGCCCTGAGCCATCTTCGCACGATCGACTTGGTCCATCGAATGGCCAATAGCCCCACCAATCCCAGCGCCCACAAGGGTTCCTGCAATAGTCGCTACGGTACGGGTTGTGCCGCTACCAATCTGATTGCCGACCACGCCGCCGCCGACGCCGCCGAGGACGGCGCCAACGTTTTGGTCGTTGAGGTAGCTATTAGGGCCACAGCCTGCCAGAAGGGCTGCTACGGTGGTTAGGGCGAGAATAGAAATCTTGTTCATTGAAAACCTTTATGCTCAACTTTAACACGCTTATCATAGCCGAGGGTTTGGAAAGTCACAAGAGGTGATTAAAAAATACTCAACTTATGAATTTTTCTCATTTTTTTATAAGAAATTTTACAAGAATTGACTAGACTTATATTTATGGAGCATTACCTTGCTTAAGGATAAGCCGCAAAAACACGCGGTGACATCATGAGTAGAAAAATTCAATACCATAGCTCCTCTGAAGCCTTAACAAAGGCGAGCGAAACAGAGATTGCCAAGCCGCATCTCTACAAAGTGGTGATATTGAATGATGATTTTACACCCATGGATTTCGTGGTAGAGGTTTTGCAGATTTTTTTTGGAATGAATTATTTCAATGCATCTGCCACGATGTTACAAGTCCACCATTCTGGCAGAGCCATTTGTGGGGTCTATACTCGAGAGATAGCAGAGACAAGAATCGTTCAAGTGAATGACTTTGCCCGCCAACACGAACACCCCTTGCTGTGTACGATGGAAATTATTTAAGGGAGGCTTCGCAACCCTTTGCGCGAAGCGATCCAGAAGGGAGAATTTTATTATGTTAAACAATGAGTTAGAGATAACACTGAATACAGCATTCAAAGATGCAAGAGAACAACACTACGAATTTATGACCGTGGAACTTCTTTTGTTGGCTCTGTTGGATAATTCGTCAGCCGCACAAGTTTTACGCGAATGTGGGGCTGATCTTACCCGTTTGCGTCTTGAACTTTCAAGATTCATTGATGAAACCACACCACGCATTCCTGATCATGAATTGGGGCGTGAAACTCAACCCACCCTAGGGTTCCAACGCGTGTTACAACGTGCTGTGTTTCATGTTCAATCTTCGGGCAAGGCTGAGGTCAGTGGCGCGAATATTTTGTCCGCTATTTTTAGTGAGCAAGATAGCCAGGCTGTCTATTTATTGAAAAAGCAAAATATTTCACGTTTGGATGTGGCCAATTACATTGCTCATGGCGTTTCCAAATTACGTTCCAATGATGAGCCTGAAGAATCTGTGATGCCTCAAAATGAAGAGGATGAAACCGCTTTGTTGCGTGAAGGTCGGCTAAGCCCCCTCGAAGCTTTTGCTACAAATTTAAATGAACTCGCTAGGCAAGGATTGATCGATCCCTTAGTTGGGCGAGGTTCTGAAATCGAACGAACGATTCAAGTGTTGTGTCGCCGCCGAAAAAATAATCCTTTGTTAGTTGGTGAAGCGGGTGTCGGTAAAACGGCCATTGCAGAAGGATTGGCTAAACTGATCGTCGAAGGTCATGCGCCAGAGATTCTTGCAAAAAGCACTGTGTATTCGTTGGATTTAGGTAGTTTGCTGGCAGGGACGAAATATCGTGGTGATTTTGAAAAACGATTTAAAACCTTGTTACAACAATTAAAACAAGAAGAGGGATCGATTTTATTTATTGATGAGATTCATACCATTATTGGTGCCGGTGCAGCATCAGGTGGGATCATGGATGCATCAAATTTAATTAAGCCCTTGTTGGCGAACGGACAATTAAAATGCATGGGTTCAACAACTTATCAAGAATATCGTGGAATTTTCGAAAAAGATCGCGCTTTATCAAGACGATTCCAAAAAATTGATGTGTTGGAACCTTCCATTGATGAAACGTTTGAAATTTTAAAAGGATTGAAAAGTCGTTTTGAAAAACACCATGGCGTTCGTTATTCTATGGCCGCTTTAAAAGCGGCGGCGGAATTAGCTGCGCGTTATATTCCAGATCGATTCATGCCTGATAAAGCCATTGATGTCGTTGATGAGGCCGGCGCATATCAAGCATTGTTACCCCAAGAAAAACGCAAAAAGGTGATCAGTGTGACTGAAATTGAAAATATGATCGCAAAAATTGCGCGAGTACCTTCGAAAACCGTTTCCAAATCAGATATGGAAGTGTTGAAAAATTTAGATCGGGATTTAAAAATGCTCATTTTTGGGCAAGATCAAGCGATCGAAAATCTTGTTGCTGCGATTAAATTAACGCGTTCAGGTTTAGGGGATCCTGAAAAACCGATTGGCTCATTTTTATTTGCAGGGCCAACCGGTGTGGGGAAAACTGAAGTGACGCGTCAATTGGCTGCATTAATGGGTATTGAATTAGTTCGTTTTGATATGTCGGAATACATGGAAGCGCATACCGTTTCGCGGTTGATCGGCGCACCTCCTGGCTATGTTGGTTTTGATCAAGCAGGATTACTCACTGAAGCGATCAGCAAACATCCTCATGCTGTTTTATTATTGGATGAAATTGAAAAAGCGCATCATGATGTCTTTAATATTTTATTGCAAGTGATGGATCATGGCACCTTAACCGATAACAATGGACGTAAAGCGGATTTTCGTCATGTCATTGTGGTGATGACGACCAATGCAGGTGCTGAAGATATGAATCGGCGGTCGATTGGTTTTATGGAGCAAGATGGTGCGAGCGTAGGAAGTGCTGCAGTTGAACGGATTTTCCCGCCAGAATTTCGCAATCGTTTAGATGCGACGATCCAATTTGCCTCATTATCGCCAGAAACCATTGCCCATGTGACGGATAAAATGGTGGCTGAATTGGAAGTTCAGCTTGAGCGCCAAGGTGTGCATTTGGAAGTCGACAAGACAGCGCGGGTTTGGTTGAGTGAACATGGTTATGACGAAAAAATGGGTGCAAGACCGATGGCCCGTTTGATCACCGAAAAGTTACGCAAGCCTTTGTCCGATGAGTTGCTCTTTGGCCGTTTGGCCCACGGCGGTTTGGTGAAAGTCATTGTCGTCGATGGTGAGATTGAATTGGATTTTTCGAAGGAGAGTGCTTAAAAATTGGTCGGGACGGCCGGATTTGAACCGGCGACCCCTTGCGCCCCATGCAAGTACGCTACCAGGCTGCGCCACGCCCCGACTAGCCCGCGATTATACACATATTATAAGATTTTGCACTATGGTCTCCTTGTCCTTCAGTAAGGAAGTATCTACAATAAGAAGAACTCTTTGTCATCTAAGGAAAGTTATGACTTCATCTACATCCCTTCTTCTTGAAAAAATCGCCCAACACAAGGCCAAGTTTGTTGATTGCCGGTTTACCGACACCCTCGGCACATGGCATCACATTACAGTGCCTGCAAGTGTGATTGATGCAGATTACCGAAAAATGTTTGATGGCTCATCCATCCGAGGTTGGAAGGGGATTGAAGCCTCTGACATGATGCTCTTGCCTGATCCAGCCACAGCTCGATTTGATCCCTTTCTCGAACATCCTACGATCAGCGTCCACTGTGATGTGATCGAACCTACCACTCAAAAACCCTATGACCGTGATCCACGTGCTGTCGCCAAGCGTGCCGAGGCTTATATGAAGTCAACCGGTATTGCCGATACTTGCTACATGGGGCCTGAACCTGAATTTTTTGTTTTTGATGATGTTCAATATCACCATTCAATTAACAGCACCTATTACCGTGTGGATTCCAAGGAAGCCGCCTGGAACAGCGGGGCTGCGATCGACGGTGGTAATTTAGGCCATCGTCCGGCCGAGAAGGGTGGTTATTTTCCTGTTCCTCCCGTGGATTCATCGCAAGATCTTCGGTCATCCATCGCATTAACGTTGCAAGACATGGGCTTGATTCTTGAAGCGCATCACCATGAAGTTGCCACAGCAAATCAAAATGAGATCGCCACGCGTTTTAGCAGCTTGACGCAAAAAGCCGATGAATTACAAGTGTTAAAATACGTGGTTCGCAATATGGCGCATGCTTTCGGAAAAACAGCAACATTCATGCCTAAGCCCTTGGTTGGGGATAATGGATCGGGCATGCACGTTCATCAATCACTTTCAAAAAATGCTGAGAATGTATTTGCGGGTGATCACTATGCGGGTTTGTCAGAATTAGCACTGTATTACATCGGCGGGATTATGAAACATGCTCGTACGATCAATGCTTTTACCAATTCGACCACAAACAGTTATAAACGTCTTGTGCCAGGTTTTGAAGCACCTGTTTTATTGGCGTATTCTGAGCGTAATCGTTCAGCCGCGATCCGTATTCCCTTTGATTCGAATGCAAAAGGCCGCCGTATCGAAGTGCGGTTTCCTGATCCAGCCGGTAATCCTTACCTAGGTTTTGCAGCGATGTTGATGGCGGGTCTCGATGGTATCAAACATAAAATTCATCCAGGTGAGCCCGTGGAACATGATCTCTATGAATTGTCACCTGAAGTTTTGCGTGATATTCCAACGGTGTGCGCTTCGCTCGAAGATGCACTCGATCATTTACGAGATCACCATGCCTTTTTATTGGAAGGCAATGTATTTACGCGTGATTTTATTGATTCTTACATCACACTTAAAATGCAGGATGTTCAGCGTTTGCGGATGTGTACGCATCCTGTTGAGTTAGAGATGTATTATAGCTCCTAGAGTTAAGTTTGATGCGGATTATTTTTTTTCTTTTAATAATCTTCACATTAAGTGTTGCTTCTGCTGCGACAGTTTATACTTGGGTGGATCAAAATGGTGCGACGGTTTTTTCGGATCAGCCGCAACCTGGCGCATCATCGCTGAATGTGGTTCCACCTAAATCTGGATCTACAGCGCCTTCTGCGCCGGTAGCCCCCACGTTTCCAACCCTGCCTTCTTCTGCTGTGACTTATGAAGAAATTGTGATTGTTGTGCCGGAAGATCAAAGCACTGTTCGTGATAATTCGGGTAATATGCAAGTTTCCGTGGTTGTAAAGCCAACCTTGCAAAAAGGTGATAAAGTAGCAATCTTGATCGATGGAAAACCCGTCGGGCAACCGCAGGCAGCAACTAACTTTATGCTCAATGCGGTTGATCGAGGTCAGCACACCTTGGAAGCCGATGTTGTGAATAGCTCGGGCCGAGTTTTGATCAAGAGTAAGAGTGTGACTTTTTTCATACATCAGGCTCACATTGATGCTTCGGGACATATTACTAGTTAATGAAAATAGCAACTTGGAACGTCAACTCCCTCCGCGTCCGTCTGCCACAAGTGCTTGATTGGCTGGATGAACACCAGCCCGACATACTCGCCCTCCAAGAAATCAAATTAGACGATCCCAGCTTTCCCATTCAACCCTTTCTCGATCGCCATTACCACGTGAGTTATTCAGGCCAAAAAACCTACAATGGTGTTGCCCTGATCAGCTGCAAACCCCAGCTCGATATTAAACGTGAACCTATTGTTGATCCCCAACGCCGTTTTTTAGCCGCAACTATTTCAGGTGTGCGGATCATCAATCTCTACGTGCCCAATGGCCAATCTGTGGGTTCTGATAAATATGCCTATAAACTCGATTGGCTCAAACAAATCGGCGATATTATCAAAAATGAATTACAAAAATATAACCAATTGATTGTGTTGGGCGATTTTAACATCGCCCCTGATGATCGCGATGTCCACGATCCAGCAGCCTGGGCAGGTTCCGTCTTGGTCAGCGAGCCTGAACGTGCAGCCTTGAGGCATTGGTTTGATTTGGGTCTTGTGGATGTTTTTCGCCGTTTTGATCAGCCAGAAGGTATTTTCAGCTGGTGGGATTATCGCATGGCTGCCTTCGTACGCAATCGGGGATTGCGGATTGATCTCATCCTTGCTTCAGCCTCGCTCGCCCCGCATTGCCAGCGTTGTTGGGTTGATATCACACCCCGTAAGTCCGAACGTCCCTCTGATCATGCGCCTGTTTTAGCGAGTTTCAGAATTTAGTTTAGTGTTTACTAGGGACAGGGAAGAGTACACCAACACGTGTTGTGGTATTGGCGCAGCCTTCCTTTTAACGATTTGTGAAATCTCTCTTGCTAATTTTGATTCCCTTCGTTATTATTTCGCACTTTAGCGCCAGCTCTTAAGAGGTTTTCGATGAAGGAAAATATCCATCCCGCCTACGATACAATTACAGTCACCTGTAGCTGTGGGGTTGTTTTTGAGACACGTTCCACACTCGCCAACAAAAATTTACATATCGACGTGTGCTCCAAATGCCATCCCTTCTACACCGGAAAACAAAAATTAGTCGACACCGGTGGCCGGATCGATCGCTTCCGCCAACGCTATGCCAACAAAGAAGCTACAGTGAAGCAAGAAGCTGCAGCACCGGTTGAAAAAAAGACAAAGTCAAAAGCTAAAGCCAAAACAAAATAGCATTCGTTTGAATGCTTAATATAAGTTTTCGCACGCCTAGTCTCTAGTGACTAGGTTCTAGAGACTAGACAGGGAGAAAGCGATGCCCGGTACCAAACACTCATCCCATGGCCGTCTGTGGTATGTCCTTCTTCCTTGGTTAATCTGCGGTGTCGGTGCTCTCTTTTACTGCTACGAATATTTCTTGCGGGTTACACCCAGCGTGATGCAACCTGAATTGATGAGCACCTTTGGCATCGACAATGCCATGTTTGGTGCTCTCTCAGCGCTCTATTACAATGCTTACACACCCATGCAATTGCCTGTAGGCATGTTGATGGATCGCTTCGGGCCACGACGTTTATTAACCATTGCCTGTTTGATCTGCGCGTTTGGTACTTATCTTTTTTCTATCCACGTTTTATCCATTGCTGGTACGGGCCGCTTCCTTGTGGGCCTAGGTTCAGCCTTCGCCTTCGTCGGTGTTTTAAAATTAGCAACCATTTGGCTTCCTCCTCAACGCTTTGGGATGATCGCAGGCCTAGTGACTGGTCTCGGTATGTTTGGGCCTATTCTTGGGGACTTACTCTTAACACCGATGGTTGCTAAATTAGGCTGGCATCATACGGTTGAAATTACAGCCATCTTAGGTGTGATTCTGGCTGTCTTTATCTTTTTTGCAGTGAAAGATCGGAATCGTCGTCATGGGGGTCGTGAGCACCGTCTCGTCGGGCATGAACAGGTGAGTTTCAAGAGTTTGTTCAAAGGGTTCTGGGTCATGCTTCGTTCGCGCCAAGTTTGGCTTGCAGGTTTGATCGGCTGTTGTTTTTATCTTCCTATTACGATTTTTGCAGAACTCTGGGGAATTCCCTATCTTGAACAAGCGCATGGTTTTCCACCGATGCATGCTGCGATGATCAATCCCCTTATCTTTTTAGGCTTTGCCCTTGGCGGTACGATGACAGGTTGGATCTCCGATGCTATTGGGCGTCGCCGTGAACCCTTAATGGTCAGCGGTGGTTTAGCCTTGGCGACGGCATTGGTTTTGCTTTATTCAAGTTCACTGTCTGTAGGTGCAATTTGTTTTCTGATTTTCCTACTTGGTTTTTTCTCCGGTGCTCAGGTGATCGTTTTTGCGGTCAGCAGGGAATCCGTTCACAATCAATCAGCGGGAACAGCCTTGGCGATGACCAATTTTCTTGTGATGGTGGGTGGTATGGTATTCCAACCCGTGATTGGTCTTTTGCTCGATAATCATGCTTTAGCAGCGGGCCGCAGTGTATTAGTGTTAAATAATAGCGATTATCGTTATGCTTTAATTGTTCTTCCCTTGGCATTGGCGATTGCCATCGGTTTTACGCTTCTCTTAAAAGAGACGGCAGGAACAGAAGTGAAATAGGGCGCTACTTGCGTCCGCTTGAATTCAAAATTATTTTGTTTAAATTTGGAGTATTTATTATGACCAGACTTGTCGGCAGAACAGCACCCGATTTTACATCAGCAGCTGTATTGGCTAATGGTGAAATCGTCAATGGTTTTAACCTTCTTAAAACAATCCAAGGGCGTGAGGCATTGGTTTTTTTCTATCCACTCGATTTTACCTTCGTTTGTCCTTCTGAATTGATCGCGATCGATAATAAGATCGAAGAATTCAAAAAGCGCGATGTGGAAGTCATTGGTGTTTCTGTTGATTCACAATTTACACACCTTGCTTGGCGCAATACACCGATCGAGAAGGGTGGAATTGGCCCAGTGCGTTATACCTTGGTCGCAGATGTTAACCACAGCATTTGCCAAGCATATGGTGTTGAGCATCCACAAGCTGGTGTTGCCTTCCGTGGTGCATTCATCATCGATAAAACAGGAATAGTTCGCTCTGAAATCATTAATGATTTGCCGATTGGCCGTAATGTGGATGAATTAATTCGTTTATTCGATGCCGTGCAATTTCATGCGGAACATGGAGAAGTGTGCCCTGCAAATTGGCGCAAAGGCGATGCAGGGATGAAACCCACGCAAGCGGGTGTTGCGGATTATCTTGCTGCTCATGCGGAAGATTTGTAAAGATTTACCACATCGTCATAATGAAAAAATCCCTTTTTGTTTCCTGGATCCCGGGTATTTAGTCGTTCTAAAGCGCGAGTACGCGCTAAGAACGACTAAATCTCGGGATGACGAAGCTCTGGATCTCGCCTCTGCGGAAATGAAAATTGTCTACATTTCCAACAAATTGTAAAAAAAACATACAAATCTTGTAAGAAAAGTTCTTTTTTTAAAAAGTTTTGTAAAATAATATTGCGGAACGTAAATTCGATGATTACAATCAGACAATATCTCGCGCTAAGCTCGCTTAGTGCTTGGATCTGTTAGAAGTTTGTTTGGTGGTTTTCACTGTTTACAATGAGAGCTACTGAGTTTTTCAATGATTTTCTGGGTTTTCCGGGAACTCCGGGGTTTAGTTTAAAGTTCTGTTTTAAACCAAACACTCAGAGTAAAGTAAAAAATCTTAAAGGAGATTTAGGCTGATGGCTAAAAAATTTAATCTGAAACGTGTTGTTTGTGCTGCGGCATTGGCAACAGGAGCCCTAGCGGCCGGTACTGCGTTCGCAACGACACCGGTTAACCAAGGCGTTTATACACCAATCGCATACCAACCCTCCGATCCTCGTGGTGATTTGTCTGACTTGACCTGGCGCGCAAATCAAATGGACGATCTGATCGCCAATAATGAAAGCGCTATTCTGACCAGCAGCCCAGACCTGGGTACGCAATGGATGAATCGTATCACCATCAGCGGTATCTTGAACGTTGATGCTGCGATTTCTCAACGGAGTTATGCAAGTACAGGAGCAACTCCAGTTTCATTAAAAGCAGAAGGTCTTTCCCCTAACTACGGTAATGCCTTTAACCACGGGTATGAAAGTGGTCTTTGGTTGAATGATTCTGAAATCGATATCGATGCTCAGATCAATTGCTGGATCAAAGCTCACGTAGCTTTGATGGGCGGTGACGATAACTCCAATGTTCAAGAAGCTCAGCACTCGGGACTTGGATTCCAATCTAATACGATTAATCCAGGCGAACGTAAATTATCAACCACGGATAACTGGATTGATGAAGCGTACATCACCCTCGGTGATTTCACACAGACGCCATTCTATGCAACTGTCGGTCGGGAATACGTACCTTTCGGTCACTACGTGAAAAATGAGCTGACCCCAGCTGCAACCACGTATTTGACAGAAACACAAGCTACAGCAGCTGATGTAGGTTTTGTGACACCGTTCTACAATGCATCCAACGTTTATGGGTCGTTCTATATTCTTGATGGTTTGCATGAAACCAATGCTAACTATGCAACGAATGGTGGTACTTCACCAAACCGTTTAGCAAATTTTGGTGCTGACTTAGGAATCAACAAGAAGGATCAAACCTTCGGTTACTCAGCTGGCGTGAGCTACTTGCAAAACATGGCTGACATCAACACCATCACCAACGTGATCACTGGTTTTGGTATGGGCTCAGGTAACGTAAGCGGTGGTTATGCAACCAACATCCCTGCATTGTCAGGTTATGCCGGTGCTAACTATGGTCCATTCAATGCTGAAGTTGACGGTGTGTCCGCACTGCGTAACTTCTCAACAGCCGATTTAGGTTATGTTGAAAATGGTACGTTGATGGGTGCTTTACCTGCTGCTATCAATGCGAAAGCGGGTTATAACTTCTCAACCTTAGGTCATGATAGTGAAGTTTACTTCCGTTACGACCATTCTTGGGAATCTGTTGCTCTAGCATTGCCACAAAACCAATATCTTGGTGCTTATAATATCGATTTGGCGAAGAATACCTCCATGGAATTCCAAGTCATGTATAATGATGATTACAGCACAAGCAATGGTGGTACGGGCAAAGGTAGCGTCGAAGGTGCTGCACGTTTAAGCGTGTTGTTCTAACCTAGACTCTCTGGCTCGACAAAAAACCCCGCGAAAGCGGGGTTTTTTTTTACTTACTTTGTTTTTTACGACGATAACTGAGACTTAGAAGGAGGCAGGGCAACAGCGCAACAACCCGATAAAACCCGATCCGAAAAAATCAGGGTGCCATCATAGGTCATCGGTTGATTTCCAAAACCACTCTGACAACCTTGAATATTTTTACGCATCACAATATAGGCAGGTTTATCATTCAAACGCGTTTTGAAGACCATGAGCTCTGAAGCCGAGCGGCTTTCTGCAGACAATGGGAAATTAAACGGCATATTCACGGTTTTCTGCAGCGGATCGATGAAATGAATCCCCTGATAGTTAATATCCAATCGCCAAAACGGTGACGTTCCAACACAAGTATAGGCATACTCATCTGCGGCCTGGTTAGCATTATTCTGCCCTGGAATTGCAATGGATTGTACCGTCGTCGCCGCCAGCAATGGCTTGAACATAAGACACAGAAAAAAGAGGCTAGAGAGCTGTTTCATGTGAGGCTTAAAATTCCTAAAACCGACTAAGATGAGTATAGCATCGTTAGCACAAGCTATGGTACGCTCTGTGCGTGAGCATTTGGAGTGAAAACGGTGAAGCGAATCAATTTGGAAACCCTATGGCTTTGCGCCCGCGGTAAGCTGCGTGGAATTCAATTTATATATTTTATTTTAATTTGGTTCCCCCTCAGCCTTTTTGCAGCACCTGCTTTTCAAGTAGGGAAAGATTATCAAATTCTAAGTCAATCAACGCCAGTGCAAGCTGGACAAAAAATCACAGTTGTTGAATTTTTCAGTTACGGTTGTCCTTGGTGCTTCAAACTTGAACCCGTGTTAGATGCTTGGAAAAAACCGGCTAATGTTGATTTTTCACGTGTCCCTATGGCATTTGAATCCGGTTGGACTATTCTTGCGCGGGCCTACTACATGGCCGAAGGTTTGGGGGTTGAACCCAAACTGACACCGATCCTATTTAATGCAATTCATGTGAATAATCAAACCATCGATGATCCAAAAACATTGGCCGCACTTTTTGCACAGGCTGGTGTGAGCCAAGCTAATTTTGATGCAGCTTATAGTCATGCACCATCCGTAGATGCTCAAATGGCACAGGGTGAGGCGTTGGCAACACAAGATCAAATTTATGCAATTCCCGCGTTCGTGATCAATGGCCAATATAAAACTGATTTAGAGATGTCTTCTGGTGATCCAAAACGTTTAATGGACGTTGTGAGTTATCTGATTCAATTGAGCGAAACAAAACAATGATGACTACTCAGCATTTTTATAGGAACGTCCACTTTTGGCTCATCTTGAACGAAAAATCCTCTCAAAGTGCTCATGTATGTCCTATACACTGCGCCCCTTTTCGAGTATTTTTCGTCCAACCTGAGCTCAAAATTGAACGTTCTCTTAACTTCACCATTTCGAGTAGTAACAAACAATGATAGAAACTGAAGCGCTTATTCAAGATCTTAACGAAGCGCAGTGTGCCGCGGTTACGGCACCTCCAGGCCATCTTTTAGTACTTGCTGGTGCAGGTAGTGGTAAAACCCGCGTCTTGGTTCATCGTGTGGCTTGGTTATTGGAAGTTGAGCAAGTTTCACCTTTTAGCATTTTAGCTGTGACGTTTACCAATAAAGCAGCGGGCGAAATGCGCGCGCGGATTGAAGAATGGGTGGGGCACACAGCGCGCAATATGTGGGTGGGAACCTTTCACAGTTTAGCTCATCGTTTATTGCGTCTGCATGGGGAAGATATTGGCTTGCCCGATGGTTTTCAAATTTTAGATTCAGACGATCAATTGCGTTTGATTAAACGAGTGATCCGAGGGCTTGGACTTGACGAAGATGAGTGGCCTCCTAAAAAAGTGCAGGGTTTTATCAACGGAAATAAAGATCAAGGTTTGCGACCTGCACAGCTGAGTCCGCGCGATCCTCACGCGCAAACTCAAATTAAAATTTATGCGGCCTATGAGTCCACCTGTCAACAAGCAGGCTTGGTTGATTTTGCTGAATTATTATTGCGTGCTTGTGACTTATTTAAAAAAAATCCACTTATTTTGTCCCATTATCAAGAACGATTTAAACATATTCTCGTCGATGAATTTCAAGATACCAACACGATTCAATATGAATGGTTGCGTTTATTGGCAGGCCCCAGTAATTATTTAATGATGGTGGGCGATGATGATCAATCCATCTACGGTTGGCGTGGTGCAAAGATGGAAAATCTTCATCATTTCACACGCGATTATCCGCAAGCGCAAACGATTCGTTTAGAGCAAAATTATCGTTCAACGAGTGTGATTCTCGAAGCTGCCAATGCCTTGATTGCCAATAATGATAAACGTCTGGGCAAAAATTTATGGACCTCAGGCAAAACGGGCGATTTAATTACCGTTTACAATGCATTTAACGAAGTCGATGAAGCACGCTACATTATGGGGCGTATTCAAGAAGGAATCGGTACAGGTCTAGCCCGTCGTGAGATGGCTATTTTATATCGTTCCAATGCTCAATCACGCGTACTTGAAGAAGCATTAATTCAAGCCGGGATCCCCTATCGGATTTATGGGGGCCAGCGCTTTTTTGAGCGTGCTGAAATCAAAGATGCGATGGCGTATTTGCGGTTAATGGTCAATCGCCATGATGATGCAGCCTTTGAGCGAGTTGTGAATAATCCTCCTCGTGGATTGGGGGATCGCAGTTTAAGTACCTTGCGCGAATTTGCAAAAAACAAACAACTTACCTTGTGGAATGCCTTATTAGAATTAATTCCTTCAGGAGAATTGACAGGGCGGGCAGGGCAATCTTTTCATAATTTTTTAAAATTAATTGATGATTTAGCAGCAAATACTGAAAATTTACTTTTACACGAGCAAGTCGATTATGTACTAGAAAAAAGTGGATTGCTTTTAGCACTGCGTGAAGAATCCGGCGATAAGGCTCGCGCGCGTTTAGAAAATTTAGAAGAATTAGTTACAGCGGCTCGACAATTTTCGTATGAAAAGCAAGAAGGATTAACACCGCTCGGAGCATTTTTATCGCATGCTGCACTGGAAGCAGGAGAAACACAAAGTGATCCACACAGTGACTGCGTACAATTAATGACGCTTCACTCTGCAAAAGGTCTCGAATTTTCTCATGTTTTTCTGGCAGGATTAGAAGAGGGTATTTTTCCGCATATGCTTTCAGCCTCTGATCCGAAGGGATTAGAAGAAGAACGTCGATTATGTTATGTGGGGATCACGCGGGCGCGTAAAAAATTATATTTAAGTTATGCTGAGACAAGACGGTTACATGGTACTGAACAAATGCACCGCCCTTCACGGTTTATTCGTGAGTTACCCTCTGAGTTGATCGATACGGTGCGCATGAGAACGCAAATTCATCGGCCTGCCAGTGTGACGGCTGCGCCACGGTCTTATACATTTGCGACGGAGAAAGTCGGTGATTTTCGCGTAGGACAACGTGTAAAACATAATAAATTTGGCGATGGTGTGATCTTAGGATTTGAAGGTGCTGGCCCACAAGCACGCGTGCAAATTAAATTTGCAAGCAGTGGTGTGAAGTGGTTAGTTCTTTCGATGGCACCCTTGGTGGCAGGTTAAGCCCCTCCTTTTTTATAACGAGAATTATTCATGTCGACACCTGATTTTTTAACAGATATCCTCATTTTTTTAACCGCAGCCGTGTGCATTGTGCCGCTCTTTCAGCGCCTACGTGCAAGCCCGATCCTTGGTTATTTGGCTGCCGGTGTTGTCATTGGCCCGTTTGGGATCAGTCTGATTCAAGGCAGTGATACCGTGCATACGCTTGCAGGTTTTGGTGTCGTGTTTTTGATGTTTGCAATTGGGTTAGAATTATCTCTCGTTCATTTGCGTACAGTTTGGCGCTACATTTTTGGTCTTGGTACCTTACAAATGCTCCTGACTTCAACGCTTTTTGCGATCGTCGTTCATCTTCTCGGTGCGCCCATCTCAACAGCCATTATTATCGGTGCTGGGTTTGCCTTTTCATCCACAGCATTTTGTTCACAAGTGATGACTGAAAAAGGCGAAGTCTCTTCGCGTTATGGGCGTGTTTCCTTATCGATTTTAGTATTACAAGATTTAGCGGTAGTTCCTTTATTAACCTTGGTGCCCTTGCTCGGGGGATCTGGAAAAACAGCGATCATCGGCATCAGTCTCGCCATGTTAAAAGCGGTGGTTGCATTGATTGTCATCATGATCATGGGTCGTTTACTGATGCGTCCCGTGATGCGATACATGTCTTCATTTCGTAATGCAGAATTATTCATGGCGATGACGTTACTCATGATCTTGGGGATCGGCTGGCTGACGGCAAAAGTAAATCTTTCTATGGAATTGGGTGCTTTCTTAGCGGGTGTCTTATTAGCTGAATCAGAATATCGTCATCAAGTTGAAGCGGATATTCGGCCATTTCGTGGAATTTTGCTGGGCCTTTTCTTCATGGCGATCGGCATGTCGATGAATATTCGCCTGGTATTGCAGCATATTCCAGAAGCTTTACTGACGATCGTCGGTATTTTAGTGACAAAGACGTTGATTACTTCAGTACTATGTCGCCTGTTTCGCTTGCCATGGGGATTATCACTGCGTATTGGTTTATTACTCTCACAAAGTGGGGAATTTGCTTTTGTTCTTTTCAGCGCAGCATTATTAGGGGGATTTTTAAATCCAGCACTGGGCCAATTTTTACTCTTGGTGGTCGCGTTGACGATGGTGACAACGCCGTTGATGGTTGCACTTGGCGATAAAATCGTAAAAATATTATCAAAAAGTAAGACAGCGGATTTAAAACCCGTTGCTGAAGATGTGGCTGAATTAGGTGAACATGTGATCATTGCGGGGTTTGGTCGTGTGGGGCAGACGATTGCTAAAATGCTAGTGAAGGAACAAAAACCGTATATCGCACTGGATTTAGAAAGTAAACGTGTTACACATTGTCGTCGTGATGGGTTACCTGTTTTTTTTGGCGATGCGAGTCGTCTTGATGTGTTAGAAGCGGCAGGTGCAGAACGTGCATCAGCTGCGGTGATTACTTTAGATAAAGAATCTTCCGCAGAAGCTGCAGTTACAGCACTTCGCCGACATTTTCCAGATTTGCCCATTTTTGCCCGCGCGAAAGATAAGAAACACGGTCAAGAGCTCGAAAAATTAGGTGCTGATGGTGTTGTGCTTGAAACGCTAGAAGCGAGTTTACAATTAGGTGGTTTAATTCTTTTATCGGGTGGTTTCCCCGTTGAAGAAGTGACACAAAAAATCGAAACGTATCGACATGAGGGGTTTAACTAATTTCCTTCAACCACTCTCCAATCTTCACAATTTCCGGCGGGCACACACTGTGTGCCATCGCATACGTTTCAAACTCAACTGAATATCCTTGTTTCAATAAAGCATCACGCCCCATTTCTGCCAGCGCAAGAGGCAAAATAGGATCTTGCGTACCGTGGAGCATTAAAATTGGGATATCCGCATTTGCAGGATGTTTTTCATCGATAAGCGATTCTGCAAGTGGCAAAAAGGCCGAAAGGATCAACAACCCACCAAGGCGCAAAGGATAACGTAACCCCACGTGCAACGCCATTGCGCCACCTTGTGAAAAACCCGCTAAAATAATTTTTTCAGCAGGAATACCACGATTTAATTCATTGGCAATGAGCGCTTCAATCAAGCGCGCAGAATGTTTGATTCCTTCTTCATCTTGCAGTGTTGCATTTGAAAATCCCCTCACGTCAAACCAGGCTCGCATAGTTAGTCCGCCATTGATGGTGATAGGGCGCTTGGGCGCGTGTGGAAAAATAAAACGGATCGCGGTTTGCTGAGGCAAGCCAAGCTGAGGCACGATGGATTCAAAATCGTGCCCATCAGCGCCGAGGCCGTGGAGCCAGATAACGCTGGCTTGAGCGGGTAGTTTGGGGTTGATTTCAATGAATTCGAGGTTTGCAACGGTATTAAGCATGGAAGTCCCTAAGAAATAGTTTTAAAAATAATAATTTAATTCTTAAATGAATTCACAATAAAGCACTAACCAAGTTTATTATAATTTTTCAATTATATCAATGCATTATATTAGTAAAACGTTCTTGTTTTTTCTTTAAAAGCGCTAAAAGCAGTTTCTTTCATATTTCCTTAAGTATGCTCATGTATAGTATTTCCTACTAGATGAGCGACTTATTCCGCGCTCATCTAAATAATAACATTTAATTGGTAAAAAAATGACAGATCAAGAAGTTGTTAAAAGCAAATTAGCCTTATTTAGGGCGAGTTTAAATCATCCTGCAGTTCGGTTTTCGAGAGAAACCAGTTCAAATGGTGAATATAGAGTGGGAGTGATTGGAACAATGGATATGAAGGATCCGAAGGATCTTGAAAACTTGGATCGTTTGATGAAAGAGGATTTTAGTTTAATTAAAGATCAATGTCCTGATGTTTTTATAGGTGGTGGAACGGAAGGTGTTGTTTTAAAAACAATGAATTTAACTGCAAAATACCGTGATTCTGATTCTCATCCTTATGAGATAAATTTTTTACATAAAGATGAAAGCCAAAAAAAAATTAAATATACCTTGAAAATGAATAAGGACGGAAAATGTACTGGATATAAAAAAGAAGATTTCTATGGCCAAGAAAAAATTTGTAAAATGGCTTATAGTGATGATGAGATGATCACTCGAGAGGCCAATAATGAAAGAATGATTGATACTAAAAATATTCATTGTGCTTATCGATACATTGACAATAAGCCTTTGAAAATTATGTCGCTTATTTCAGGAAAAACTGTTGGATCTTATATTTCACATCTTTATGAAAGAAATGAATTTACAGAGGCCGTGTTTTTTAAATTGCTTCATTTGATGCTTAATGAAATCAAAAGAATTCATCAAAAAGGTTTTTCCCATGGTGATCCGAACCTTGAAAATTTTATGTATGACGAAGAGAAAGATCAATGTAAATTGATTGACTTTTCAAATTTAGAAAAAGTAGAAAATTTTAATGCTAGAGATGATTTGAAACTTATGTTTCGTAAGTTTCAAGATCAAATCAAATTTTCTGAAATTGCTTTGAAAATGATGGAAAAGTGCGAAAATTTTGATGAGAATGTTTTTGTGGCTTATGCTGTTTTTAACTTTGTGTCTAAGAACAAAAACTTTAAAAAAGATATTTTAGATGATCATGTTGAGAGTTTTATTAGTCTTTTTTCGAAAAATAATATTGTTGAAAAACAAAAATGGATTGATTCAGTAGCGAATGAATTCTCAGATGATGATAGTCATTCTGGTTCCGATACTCTTGAAGGAAATGAATTTAATGGAAAAATAGATAAAAAAGAATTAATGAGGTGTTTTGATTTTTTTTCAACGGTATTACACTATGCTGATTTTTCAAATTGCACTGATTCTAATGAACAAAAAGCTGCATTTAGAGAAAAATATGATTTGTTTTGTGAGGCGTTGTGCTTAATTTCTAATGCTCGGTTTGAAGATGATAGTGTATATGCAAATTTATTACGATTTGAAAGTTTTTTTAAATGTGAATATTCTTTTAAAGAAGAGGAAGACTTGGATGGCTTAATTGGTGAGGTTGTAAGAATGAGGGAAATAAAGACACAACCTTCAATGAAATATGCGGATTATCTGGATATGGATTCTATTGACAAGACCAGCGAAGAAAAGAAGAAAAAAGAAATGGATCTTACGCAGAAAGGACACTTGAGATTTAGTTTGTTTCCGCAGATAGGTGACATATCTGAGAAAAGGGAGCCTCAGCTTTTATCTGAAGTAAATATGTTCCTCATGCTTTATTCTTAGGCGTTGTTGCCCGTGGCATCTCGCAATTCTCATCTATTTTATATACACTCCGTTTGCTAGAGTCTTGGCGCCTAGCTTAGAAATCAATCGCTTTGAGTGTGGTCTTTTAAAATGGAGAGATTTTAGTGGGAAATAGGTTTTTAATCATCGTCTTTTTGATACCGGTGTTATTCAGTGGCTGTGGTCAGGAGGGATCGTTATATCCACCTGCTGAACAAAAAAAGTCTGCACACCAATACGATGTGTTTCTTTTGCAAAAAACTCCGGTAACGCCCGATGTGCAAGCAACATCTAATCCGCAACAGGCAGCGCCTGATGCTCAAACCACAAAGCCTCAAACGGAGAAGGCAGAATGAGTCATGAAAGCTGGATGAAGGAAGCACTTGCACTGGCCAGGCAAAACATGGGTTCGCAAGATGGTGGGCCATTTGGTGCGGTGGTTGTGTATGAAAAAAAAATCATCGGTCGTGGATCCAATCGAGTTTTAATTGATTGTGATCCGACTGCCCATGGTGAAATTATCGCGATTCGTGAAGCGTGTTTACACCTCGGTAATCCGCATTTAAATAAAGCTATTTTATATACAAGCTGTGAACCCTGTCCTATGTGTTTGACCGCGGCATTATGGGCACGCATTGAGACTATTTATTTTGCAGCCACGCGAGAAGATGCGGCGAAGATCGGTTTTGATGACGCAGTATTTTATGAAGTATTTGAAAAACAAGAGAGCCGACATTTAATTCAACGCCAATCCTTGATGACTTCTGAAGGGAAGGCTATTTTTGAGGATTGGAAAAAAATGGGGAATCGGTTGATTTATTAACTCTCTGGATCCGGCGCAACTACAGGGCCATTGGTTGGCGTATTTAAAGCGCCACTGGGGAGCGTGCTAGTAGAAGGTGTTGTCCACTGACTTTGTGGTTGAGCAGTAAAAACAGGTAAATTCTGCACGTTGGGCGATGGTGTAATGGCTGGAGGGGAAAGCTGTTTTGGGGGCGTGAAGTTGGGCACAGACTCCGTGTAAGGCGTTTCATAATAACCCGATAGGCGGGCGGTTGAGGTTAACCACAGATTGATCGCCATTAAATCTTGTGGGCTTAATGTACCTGCCGCATTTTTTAAATTCAGGATATTGATTAAATAACTGTATAAATCATTCGCATAGGCGACTTGCGTGTTAAACAATTGAGTTTGTACTTGCAAGACATCCGTCATCGTTCGGGTACCCACCTTAAACGCAGCAATGGTGCTTTCCAAAGAACTGCTGTTCGAGCGGATTGCCTCCAGATCGGATTTAATTTGATTAGCCCCTGATACGACATCATTGTAATACTGGCGTGCACTTTCTGCAGTTGATCGCTGTGATTGTTCGAGATTCGACAGGGCAGTTTGATAATTAAATTGAGCTTGATTCGTATTTGCAACAACAGCACCGCCGCTATAAATAGGAATGGCGATTTGCAGGCCTGCGGCAGTATCATTTTCGTTGACCTTACCGGTACCAACGTTTCCTGAATAAAGCTCGGTGTTGCTCACAATTGCGTTGACGGTCGGAATATTGCCACCGAATTGCTCTAAAATAACTTCCTTGGCCGCATCAACAGCATAGCGGTTGCCTAAAATCGTTAGATTTTGTTTCAATGAGATGGCAACCCAGTCTTCTACGTTTTGAGGATTAGGTTTTTTCAGGGGAATATTATTTTTTAAGCCTGCAAGTTGCGTATAGGTCTGTCCTGTGATTGCCCGCAATGCTTCCAAGGCATTGAGCAAGTTTGTTTTTGCCCCAATTTCTGTTGAAATAATATTGTCTAATTGTGCTTCTGCATTGTAGACATCTGTGATTGTACCGAGGCCTACACGGTAACGCTCAATGTTTTGTTTATACATTTGGGTTACCGACTGACGTTCAGAAATTGTATAGTCCACAACATCGTGCGCTTCTAACACATTAAAATACGCTTGGGCGACTTGGATCATCAGTGCTTGATATTCTGCACCATATATGGCTGTAGCTTGTTTCACATTGGCTTTAGCAGCTTGAAAACCTTCCCAATAAGCAAAATTAAGGATGGGCTGAGTCAGGTTAATCGCATAATTATTACCCGTATAATCAAACACACCCTTATCGTAGTTAGGGAGGATGCTAAATGGGATAGGAGCACGGTTATTACGGATATTGTACTGGGTGCTGCCAGAGATCGCGACGAGAGGTAATAATAAGGCTCGTGCGATGGGGAGATTTTCTTTTTGCGATAATAAGGTCGATTGATAAGTTTGCCATTGTGGATCGCTGGCCAAGGATTGATTAAAAATATCGATTAAATTCGGCGCGTTAGTTGCAGCCTGCGTGCAGGGTACCACTAGAGCAATTAATACCGCTGATAAAAAGTGTTTTAAAGTTTGCCGTTTTTTCATTCGCCTGCCTTCACCGTAGTATTATTTGTTGAGTTATTCTCAGGTGTTGAGGTTGTTGTCGTATTGGTATTGGGCACAGAGGTTTGCTGCGCAGCAGGACTTTCAAACTGTGGTGTAGGTAAGGTTGCTTCTGTGCTTTCTGTAGACGTTGTGGGTGGTGTTGTCCCTCTCAAGGGAGGTGCTGTTGGCAGAGCAGGTACGATTGCAGCTGAGGTTGGCGCCAGCGATGGAGGTACGAATTGCCCATTGGGTAAATTGCCTGTTGTGGGCGCTGTTGTTGAAGCCACTGGAACTGATGGCGACGCTGGCGCTAATGGCGCAACAGGGGCCATTGTATTTATAGGAGGTGCTGTGCTTGCTGCAGGTTGTGTCCACTGGCTCTGCGGTTGCGGTGTGAACACGGGCAATGATTTTGCTGCTTGCTGTATTTGCTGTCGTTGTGTAGTGCTGGGTTGATGTTGCAATGTTGATGGATTGAGTGCATTAGGGACAGTTTCCGTATAAAGACTTTCATAGTAACCGGTCAACGGTGCATTCAGCGTCAGCCATTTGTTGATCGCAAGCAAATCTTGAGGTGTCAATGTACCGGCAGCTTGTTTCAACGTGAGGATATTAATTAAATAACTGTATAAATCATTCGCATAGGTGATTTGTGTATTGAACAATTGAGTTTGTGCAGTTAACACATCGATCATCGATCGTGTTCCGACTTTAAATGCGGCTTCTGTACTCGTCAATGAGCTCGTGTTTGAAACGAGGGCTTGTAGATCCGCTTTGACGCGATTGACTCCAGAAACTACATTATTGAAGCTTTGTCTTGCATTTTCGGCTGCCGTGCGCAGGGCTTCTTCATGATTCGAGAGAGCCGTTTGATAATTGTATTGTGCCTGATCAGTTTGCGCGACTACGCCACCACCTGCAAACAATGGAATTTGGAGTTGTACGCCGACAGCGGTATCGCCTTCATTGGTCGTTCCAAAGCCATTATTTCCTGCATGCAATTCAGCGTAACTGGCAACAGCATTCACCGTAGGTAAGTGACCTGCAAATTGTTGCTTCACGGTTTCACGTGCAGCATCGATCGCATAACGCGCAGCTAATACCGTGAGGTTTTGTTGCATGGAAATAGAGACCCATTGCTCAACATTGTTAGGATTGGGTAGGAGCAGAGGGACATGTTGTTGAAGACCTGCTAGGCTTGTATAAGTTCGGCCCGTGATGGCGCGAAGGGCTTCAATATTGTTGAGCAAATTTGTTTTTGCAGCAATTTCTTGTGAGATGGTGTTATCTAAGTTAGCTTTTGCATTGTAAACGTCGGTGATCGTGCCAAGGCCTACATGATAACGTTCTAAATTTTGTTGGTATAATTGATTAACGGCTTTGCGCTCTGTGATGGTGTAATTTAAAACATCACGAGCTTCTAAAACATTAAAATAAGCTTGGGCAACTTGAACCATCAAAGCTTGATATTCTGCGCCATATTGAGCAGTGGCTTGTTTGACTTGTGCACGTGCAGACTGAAATTGTTCCCAGTTTGCGAAATTGAAGATCGTTTGTGTCAGCTGAAGGGTATAATCATTCGTCGCATAATGGAATGTGCCGACACCAAAACCTGGGTTATTGGGAACTTGGGCGCGTTGATTGCGGATATTATATTCATCGACACCTGAGGCGGATAAATTAGGCAGTAACAGCGACAAAGCAATCGGAGTATTTTCTTTGTTAGACAGCAGGGTTGATTTATAAGCCATCCATTGTGGATCGCCCGACAAAGCCTGATTGAAAACATCCATGAGATTGGGTGCTTGTGTCGCAAAGGCGCAAGGGGTTAGTGCTAAGAGCACGGCGGTGATCAAAAACGTTTTTGATGTTTTACGAAAGGAACCAAATTTTCTCATTCGGAGTTTTCTCATTCGAAGCGTAACTAAAATATAAAGGGATCAGGTCTTTGGACTTCTTGCAAGGGTGTAACAACCGTCTCAAAGAGAGGAAGTTCCTGCCAATGATCGGCGGCCTCATGTGTAATTAAAGTCGCTGTCATCGCAGGTTCTTGCCCAAGAATGGCAAAAAGACGACCGCCCACAGACAATTGTTCTAAAAATGTCCGCGGCAGCGTGCGCAAAGATCCCGTAATTACGATAATATCATAAGGTGCGTAACTCTCCCAACCCAAAGCTGCATTTCCTGAAGTAAAGGTAGTATTGCTGATTTCTAACTCAGTTAATCTCTTAGCGGCAGGCGTCATGAAACTTGCGATAATGTCGACGCTGATGATTTGCTTGGCTTGTTGGGCGAGGAGCGCAGTGAAATAACCGGAACCTGTGCCGACTTCAAGCACTTTTTCATCTCCCTTGAGTTGAAGGGATTGTAAAATCTGTGCTTCTTCCTTGGGACAGAGCATAAATTGTCCATGACCGATCGGGATAGGAAAATCTGCAAAGGCCAATGCTTTAAAAGGTTCTGGCACAAAACGTTCTCGCGGTGTTTTTGCGATGACCTCGAGGACTGTTTCATCATGCACACCGCAGGTGCGTATTTGTTGTTTGATCATGTTGATCCGAGCTTGATCAAAATCCATAGACCTTCAACCTTCAAAATGTAGGGTGACTAAGATACATGGAGCAGTTTGTAGATGCAAGTCGAGTGAAGGTCAATGTTTGTTCAGTTTTCGTGAATATCCTCAAAACCCAATGATTTCTTTTATAATTTCCTTATTACCCCGAGTGATGCTTACTTGATTCCCCAACTCTCTTTCATTAATAGCTACGCTCATCAGGACAATCGATTTTATTAAAACTTGTTCTGTGCTCGAGCCTGTTTTATTTTTTATTTCATTTAGCATTTTGTTGAGTTCAGGTGAAACATCCAGCGACAGTTGGATTGACATGAGGGCCTCTTAAGTGTGTGAAGATTAAGTATAATAAAACGGACTTATTATTACCTGCTGAAGTATAATTGGTCATATTACTTTTGCCAAGTTTCAGTGAATGCCAAGAAAAAGGCATGGCTAACTTGTCCTTTTACCTGTGAGATACCCAAGTAAACCTGAGATAATAGCGCCAATTAGGGTTGTCGCCCATTTTTGGTCAACTGCACTTGCTTGAGTACTGAAGAGTATATAAACACAGAACAAAAATACACAAACGACCAAGAGAATACTCAATAAAAAAAGAGCAATTTCTTTAAATCGTCGAATTCGGGCGTCGCCGGGATCTTCTTCTTGAGAGGCCGTGAGAGTCAGCTCGAGGTGATGGCTTTTGGCCAGTTCATTCAAATCAATATTTGACATTAACACCTACCACTTTTTTAGCTTATGAGCAGCAAAAACAGTCGCCTAAACTTTGGTTTCCTTTCTTCTTCTTAAATTTTGAACCGACAAATTGACCATTCAATTATCGAGTGTTTATTCAGGCTCTGCAATCAGTATGTCATTTTTTTCAAAAAAATCAGAAATATCTTACAATTTCAGTCTTGTAAATCTGTTTTTATCAGGAAAATGAGTATAAATGTACCGCCTTACAATCTGCTCTTGATAAACTCATTTCATGAATCCAGCACTTTCCCTCATTTACAGCAGAGCTCAAGTGGGTATTACGGCACCTTTAGTTACCGTTGAAGTTCATCTTTCAAATGGATTACCGCATTTTTCGATCGTCGGATTGCCTGAAAAAGCAGTGAAAGAAAGCAAGGATCGTGTTCGTAGCGCCTTACTCAATGCGCTTTTCTCATTTCCATCATCGCGTCGAATCACGGTCAATTTAGCGCCGGCCGATTTACCCAAGGAAGGAGGGCGGTTTGATTTGCCGATCGCCCTTGGTATTTTATTAGCCTCTCGTCAATTAATGGTTTCCGATTTAGAGTGCTATGAATTCGCGGGTGAATTAACCTTATCCGGTGAATTGTTGCCGATTCGTGGAACATTGCCCATGGCGATTAAAACAGCAGAAGCTCAAAAAATATTAATTATTCCCGCAGGCAATGCTGATGAAGCAGCCCTGGTTCGTGATTTAACGGTGTTACCTGCAAGAAGTTTACTTGAAGTGTGTGGACATCTCGCAGAGAGAGAAATAATTCAACCCTACACGGCTTGTTTTTCACAAGAACGAATAGAATATCAGGATTTAAGTGATGTGTGCGGCCAAGAACAAGCTAAACGAGCATTAACCTTGGCGGCAGCAGGCGAACATAGTCTTTTGATGACGGGGCCGCCAGGTACAGGGAAAACATTATTAGCGAGCCGATTACCGGGATTATTACCTGCAATGACAGAGGAAGAGGCGATTGAAGTTGCGGCTGTTTTTTCAATTGTGGGTCGTGGTTTTTCACCTGAACGATGGCGCGTTCGGCCTTTTCGTTCACCGCACCATACTGCATCGAGCGTTGCCTTAGTGGGAGGTGGGTCGCCGCCGCGGCCAGGGGAAATTTCATTGGCGCATTGCGGTGTTTTATTTCTCGATGAATTACCCGAATTTGATCGAAAAGTATTAGAAGCGCTACGTGAACCGTTGGAGTCAGGTACGATTACGATTTCGCGTGCAGCAAGACAAGCTGAATTTCCTGCGAGATTTCAATTGATCGCCGCGATGAATCCTTGTCCCTGCGGACATCTTGGAAATCCTCAACGCGTTTGTCGCTGTGGCCCCGAGCAAGTAGCGCGTTATCAAATGAAAATTTCAGGGCCAATGTTGGATCGCATTGATCTGCATGTGACGGTTCCACCCCTGCCCGCAATTGATTTAATTTCGCCTGAAAAATCACAAGGGCCCAATTCAATGCAAGTGCGTGCGCAAGTTGAAAAGGTCCGGCAAGTGCAGCTTGAACGGCAGGGAAAATCCAATCATTTACTGACGGCACAAGAGTTAGCGATTCATTGTGTGGTTGATGGGGAACGTCAAGCATTTTTGGGGCAAGCCTTGGAGCGTTTGAGTCTTTCAGCACGGACTTATCATCGCGTGCTTCGCGTTGCGCGCACGATTGCTGATTTAGAAGGGCAAGGAACCTTGAGTAGGCAGCATCTTGCAGAAGCGTTGGCCTATCGGCCACCTACCTGGGGTGAGGTAGGACGTGATTTTTGATCGTATCTGCCGTATGATGAAAATGAGGTCGGTTTCAAGGAGCAATCAATGCGCATTTTAATCACTGGTGGCCGAGGTTTTATTGGTTCAGCACTTTGCGCTTATTTTATTAAAAAAGGCGAGCAAGTTTCTGTATTAACCAGAAATATGAATGCTTCTTCAAATTTACCTAAAGAAATAAAATTTATGGATACTCTTGATCCAGAGTGCGATGCCTTTGATGTGATCATCAATTTGGCGGGTGAACCCTTGGCTAAGAAGCGTTGGAATTTAGCGGTTAAAGAAGTAATTTTTGACAGCCGAGTCAAAACAACGCAAAATCTGGTTGATTATATTCGTTTAGCAAAACATCGGCCCAGTGTCTTACTCAGTGGCTCAGCGATTGGTTTTTATGGCAGTAGCGAAACAGCGGTGTTTAAAGAAGATTCTGAACCCGCTGATTCTGGATTTACACATCAATTGTGCGCGGCTTGGGAGAATGCAGCGCTACAAGCCGCTGCGCTAGGTGTTCGTGTGTGTACGCTCAGAACAGGTATTGTGCTTGAAAAACACGGTGGGGCATTAAAACAAATGTTACCTTCGTTTCGGTGTGGATTAGGTGCACAATTGGGTTATGGTAAGCAGTGGATGTCTTGGATCCATCTTAATGATTTTGTTCATGCGATTGATTTTTTGATTCAACATGTTGAAATCAGCGGCCCTGTGAATTTGACAGCACCTGTTCCGATAACCCATCATGGGTTTGTAAAACATTTGGCGCAAGCGCTTCATCGACCCTGTTTCATTAAGCTCCCTTCAGCACTTGTTCGTTTAATATTCGGGCAAATGGCGGATATGTTATTACTGAAAGGTCAGCGTGTGATTCCTCAGAAACTTGAGGATGCTGGGTTTATTTTCAAATTTCGAGATTTACATAAGGCGTTTAAAGCGATCTTTTTGCCAAAACATACACAAGGAATTTAATCATGTCTTCCATCCGTCGATTAGTCACAGGTCTTAATTCACGAGGAAAATCCATCCTAGTAGCCGACGGCCCCGCAGAATGTATCGCGCGGCCTCTGTCTTCCGTACCAGAATTAGCGCTTATCAACTTGTGGTCGACACAAGAATCACCCACTGAAATTTCATTCCAACACGATGCAGCAACAAAAGTCACAGGCTTACTACCTTCTGCAGGAGGCAGTATTTTTCGTATGGTAGATTTTCCGCCTGAGTCAACTTATCTTAATCAAGTTTCATCAACATTACGTGAAGAAGCGTTTGCTAATATGAAAGCAGAGGATTGTGCTGATCACGATCAACACGCTCATCCTTTCATGCACCGTACCTCAACCGTCGATTATGTGCTTGTGCTAGAAGGTGAAATTTATTTAGTTCTGGATCAATCTGAACATTTAATGCAAGCCGGCGATGTTGCTGTGCAATGCGCAACAAATCATGCTTGGAGTAATCGAAGTAACAAAAATTGTCGTATGGCGTTTATTCTTTTGGATGCGAAGGAAGAATAAATCTAAAATAAATGACGATTTTTACATTCATTTACAAGCCACAACACATCATCCATACTTATGGGAGCTGCAGGAATGTTATTTGGATTATCATAATATATTGGCTCTCCTTCATAGCATCCCGTGATCGTTTTGTATCGGTCATGCCAAAAAAATCCATAAATCAATTCGGTGTGTTCTGTAATGGCTTCTGTGTAAGCGCCAAGCTCAATGATATTATTCATATCAACTTGTGCGCCTAATTCTTCGTTTAATTCGCGTATTAAAGCCTCTTTTGGTTTTTCATTTTCTTCAATTCGACCGCCAAATGTTGAAATCATGCCTGGGAATTTAGACCAATTTCGCCCGCGCTTTTGCAATAAAATCTTATTATCGTGTGTTAAAATAATGCAGCTAACATATCGGTATTCAAAGCTATTTTCATCTATTTTAGTCAAATTAACGGGTTGAATTAATGCCATATCGGTTCTCTTACATTTTTTTAATGTAGTGAGTCTATGATACCTAAGAGTTAGAGCGTTGAGCAACCATTTCCAAATTGGAGACGGTTCACAAGTAGGCTAATCTAAGATGCATGTAAAGGTTATGCAATTCGTTGACTTATTAATCGTTTGAGCGGGGCTGTCATTGCTGTAAAGGTTGCCTCATAAATCACCATTTCCCCGTCATTCCCGCGAAGGCGGGAATCCAGATTAAAACAGTTTTACTCCTTCAGCCCTTTCGCAAAGGGCTTTTTTATTGGGTCACCTTTTCCAAAGGTGAGAATGAAGTTGGCTTTTTAAAACTGGATTCCCGCCTCCGCGGGAATGACGGTTCCTATGCATCATCACCATGAAATTCTAAAGGCACATTGTAATTTCGAATGTTTTCAATTTTGGTCATCGCAGCATGGTTCGGTACAAAAACAAGACTGGGTATATTTAATTGGCTTGAGCCAAAAGCTACCGCTGTACCATGATTTCCCGAAGAAGCGGTAACGACACCTTGCTTGCGTTGAGCGGGTGTGAGTGAGAGTAACTTATTAAATGCACCTCGAACTTTAAATGCACCGATGTATTGAAGGTTTTCACACTTTAAATACACGCGTGAATCTGTGATCTTGCTCAAAGGAATGGAAAAATCGAGCGGTGTTTGACGAATGTAAGGCCTGATACGCTGCTCAGCCATTAGGACTTCTTGTTGAACATTTAACATTATAATGACTCCTCATTTAAACTTAGATAGTTATAGACCGTTGCTCTTGAAATTTTAATGATGTCGGCAATATACTGTGCTGCATTTTTTCCAGTAAATGCACCAATTTTATAAAGATGTTCAATCAGCGATTTTTTTTCTTGTCGGTTTAGTATTTCAAGCGCTAAATGATGTTCATCCAAATAATTATGGACATAGACATTAATTCGTTCTTTCCAATCATCTTTAAATAAAGGTACAGGTTGAGGCACTAAAGATGCACAATTAATAAAATCAGTAATTGATTTATTAAATTTTTCTAACATTGAAACATCTAGATTAATACAGAGCAGCCCTACAGCTTTATTGTGTTCATCTCTGATCACGCTGCTTGTGGATTTGAGTGTTCTACCATCAAAATTTTTTTTCTCATAAGGCCCAACACAATCTTCTAATGAAGCCATTTCTTCGGGTGCAAAGTGGGAAGAATCACCTACTCTTCGTTTTGAAAAGGGATGATAAATAGCGACAATCTGATTCAGTTTGATATCGTGTACGACCACTTCGGCAAAAGGGTGCAATAATCGTTGAACTGCTTCTGCCGTAGGCAGAAATTGTTTAATGGCTTGTTTCATAACATTCACCTGTTTTTGTTTTAGACATTATAGTCTAAGATAGACTGTGATATCAATCTTTGGAGCAATTGTCAACAGACCCTAGACAAAAGACCAAATTTAAACCATATTCAGGCCTTTAGTTGATCTAAGGCGCAATCTTATGACATTCTCAACCCAAGTTAAATCCATCGCTTACCTGGAAACTCTATGTTTACTCAAAATTTTAGAGATCGGCCAACATCAGATTGAAGCAGGGAATTTTCGTGTTGCTGAAGATGTATTTGCTGAATTAGACAAAGAATTAGTCGAAGATACTGTTCCTACTTGAAAATGCGAAGTAGCGAGCGCGTCCGTCGAGTGGTATTCCCTTTGGGATTCCATTGGTCGCGTGTATATCGCATTTTTATTTATTGAGCCACACTACTCACTTAATTTAGAGGCTATTTTTTAAACTCGAAAATTTATCCTCTAAATTATTATCTCTCGGTAAAATTGCCCATAATTCTTTAAGAGGGTCTTTTCTATCTTGGAAGAAATGTAAAAAAGTATTTTCTTCAGAATAAAAAATAGGACTTATTATGGTTTCTTCTTTTTTGTCTTCATGGAGAAGCGGGTCAAAATATTTTTTTATATCAGAGTAACTTTTAGCATACTGGATTGGCGTTTCTCCATTTTTATCAGTTTGAGAGAGATTTGCTCCTCCTTCAACCAAGATTTTAACCATTTCTAAATTATTGGCTTGTATGGCACAATGTAAGGGAGTTTTGCCTACTTCATCAGAAATATTAACATCCGCTTTTTTATCAACCAAAAGCTGGACAATTTTTGCATTACCTTTCGCTATAGCATAATGAAGAGCAGTTTGGATTCTCACATAAAAAGGGTCGACAGGAGTGTTGAAGACAGATTGAAAAATTTTGTGAGATTTTTCATTTAAGCAAGTAGTGTTTGAAACTATAAGTTCAACAAGCGCCTCATGACCTAATTCAATTGCTAGCATGAGTATCGTTTCTCCGCTTTTATTTCGGAGCGTAAAGTAAGAGTTCCATTCTGGCTCGCGTAGGGTGCACATTTTAGAATACAAAAAAATCTCTCGAAAAAACTCTACATTACCAGAGCGAACCGCATAATGAAGCAATGTGTTTCCTTCATCATCAGATTGCTTTGGGTCTGCGCCTTGTTCAATTAAAAATCGGATCAGTGAAAAATTTTCCTGTTCTGTTGCAAGAAGAAGTGGAGTCTTGGATTTATAAGTAGAAGAAAGTAACTCTTGTTTTTCTTCGCAAGTTTCTAGTCTATAAAATAAAACTTCCATAAATGAAATAATTTCTTTTTCTTTCTTTTTTCTTTGATCATTACTTTCTATATCCTTTACGGAAAATTGAGCAATCACATGAATAGGTGCTTCTCCCTTGGAATTTGATTTTCTTAAATCTACTTCCTTATGGAAGCAAAGCATGCTTGCCGTTCCAAATTGATTTGCTTTTAATGCGAGAAGTAGAGGTGTTTCATAGTTAGAATCTACAGTGTTTAAGGACGATGAATAGATAGGATTGTTAATAAGTTGAGAAAGAATTTCATGATTTCCCTCTTTAGCGGCATCATGAAAAATGGAAAATTCACGGTTATTTCCTCGATTGCTTGGATTATTATAGTTCGTGTTGCGATTAAAAGTTGAGTTTTCTTTTTGTCTTTGGGCTGAGTTTTGTAAATTTACAACGCCATTAATAAAATCAGTAAGATCAGTAATTACAGCTTGATAATTTATTTTTTTTTCATCATTGTTCAATTTAATCAAACGGGTTTCAGCTTCTTCTTTCAAGTTGCGGGCTGTCCTAACTCCGTTACCATCGAGGATTGCAGTTTCAAATTGTAAAAGAGAGTTTTCAATAAAATCAATAAAATCTAGCGCTTCTTTCGTATAACCTTTACGCACGATTGGGCGGGTGAGTTCTCTTAGTTGTTGGTTGCCATTAATGCCTCTAAGGTTTATAAGTTTCTTATAACCCTTAATTTTGGGCTCAAGCGCATTAATTAAGTTGGTTTGGAGTTGTTTTAATTGAGCAGCAACTTGTTCTGCGGACATTGGTTCTAGCGTCATACCTTTTCTCATTATAAATCCTCTTGTTATTGTAGTTTTTTTCTTGTTTAAAGACTTAAGTTCTTATCCCATTTCGCACATTAATCAGCTACAGTAGCACCAATGCGTGTTGTGGCTTTGGTGTAACCTTCACTGTCGCTGATTAATGTGCGAAATAGGATAAGCAAGAATATTAACATAAAGTAGAGCCCTTTTCCAGAGCGCTTGAAAGTCCCTCTTTCTTCCCCATTTGCCCAAACCCTACTTTGTCGCTATCCTTCAGGCTTCGTATTGAACTTAAAAAGAGCAAAACATGGCCGCCTATAATGCAGAATCGATCCTCGTCCTTGAGGGCTTAGATCCCGTACGTAAACGCCCAGGGATGTACACTGACACGACAAGACCCGATCACCTCTTTCGCGAAGTCATTGATAATTCCGTGGATGAAGCCATGGCGGGGTTTGCCACGCGGATTGATGTCATCCACTATAAAGATGGATCCCTTGAGGTCAGCGATAATGGGCGCGGGATGCCCGTTGATCGTCATCCTGAACACAAATTGACGGGTGTTGAGCTCATCATGACCCGCTTGCATTCGGGCGGAAAGTTCTCTAATGATAATTATCGGTTTTCGGGTGGATTGCATGGCGTGGGTGTGTCTGTGGTCAATGCTCTGTCCAAGCGCGTGGATGTTGAAATCAAGAAAGATGGGCAGATCTATGAAATTCATTTTGCCCATGGTGATAAGACGAGTGATTTGAAAAGCATCGGCACAGTGCCCAAACGTGAAACGGGCACCAAACTACGCTTTTGGCCGGATGAACAGTATTTTGACACGTCTAAATTTTCCATTCCCCGTTTGAAGCAAACCCTCAAGGCTAAGGCGGTGCTTTGCCCAGGCCTGTTGATTACTTTTTTTGACGAACAAAGCGGCGAGCGCGAAGAATGGTGTTTTGAAGAAGGCTTGAAAGCTTATTTACTCGAAAGTTTAGGCGAAACGGCCTTCCTACCCGAAGAACCTTTCATGGGCCATTTTGTAGGGCAGGCTGAGGAAGTCGATTGGGCCGTGGTTTGGTCCGTTGAAAGTGGTGAATTATTGACAGAAAGTTATGTCAATTTGATTCCTACGCCTCAAGGCGGCACCCATGTGAATGGGTTGCGTACAGGTTTATTAGAAGCCATCCGTGAGTTTTGTGAGATCCGCAATCTGTTACCTCGTGGCGTGAAGTTAAGCCCTGAAGATGTTTGGGAACAATGCGCCTATGTGCTGTCGGTGAAAATGCAGGAAACTCAATTTTCGGGCCAAACCAAGGAACGTTTATCATCCAGACAAGCAGCAGCCTTCGTTTCGGGGGTCGTCAAGGATGCTTTCAGCCTCTGGCTGAATCAGCATGTTCAGGCGGCAGAAGAATTGGCGAAGATCATCATTGCCGCTGCAGAGCGGCGGCTGCGTAAAGCTCAGAAGGTGGAACGTAAAAAAATTACTTCGGGTCCCGCATTACCGGGTAAATTAGCGGATTGTTCAAGCCAAGACATGAAACGTACCGAGCTCTTCTTGGTAGAAGGGGATTCGGCAGGTGGTTCAGCCAAACAAGCCCGTGATCGCGTTCATCAAGCCATCATGCCGCTGCGTGGAAAGATTTTAAATACCTGGGAAGTCGATGTCTCGCAGGTCTTGGCTTCGCAGGAAGTTCATGACATTGCGGTTGCGATCGGGGTCGATCCAGGCTCAAGCGATTTAACAGGGTTGCGTTATGGCAAGGTTTGTATCCTCACCGATGCGGATCATGATGGTTTACATATTGCCACTTTGCTTTGTGCCTTGTTCGTCCAGCATTTTCGGAGTTTAGTGGAGTTGGGACATGTATTTGTCGCGATGCCGCCCTTATTTAGGCTGGATGTGGGCAAGGAAGTTTACTATGCCCTGGATGAAGATGAGAAACAGGGGATCTTAGATCGCATTGCCGCGGAGCATCGTAAGGGTAAGGTTCAAATCCAACGTTTCAAAGGATTGGGTGAAATGAATCCCCTGCAATTACGTGAAACGACGATGGATCCCAACACCCGCCGCCTGGTTCAACTGACCCTGGAAGCAGGCGATGAGACTCTGCCCTTGATGGATATGCTCTTGTCAAAGCGGCGGGCAGGCGATCGGAAGATTTGGTTGGAGGCTAAGGGGAATTTGGCGGATGTGTAATCTTATCTCATTTCTTACATGCATCAGCTACAGCGAAGGCTGCGCCAATGCCACAACACGCATTGGCGCAGCCTTCGCTGTAGCTGATG
>JAKBBU010000009.1 GCA_021808365.1 Pseudomonadota bacterium
TGCGTGTTGTGGCATCGGCGCTGCCTTCCCTGTAACTCATTTTCTAAACAGCACCTTGATTTAAATCCGAAAATGCCTACCTCATTTAAAGTACAATGAACGTTTTTTTACAGCCCCCAATCCTGTTACAATTTCCCCAAATTGGAGATATCGCATGCACTTTTCACGACAGATCGCCGCTCTTTTTTTAACCACTTTGATCGTCCTACCTTGTAGCGCGACAACTCGAATTGCCTCCGGACAGGGCGTATCCTCGTCAGGGCTAACAGAAACCCTCAATCACATCATCGCACAAGCACCCACGGATGTAGACATCGGCGTAGCTGTTGAAGATCTCACCACAGGCCGTTTACTTTATACCGACCATCCTCATCGCAATTTTGTGCCCGCTAGCACCATGAAAGTCTTCACCGCTATTTCGGCACTGAGCGAACTTGGTCCAAATTATCGCTACGAAACCAGTTTCCTCACCAACATCAACCGTCTTGATCAAGGCCAGTTGCCAGGGGATCTGTACCTGCATTTTTCGGGCGACCCTAGTTTGACCACGCAAGATTTCACATCCCTTGTCGCACAACTTAAACGAGCTGGAATTACCGGCATTCAAGGCCATGTGTACGTGGATGCTCAAACATTTGGCGGCCCTGGTTTTGGACCTGGTTGGATGTGGGATGACACTATCCTGTGTTATTCCGCACCGGTCAGCGCAGCCACAATTAATCATAATTGTTTCCAATGGGAAACTCTTCCAGGCGGCGCGATTAATAGTACCGCTCACATCGGCGAATTGAATCGCACACCCTATGCCACGCTCAGCAATAATGCCGTGATCCGGGCCGCTTATGATCCGAATTGCCCACTGACACTCATTGGCAACATGGATAATCATTACACCTTAAGTGGTTGCCTGCCTGCGAAAGCGGGACCGCTTTCTCTGGATGTCGCTGTGCAAAATCCACCGTTAGCGGCAACAGTACGATTAGCTCATGCCTTAACTGAACAAGGTATTCGTTTTAATGGCCCCGTTCAATTACACAGTACGAATACTACGCTTTATCACATTGCGACTCATCAATCACCACCGCTCAATGATTTGCTTCGTCATATGTTAAAAGTGTCTGATAATTTATATGCGAATACGATTTTTAAAACCTTGGGGCATGCTTATTTTCACACTCAAGGCACGTGGCATAATGGTTCGCAAGCAGTTCGCCAAATCTTAATGCGTGATCATGTTAATCTTGCTCACGCGGCCATTGTCGATGGCTCAGGTCTTTCGCGTTATGATCTTGTCACGCCCATGCAATTAGTCGAAGCACTTAATTATGCTTATCATAACTTCCCCGCTGAGTATAACTTCATGAATGCGCTACCGATTTCCGGCATCGATGGTACGTTAAAATATCGCCTGGGAACAAAGAATACTTTAGCAAGAATTCACGCTAAAACAGGCACCTTAGATGATATGACCAATTTGGCTGGTTATATTAAAACAGCCAATGGCCATATATTGGCGTTTGCTGTTTTAATCAATAATACACCTCGCCCCATTATGCCTTACGAAATCATCACCAATCGAATTTGTACCTATTTGGCGATGTCGAGTATTTGAGTTGCGGTTTAAAAGAAAGAAATGTTGGGTTACGCTCAGCCTTGTAGCTGCTCTAACCCAACCTACCTAACCCAACACCTTTTAATTTTTCGAACACCCCCAAAATTTCCTATTTCCCTTTCCAATCATCTATGCTAGTATGCCCGCCGGTTTTCTTACATTATGGGTTTTATGTTTTTTATAAGAGAAATCAATCAGAACAGATGGCCAACACGATTATTGAAATCAAGGGGATATCCAAGTCATTCCAGGGCAATTCAGTCTTGGAGGATATCAACCTTACCGTTAAAGAAGGCGAGTTTCTCACGCTTCTTGGCCCTTCCGGCTGTGGAAAAACAACCCTTTTACGCATTATTTCAGGCCTAGAAAATCCAGACCAAGGGCAGCTCCTCATTGGAGGAAAAAACTGTCGCGGTTTGAGCCCCCAAGAACGTCACGTCAACACCGTTTTTCAAAGCTATGCTCTGTTTCCTCATATGACCGTCTTTGACAACGTTGCCTTTGGTCTGCGTTGCCAACACTTACCTAAAGCTGAAATCGAGACCCGCGTCAATGCGGCTCTCCAAATGGTCAAACTCCAAAAATACAGCCAACGCAAGCCCGAGAAACTCAGTGGAGGCCAACAACAACGTGTTGCTATTGCCCGCGCCGTCGTCAATCGTCCCATCGTTTTATTACTGGATGAGCCTCTTAGTGCACTTGACTACCGCCTGCGTAAAAACATGCAATTAGAACTTAAGCAACTTCAGCGTCAGCTCAACATTGCCTTTGTTTTCGTGACCCATGATCAAGAAGAAGCACTCTCGATGTCCGATCGCGTTGTCGTGATGCACGAGGGCAAGGTTGAACAAATAGGGACACCTCGACAAGTCTACGAAAATCCAGCGAACATGACTGTTGCACATTTCGTGGGAGAAACAAACAGTTTTGATTCACGTGTCATCGAAGTACTTGGCAAAACAATGACGGTCGACATCCAAGGCCAAACCTTCACCGTGAAAAATACCCGCGATTATGCACCGGGCGATCATGTCCATGTGTTGGTTCGCCCTGAAGATCTCAAAGTGTGGAGCCACGCTGACGTCACGGATACCACCAATATGTTACCGGCAACAGTGACTGAAGTAATCTACAAAGGAAGCACCGTTGATTTAATGGTGCGCTTATCGGATAACACCTTACTCGCTGCCAGTGAGTTCTTCGATGAAGATGATGAAAAACTAGAATACACCATCGGTGAGAAAGTATGGCTGCATTGGTTCCCAGGTTGGGAAGTGGTACTGCCCTATGAGGCATGACAGCGCATTTAAAATTTTTTCACTCAGCCTGATCTGGGTATGGCTAGGGCTTTTTGCCCTACTACCCTTCTTGCTCGTCTTGATCACCAGTTTTCTTGAGCCTGGCACCACCCATTTAATCCAATACCATTTCTCGCTTGAAAATTATCACGATATTTTCAGTTCTATTTATGCAAAAGTGTTTGTGCGATCATTCGGTGTTGCCGCACTTTCAACATTCATCTGCTTAGTCCTAGCCTATCCCTTCGCCTTCTTCATGGCCACAGCTCAAGATAAATACAAAAATATTCTTTTACTATTACTGATTGTTCCTTTTTGGACGAGTTCCTTGATCCGCACCTACGCCATCATTGCCGTTATCAAAACAAAAGGTATTTTAAACACCATTTTACTTGCCTTAGGGATCATTCATCATCCCATTGAAATCATGTTCACCAATACTGCCGTGATGATCGGACTGATTTATAATTTATTGCCCTTTATGATCTTACCTCTTTATGCGAACTTAGAACGGCTTGATTTTCAATTGCTGGAAGCCGCCCGTGATTTGGGCGCATCAAAATTGCGCATGTTTTTCCAAATTGTGTTTCCGCTGAGTATGCCCGGTGTTTTGGCCGGTTGTATTCTTGTTTTTTTACCCGCAATGACGATTTTCTACATTCCAGATTTACTCGGCGGTGCTAAGTCGATGTTGCTGGGTAATCTCATTCAAACAGAATTCTTGACCATCCACAATTGGCCCATGGGTTCAACGACCAGCATTATTTTAACCGCCATCATGGGCTTATTTCTTTGGTTTTACTGGCGAAAAACCAGTAGTGCTGATCGGAAGGACTTAGTATGAAACAGTTTTGGGGGCGAGCGCTTCGGCCAAGCTACATGGGCATCGTTTACTTTTTTTTCTACTTCCCTATCTTGGTCTTGGTTGCTTATTCATTTAATAATGCCACCTATTCGATGCTGTGGCATGGATTTACCTGGAGTTGGTATCAACTTTTATTTCAAGACAGCGATTTGTGGACAGCTGCATTACATTCTTTAATTCTCGGTGTAACGGCAGCGACTATTGCGACCTTGCTCGGCATGTTGGCGGCGATCAGCCTGTATCGGTATCGTTTTCGCGGACAAAATCTTCTTCATGGCTTGGTGTTCATCTTGATCATCACACCTGACATTGTTCTGGGTATTTCTTTATTGATCCTCTTTAACACACTTGATATTCCACTTGGATTTATCAGTTTGCTCATAGCTCACATCACGTTTTGTATTCCTTTCGTCGTGGTCATTGTATACAGTCGGATCACTGGGCTTGATAAAAATATTTTTGAAGCCGCTTATGATCTGGGTGCTAATGAATGGGTAAGTTTGACAAAAATCACGATCCCCTTGCTTAAGCCCGCCTTGATCGCTGGGGCTTTACTGAGTTTTGCACTCTCCTTTGATGATGTCCTGATCAGCTATTTCGTTTCAGGCCCTGGGTTTGAAATTCTGCCCCTTCAGATTTATTCGATGGCCCGCTTCGGCATCAAGCCTGAATTAAATGCACTGTGTACCGTACTGTTTAGTGTCACGATTGTACTCGTTCTTCTTTCTCAGTGGTTGACGAGGAAAAAATCATGAGATTCTCAACCTACATCGTTGGTCTTTGTCTTTTACTCTGCGCCTCTGTGACTTATGCCAGCCAAGGTGTTCTCAATGTTTATATTTGGGGCGGCGAAGTACCTGATTCTGTGATTCAACAGTTTGAAAAAGAAACAGGCATCAAGGTTAATTATTCAACCTACGATAATAATGAAACACTCTATGCCAAGCTCAAGGCCACAAAGAGAAGCGGCTATGATATCATCGAGCCCTCAAGTTACTATGTGGATCGCATGCGCCGCGAAGGCATGCTACAAGTCATTGATCGTCAAAAATTAAGCAATTATAAAAATCTTGATCCTTCTCTTTTAAATCAAGCGTATGATCCAACGGGCGAATATGATATCCCCTTAGTCTGGGGAACCACAGGTCTTTTCATTAATACGAAGTTTTTTTCCAATACAACGTTAGATCAATGGAATCAGTTGTGGAATCCGATGTATAAAAACAAGGTCCTTTTGTTGGATGACCCACGTGAAGTATTTTCAATGGCGCTTATTTCACTCGGTTATTCTGCCAGTGATTCCGATCCGCAGCACATTAAGGAAGCGTATTTGAAATTAAAAAAATTAATGCCCAATGTTCGATTATTCAGCAGTGATGCTGTCCCCAGCCTCGTTGCTGATGATGATGCAACCGTGGGGATGATCTGGAATGGTGATCTGCATAATGCTCGGGAAGATAATCCTAATTTAAAATTTGTTTATCCCACTGAAGGTTTTGGTATTTGGGTAGATTGTTTTGCTATTCCTAAAGATGCGCCACATCTTGATAATGCGTATCGCTTCTTGAATTTTATGATGCGTGGCGATGTGGCTGTACAATCGACGTTACAAAATAATTATGCCGTGGCTAACCTTGCCGCGCGTCAATTATTGCCTAAGGCTCTCGCTAATGATCCAGTTATTTTTCCATCTGCAGAAACACTAAAACATGGTGAGTTTCAAATGGATGTTTCTGATGAAGCATTGGCGCTTTATAATTATTATTGGACATTGTTGAAAATTGAGGCTTAAAATGAATCCTCCCTATGACCGCACAAAAAAATACATGCTCGTTCTTTCTCCTCGAATTGGAGACTCACTCGTCACACTTGTTTTAGCCCATAATTTAGTGAAAAATAATTATAACGTTGATGTGTTTGGTGACTTTGCTTTTCAATTAGCCTCTTGGTTTCCCGAGTTGACAATCTACCCACTTACAGGCTTAACGGCAGAACAAGTGAATCATTATGATGTGATCATCGAGGAATTTAAAAATTCTTCAATCAGCGATTTTAAAACAATGAAACCTTTATTATGTATTCATGAACTTGAATATTTTCGTGAAGGTTTTCACATGGTCGAAATTCAAATGGAAGTGTGTCGTCGTCTTTTTGGCATTGAACAACCCACGATGACTAATGGTCTTGTTTTACCGAGTGACCTTCAATCCAGAAAATATCAACAGCGTGTCATCATCCATGCCTTGGCCACTGTTCCGCTTCGCGAATGGCCCTTAAATCGTTATATCGCCTTAGCCAAAGAATTAAATCAAAATGGTTTTGAATGTCATTTTATTGCATCGCCCAAAGAGCGTGAGCGTATTCAGCCTGTTCTTGATGCGGGTTTATCTGTACCCATTTTCAGTTCACTAAGCGAAACAGCTCGATTTATCGCAGAGTCAGGTTACTTCATTGGGAATTTTTCAGGGATTGCGCATTTATCATCAAACTTGGGTATTCCAACATTAGGTCTAGCTGTACGCCCTGGTGAGTATCGCCTTTGGCGTCCTTATTGGGCTAAGGGTTCTGTGATCCTTCCGCCCTCATGGTTAATTTCGCGGCAGCTTAAAGAAGCATTTTGGAAAAAGTGCATTTCTGTGAAGAAAGTTAAGAATTGTTTTTTGAGGTTAGCGCACAGTAAAGAAACGCTGTAATTGCGTTAAACCTGAAAAATACTTTTGTGAGATTTGCTCAACAGCGTATTCTGTTCCTTCTTGATCATATACATTAGATAGCAAATTACGCTCATCCAACATATCAATCCACAATTGTCCATCTTCGAGTATCTCTGAAGCAAAAGCTTGCTTGATCACGTCTCGTGGAAATTTCACTTGCAGATCGTGGTACTCAAGATAATCTTTCATCATTTTCCATGATAATTCAAACGCGAGCTCAAATAATTTGATCATGGCTATCTGCGTGATCATGTCTGAAGGTTGTTTATTATTGGTTTTGATCACTTCGTTGAGTCGATCGTAAACTTGATTAAAATTTGAGAAGCGCTGTTTCCAGTGGATGTCTTGGGTCATTTTAATTACCTATTAAAGAAGAAAATCCTGCTTCGATCTCTTAGCGCAGTGTTGGCCGCAGAGTCTGAAGTTTCAAACACCCGCTCAGCGGGAGATCCTTCGCTGCGCTAACGCTTGCTCAGGATGACAGCATTAAAGGGATATTCAGCATACCTGACGAAACAAAGGGTGCGAATGATTCACCATTATTTAATGACTTCCCGCAAAACCGCCGCATAACGATCCAAATCATCTGCATTTTTTGTCTCTGTGGTACAAATCAATGCACACGAACCTAATTCTGGATAATCCGCACTTAAATCAAAACCACCTTCAATGCCACGCTCGCTTAATTGATCTAAAACTTGTGCAACGGGCTTTTTAAATCGCACCACAAATTCATGCAAGAATGGCTGATCAAAAACACGTTCAACGCCTGGGATCTGAGTTAATCGATCTAATAAAGCCGTTGCATTAGCATGACTATTTAAAGCCACTTGACGTAATCCTTCAGCACCCAGCAAACTCATATAAATCGTTGCCATCGTCACGGCCAAACCTTGATTCGTGCAAATATTAGAGGTAGCCTTTGAACGACGAATATGTTGTTCACGCGCTTGTAAGGTTAATGTAAATCCTTCCTTGCCGTCTAAATCGCGCGTCCGCCCAACAATTCGCCCAGGCATTTGACGAACATAATCCTGCTTACAACACATGAATCCGAAATAAGGTCCGCCAGATGCTAAAGGTAACCCTAGCGATTGCCCTTCACCACAAACAATATCCGCTCGCGTTTTTCCCCAATGCCCAGGATCTTTTAATAAAGCAAGTAATGAAGGATCAACTAATCCAATTGCAAGTGCTCCCTGTTCATGCGCCCAATCTGTCAGTGCGTCAACATCTTCCAATAAACCTAAAAAATTAACTTGGGGGATCACTAAAGCCGCGAATTCTTGTCCTGCAAAAGATTTAAGTGATTCAAGTGACGTTTTACCAGTTTCAATGGAGAAAGGAATTTCTTCAATCTCAATTTGTTGTGCCGTCACAATGGCCTTAACCACATCACGATAACGTGGATGCACACTGCGTGGAATTAAAATGCGTTTGACACCGCGAGAAACACGCACCGCCATCAACACAGCTTCAGCTAATGCAGAGGCGCCATCATAGAGCGAGGCATTTGAAACATCCATGCCGGTTAAATTCGCCATCATGGTTTGATATTCATACAATAATTGCAGTGTTCCCTGACTAGCTTCTGCTTGATAAGGCGTATATGCCGTATAAAATTCACCGCGCCCAGCCAAATCAAAGACTGCAGCAGGCGTGTGCCGCTCATAGGCACCTGCACCGATGAAACAAAGATCAATGTGATCACGACTTGCTTGTTCACGTATCATTCGAAGCAGATCATGCTCACGCATGCCTTCAGGAATGGCAAGCTTGCGATCAAATTTGAGCGCTTCTGGAATTTCGTCAAAAAGCTCGGAAACATCAGCAACACCAATCGTTTCGAGCATGGTTTCAACATCAGATTTTGTATGTGGAATAAAGGGCATAAACACTACTACTCAGCTTGTCAAAAATGAAACAAAATACTTCTCGTGATGGAGGATTCTTAAGGGGGAGTCAAGGCTTTGTCTTGGCGAAGCATCTAAATAGTAACGCATAAACTCTATTCTCCAATTTCAGCTTGATAGGTTTTGGCGTCGAGCAATTGTTCACGCTCAGCCGCATTTTGCGGTATAATGCGAAAAATCCATCCGGAATGATAGGGATCGTGATTGATTAAGCCGGGATCACTGCGCAGAGCCTCATTGACTTCTACTACTTCGCCATTCATCGGCATATAAATATCAGAAGCTGCTTTCACGGATTCAACCACACCTGCTTCCTTGCCTGCTTTGATCGAATCGAATTCGGGTAATTCAACATAGACTAAATCGCCCAATAAATGTTGCGCATGTTCGGTGATCCCGACGGTGAAACGCCCATCTTTTTCAGCACGAACCCATTCATGGCTTTTGGTGTAACGTAATTCGGGGGGACAACTCATTTTTCTCTCCTATACCTCTAAGATTCTTTTTCCATAACGCACAAAGGGTGGTTTTACGATCTGTGCATGACACTGCTTTCCTCTGATTTCAACAAAACATTGTCCCATTGCTGCCGCAGGTACATGAGCCAATGCAATAGAGCACGATAATGTCGGTGAAAATGTACCGCTTTTAACTTCACCCTCACCTATATTGGGAACAATCACTTTCTGGTGGCTACGCAATACGCCCGGATCTTTGAGAATTAAACCCACTAATCTGCGCGTTGGGCCTTCTTGTTTTTGCTTTAATAAAGCTGCGCGTCCAATAAACTCGCGCGAACTAGGTTCAAAGGCAACAGTCCAAGCTAAATTTGATTCAAGCGGTGTCGTGGTTTCATCCATGTCTGTGCCATAAAGATTTAAACCTGCTTCTAAACGCAAGGTATCTCGTGCACCCAGTCCACACAAATGGACACCTGCATTTTTTAAGGCTCTCCAAAGAAAAATAGCTTGTCCTGCAGGCAAAATTAATTCTAAACCATCTTCACCCGTATAACCTGTGCGGGCAACGAATAAATCATGATCATCCATCATCCCAAAGGGTTTTAATTGGCTGATCCGTTGTGCCTGTTCAGGCAAAATAGTTTGTACAATAGCGCGTGCCTGTGGCCCTTGCACGGCAATCATGGCAAGATCGCGCAATTGAAGTTTCACTTGAAATTCTTTGGCTTGGGTTGAAAGCCAATCCCAATCTTTTTGGCGGGTTGATGCATTGACCACGAGACGATAATAGTTTTCGGCGATGAAATAAACAATTAAATCATCGATTACGCCACCCTGCTCATTAAGCATACAGGTATAAAGGCCTTGTTGTGGCAAAATTAATTTGCTCACATCATTGGCCAATACTTTTCGTAAAAAAGAACGGGCATCTTGACCGTCAATATCGATCACAGTCATGTGTGACACATCAAACATACCTGCATGTTGACGAACGTAGTGATGTTCTTGAAGTTGTGAACCGTAATGCAGCGGCAGTTCCCAGCCAGCAAAGTCGACCATGCAACCTTGCGCGGCCAGATGTTCGTCATACAATGGTGTGCGTTGTGACATGGCTCCCTACCCATGGTGTTGCGATAGGGAATTGTACCTCGTTGAGTAATATATTTAAACCCAAAAATACTAAACCGCCAATCGATCTTGTACGCGTTTCATCACCCGCGGACCCATACCAGGTACCTTAGATAAATCGCTTATTGATTTAAAAGCTCCATTTTTTTCGCGGTATTTCACAATAGATGCTGCATGTTTGGCACCCAATCCTTCTACTTTAGCAAGCTCTTGCTCTGAGGCCGTATTTACATTCACTTGCTTTTGTTGCTCGGTTGCCATTTGTGTCTGCTCCGCTGATGTTGCCGAAGCTGCGTGAGGTAGGGCAAAACTTAAGAACAGTGCAAGACCGAAAGTTGTAATCCGTGATAAAGTAATCATAATTAATTCTCCATTTGTTAAATGCATATTTAATATATGCTAATACGATTTAAGCAGGAGAATATTGTAATATCCAGGGGTATTGAAACCTTTTTTTAAAAACTTCAGTTGTACCCCGCGCGGAGTATAGCTAAACCTCCGGTAAAATAGATTCGCTCTGTACCGGCCACGATTCCAAAATTGCTTTCACGGTCGAGGCCAGAGGGATTGCAAAAAACACCCCCCAAAAACCCCATAATCCACCAAACCCCAAGATCGCAATGATGATAGCAATCGGGTGTAAATTCACGGCTTCGGAAAATAAAATCGGCACCAAGACATTGGCATCTAAAGTAATAATGATCGCATAACCTGCACAAAGCGAAATAAAATGTGTGCTCCAGCCCCATTCTACAAAACCAACCAATAAAACAGGGATCGTGACCACCATCGCACCAATGAATGGCACCAAGACAGAAAGCCCCACTAATACACCTAGAAGAGCTGCATATTGTAAGCCCATCAAGAAAAAAACGACGTATGAAGCTGCACCCACAATGATGATTTCAATGACTTTACCACGCACATAGTTCCCTAATTGCCGATTTAAATTTTTCCAAATGTGCTGCATGACCGTATTATTTTTAGGGAAAATTCCCTTCAACCAAGCCATGATCAACACTTGATCCTTCATAAAGAAAAAAACGAGTAAGGGCACTAAAACTAAATAAACACCCAAGATAATGATGGTGCCAATTGAAGATAAAGAATGGGACAACATCACTTGACCAAATTTAATAAAATCTACCTTGCTCTGCGACATGAAATGTTGAAGCTGATCGGCTGAAATGTAATTAGGATATTGTTGCGGCAAGTTTGATAACAAGACTTGCCCTCGCGTCATCATGGTGGGTAACTCAGACACTAAATTGCTGATTTGATCGGAAAGCAGGGGTAATAAAATAAAGAAAGCATAGACTAAGAGTGCAAGAAAAATCGTAAAGACCACGACAACAGCAAGGGTTCTTGAAAGGCCGACGCGAATTAATTGTTGCAATGGCCATTGCAATAAATAAGCAATCACAATGCTCGCGAGCACGGGTGCGAGAAACTCCCCGAGAAACATAAAGCCGAAGATAATACTGAGCAAAAGAAATAGGAGAAAAATAGCTTCTGGATCGGAGAAATAGCGTTGTACCCAGGCTTTTAGAATGGTTATCATGATGGCTCTCTTTTTTTGCGTTGTCATCCTTTGGAAACGACGAAATCGGAAGGCTCTACCCCCAGATTGTCATCCTTCGCTGCGCTAACGCTTGCTCAGGATGACAACGGTGGTTTTCCTTTCTGGATCAAAAATCTAAATACTTTGTCATCCATTTTAACATCTAACAAAGTATTGGACGTCTGCTTTGAAAATGCTTTAAAATCTTCAACGGCCTGCGGATCCGTTGAAATCACACAAATGATCTGCCCAACTTGAAGATCATTAAGTGCTTTTTTGGTTTTTAATAAGGGCATGGGGCAGAACAAGCCGGATAAATTTAAAACTAAATCTGCCTTCATTTAAATCTCAATTTTCCTCAATGTATGAATCATCTCTAAAGCACAATCCACACACTCGCGTCCTTTTTCAATGCGAGCAAATGCTTGCGCATCATCATTCGTGGTTAATACACCGAAAATCACTGGAATTTCATGATCCAAGGCCACACGCTGGCAACCATCACTCACTTGTTGGCAAACATAATCAAAATGTTTGGTATCGCCTTGAATAACCGCGCCTAAACAAATGATAGCATCATATGAATTCGTTTTTGCAACGCGCTGTGCTGTAATTGGAATTTCAACTGCCCCCGGAACAAATACCGTTATCACTTGTTCTGGTTTAAACCCAAGTTCATCTAAACGCGTTTTTGCACTTTGATAGAGTGCCTTCGTTACTGCTTCATTAAAGCGGCTAACAATAATCGCTAATTTCAGCATGTTAAACTCCTATTAATAGATGACCTAATTTATCACGTTTCGTTTTTAAATACGCCCGATTTTCTTTCGTTGCCTTTGCTTCGATGGGTTCACGATCGATAATCTCTAAACCATACCCTGAAACTCCATAAATTTTCCTCGGATTATTCGTTAATATCCGCATTTTCTGAACTCCCACTTGGCGCAAAATTTGCGAGCCAATACCATAATCACGGTGATCCGCTGAAAAACCTAGTCGGTGATTGGCTTCAACCGTGTCGAGGCCTTCGTCTTGCAGAGCATAGGCACGAATCTTATTTGCCAGTCCTATCCCACGACCTTCCTGACGCATATAAAGAAAAACTCCACCTTCCTCACCAATTTGTTTGAGCGCGGCATGCAATTGCCAACCGCAATCACATCGAGAGGATCCAAAAATATCACCCGTTAAACATTCCGAATGCACTCTGACTAAGGTTGGTTTTTCAGGATCGATAGGCCCTTTTACGAGGGCAACATGCTGTGCACCATCAAGCATACTTTCAAAAACTTTAACCGTAAACTCACCGTAGAGATCCAACGGTAATCGCGCGCAAGAAAGCTCCTTAATTAAACATTCTTTTTCCATACGGTACGCGATTAAATCCGCAATTGAAGCAATTTTTAAATGATGTTCCTTTGCAAATAGTTTTAAATCAGGAAGACGCGCCATACTACCGTCTTTATTCATCACCTCACAAAGTACAGCTGCAGGTTTCAAACCGGCTAATCGCACAATATCAACAGTTCCTTCAGTATGTCCTGCGCGTACTAATACACCACCTTCTTTTGCACGCAGCGGAAAGACATGGCCTGGAGTGACAATGTCTGCTGACTTACTTTTTGAATCAATCGCAACTTTGATAGTTCGTGCACGATCTTTCGCAGAAACACCTGTTGTCACACCCTCTGCCGCTTCGATCGCAACAGTGAAGGGTGTTCCAAAACGCGTTCGATTTCGCGCCGACATCATCGGTAATTCCAAACGATCCACATCTTTACCTTCCATGGGCAAACACACGATCCCGCTACCGTGTTTGATCATGAAATTAATTTGTTCAGGTGTAATCTTTTCTGCAGCGACAAAAAAATCACCTTCATTTTCGCGATCTTCATCGTCCACTAAGATGAGCATTCGCCCTGCTTGAATTTCAGCAATGGCTTCTTCAATCGTTGCTAGTTCTTTTTTAGGCATTTTTTAACCTCAGTTCACCTTACCATCACGGTTTAGTCATAATTAATTCACATAACATATCATCCCCCAAGGCAGACCATTTAGCTTGCCCCGTTGAAGAGAAATCCCCAACAAAACCCGGCAATCCTTGCCCAACAATTTGTGGAGCGATATAAATCAAAGCACGATCTATAAGATCAGCAGATAAAAAAGCTGAAAAACACTGCCCACCCGCTTCGAGCCAAACATCGTGATGTTCTTTACCCAAAATTTGCAACGCTTCCTCTAGATTCAAGCGGTTTTTTTCAGCACTTAACTCATGGCAGTGTACACCCTGCCGAAGAAATAGTTCGAGCTTTGTGGGATCAACGGCTGGACCATGAAGAAGCGTCACGGAAGCGCAGGTTTGAAAAACCTTTGCACTCGGCTTCATCTCTAAACGAGAATCTAAAACATACAAAGGTTTTGCGATTGTCTCACCATCAAGACGTACGTTGAATTGCGGATCATCATTCGCAATGGTGCGCATCGTCGTCAGCAAGGCATCTGCTTTTTGCCGTTCCTCAAATGTACGCTGCTTGGCGGCGGCTCCCGTCAAGGTCAAAGGTTCCCCACAGGGATTAGCAATTTTTCCATCCAAACTCATCGCCAATTTCGCCGTCACCCTCGGCCGTTTAGTCCTCCACCAGTATCGATAACTGTCATAAAAGTCGGTGATCTCAGACATTGGTAGCAATGCGCAGGAAATACCTGCATCTGCTAACCTAATTCGGCTTTTTCCCGCCATCAGAGGGTTAGGATCATCCATCCCGTAAAAAACAGATTGAATACCTGCCTTAATGAGCGCTTCTATACAAGGTGGTGTGCGTCCTGTATGTTGGCATGGTTCGAGAGTAATATAGATATCCGCACTCTGTGCTCCAGCACCCGCTTTTTTGAGCGCTTCAACTTCAGCATGAGGATGACCGCATCCAAAATGCGAACCTTCACCGATGATTTGTCCTTCTTTGACAATCACCGCGCCAACAGATGGATTAGGTGCACAAAATCCTCGTCGTTTCTGTGCGAGTTCCAAGGCTTTTAGCATGTAGTTATGGTTTTTTGTCAGCATTATGCGTACACTTTAGCATTTCTCATATTGATCGAGTATAGAGAAAGCTGCGTCAATACCACAACACGTATTGGTGCAGCTTTCTCTATACTCGATCAATATGAGAAATGCAGTAACATTACTCGAAAACATTACCCTGTATGATATCACGAATCCTATTGTTTGCCTTCTGTTCATTTTTAATTCTATTTCCATATTTTGCTGAAGCAGATTTAAATCTCAGTCTGCCTAAAAGTTCATTCATACCTGGTAATGGTCAAAGTACCTTACCTACACTGGGCGATCCAACCACAAATACCATCTCAAGCGTGCAAGATGCCATCATGGGGCAGAAGTTCATGGAAGAACTCCGCCATTCAATGCCAATCCTCGATGATCCTATCGTCACTGATTATATTCAAAGCCTCGGCCATCGTTTAGTAGGTGCCGCAGGAACAACGCATCCGTTCTCGTTTTTTGTCGTCAATACAGCGGATATCAATGCTTTTGCAGGCCCAGGCGGGTATGTTGCCGTCAATTCAGGTTTGATCATCATCACACAAGATGAAAGCGAATTAGCGTCAGTCATGGCGCATGAAATTGCGCATGTGATTAACAATGACATTGCTCAAAAAGCGGCTCAAGCTAAACGCGATAAAATATCGATGCTTGCCGCGATGATTGCCGGAGTAGCCGCAGGTGCGGCAACCAATAATGCGGAATTAAGTTCGGGAGCTGTCACTGCGGGCATGGGTGCGATGATCACCTCTGAATTAGGGTTCAGCCGCCAAGCGGAAGAAACGGCTGATCAAGTAGGCATACAAATTTTAGCCCATGCGGGGTTTGATCCCAGCGCTATGGCAGACTTTTTTGGACGATTGGCTAATGATGAAAAATTTCGCCTACAGCCTCCTGCTTTTGCCAGCGATCACCCGCTAACAGCGGATCGAATTGCTTATACCGTCAGCTTGGCGAATCAATACCCCAAAATGAAGGATCACAGTCAACTTGATTATTTCTTAAACCGTGAACGCGTCCGCGTAGAATTAACCCGAGGCCCTGCGATTTTAGATTATTATCGGCGAGCATTGACCAAGTCCCCGAATGTGGCTTATCTACATTATGGGTATGCGATTGCATTGCTGCGTGAAGGACAATATCAAGCCGCCAAAACTCAGATTGAACCCCTGATTCAAAGCGATCCCGATCAATGGCTTTATCCCATGGTCTTGGCGCGCATTGAATTAGGTTCTAATCAGCCTGAAAAAGCGCTGGCTATTCTTGACCGACTCCATGGTCTTTATCCTGAATATTATCCGCTGACTCTTGAATATGCCTATGCGCAGATCCGTGCGAAACAAACTAAAGCAGCGAAACAATTGCTTCGTGATCAATTGGTTTCTCATCCTGATGATATAGCTCTTTATGAATTGCTCGCGAAGGCCTATGTGAATTCAAACGATGATGCGGATGCTTATTTGGTGCGCGCCCAGGTCTTGATGCTCGAGGGCAATCCTAAAAAAGCGCAGGAGCAATTAGAAATTGCGTTGAAAACGCCAAATATCTCGCCAGAAACGCGACAGGAGGTGCTGGCATTGCTTAAGACATTGAACAAAAAGACGAAATAGAGTTACCATAAGCACTCATAAGGAACATCCAATGCTCTATTTTCATAGCAAACCTGGCGAGGCACTGAAGGGATCGATCCAAGTACCTGGCGACAAATCGATTTCTCATCGCGCAATCATGCTCGGCGCCATTGCAGAAGGACAAACTGCTGTGGAGGGTTTTCTCTTTGGCGAAGATAATCTTGCTACACTCCATGCATTCAATGTGATGGGTGTCAAAATTGATCGTCCTGCCCTTGATCGCTTGTTGATCCATGGCGTTGGAAAACGAGGGCTTAAACAACCTTCACAAATACTCAATCTTGAAAATTCAGGTACAGCCTTTCGCTTAATGATGGGATTACTGGCTGGACAACATTTTGCCTCACAGCTCACAGGCGATACATCGCTCTGCCGCAGGCCTATGGGACGTGTTGCTGATCCACTGCGTTTGATGGGCGCGCACATTGTCATGAATAACAATTGCCCGCCCGTGAAAATTGAACCCGTCGAAAAACTTCACGGTATTTCTTATGAATTACCTGTGGCCAGTGCACAAGTGAAATCTGCGATATTACTCGCCGGTCTTTTTGCAGAAGGCTCAACGACTGTGATTGAATCCATGCCTTCGCGTGATCACACTGAACGAATGTTGCGTTCATTTGATTATCCCCTAGATATTAAACGAAATAATACTCTTCATATCACACTGGATGGGCAGAGCCATTTATCAAGCACCACAATTAACGTGCCAAGTGATTTATCTTCTGCTGCTTTTTTCATCGTTGCGGCCTCGTTGGTTCCTGGCTCTGATCTGTTGCTGACTCAAGTTGGCATCAATCCAACCCGTATAGGTATCTTGAATATTCTAAAAGCCATGGGCGCTGATTTTGATATTGTGAATGAACGATCTTTTAATGCAGAGCCTGTTGCTGATTTGCGCGTTCGTTCTGCGCCTTTAAAAGGAATTACAATTCCAAAAGAGCAAATTTCTCTGGCCATTGATGAATTCCCCATTTTATTGATCGCCGCAGCTTGTGCGGAAGGTGAAACCCTATTAACGGGCGCTGAAGAATTGCGCGTGAAAGAAAGCGACCGGATCAAGGCGATGGTCGATGGTTTAGTGGCCATTGGCATCGAAGCAGAAGCGTTTCCTGATGGTTGTCGCGTGATCGGTGGTACAATCAAGGGCGGTGAAGTTGAAAGTTTAGGAGATCATCGCATTGCAATGGCCTTTGCGATTGCGGGGCTACGTTCGAAAGCAGGGATCCTCATTCGAGATTGTGCATCGGTTGCAACGTCATTTCCAACTTTCATTGATTTAGCAAAACAACTTAATTTAAATATACAATCGAATAGCGGTAACCGCTAAACCTTACGCGATGGGGGATTCTTAAGGGGGAGAATCGCGGTTCTCCCCCTTAAGTACAAGCAAAAGCTTTGCTTTTGCGCCGTATTCAAACGAGACGCGAGAGACGATCATGCCTTATAAAAAAACACCTATCATTACAATCGACGGCCCTGGCGGCACAGGAAAGGGAACCGTTGGACGTCGATTAGCGCATCATTTAGGTTGGCATTTTCTTGACAGCGGTATGATTTATCGCGGTCTTGCTTTCGCTGCCCTTAAAAAACAAATCGCACATGACGATGAGCGTCGTTTGGAAGAATGTGCTAGAACGCTTGATCTGCATTGTGTGAATGAGGATTGCGATCGAGATCTCCATATTTTTCTTGAAGATGAAGAGATTGGTGAACAATTGCGATCAGAAACCATCGGCAGTCTAGCTTCAAAAATTTCTACATTTCCTACTGTACGTTCCGCCTTATTAGAATGGCAACGCGCCTTTGCAAAAGCACCAGGTCTTGTCACAGATGGCCGTGATATGGGCACGGTTGTATTTCCTGATGCCGATTTAAAATTATTTTTAGATGCGTCTTGTGAAGAACGTGCTCATCGCCGATTTCTTCAACTTCAACGTAAGGGTATTGACGTGGATCTTGTGACTTTAACAAAAGAATTACAGGATCGCGATCGACGTGACCGGGAGCGAGCTGTTGCTCCTTTGCGCGCTGCACCCGATGCCTTGATCATTGATACTACGCATTTGACTGTGGAGGCGGTGTTGAAATTAATCCTGGTTGAGGTTGGGAAGAGAAGTTTAAACGCTTTTTAAACATACAAACCATGCTTATAAATATACTCCAAAACGGGATCCGGTAATAAATACCGAGGACTTAACCCCTTTTCAAATTGTTCCCGAATCAAACTCGATGAAATATCCAATGCATTGATTGGATCTTGAAAAAAAATACATCCTGATTTTTTTTCTTTAAGCTGTTTTGGATCTGTGATCGTCTTTGATTTAACCCAATGAGAAAATGATGGTTCCATCGCCCCAATAGCGCCAGGCCGTTGAATAACAATCATATGCGCCAATGTTTCAATCTTCTGCCATTCATGCCATGTCGGCAATCCAAGAAAGGCATCCATACCAAGTAATAAACACAGGGAAGCATTTGGATATTCTTCACGAAGCGATTGCAGTGTTTCAACGGTGTAGGATGGTGTTATTCTTAATAACTCGCGTTCATCAATTTTAAATGAAGGCTGGCTTGCAATCGCTAATTTTAACATCTCTAATCGATGAGTCATCTCAATTTTACTATTGGGTTTATGAACCGCCACTTTACAGGGAATAAATCGAACCTCGTCAAGACCGATATTTTGTTCTATTTCAAGTGCGGCCCTCAAATGCCCAAAATGAATGGGATCAAAAGCGCTGCCGAGAAGGCCGATACAAAGTGTCGATTTCATCAACTACTTCCTAAAATAAAGAAAAAACAAGACCCATCGATCCAGCGCCCAATAAAACCCAAGAAAACATAAGATTTCCTAATGAAATACTGATGAAAGCACCAAGAAAAGCAAAACTACTCAACCATAATGATTTTTTTTGTCGTCGATTTGGAATGACAATAGAAGCTGTTTGTTGGGCCGGTACTGTTCTACTGTTATGTTGGAGTGCCGCATAAATTAAACTGGGAATTTCAGGTAGTTTATCAGACAAGTAAGGAATGTCTTCCTTGATCCGCTTAAGCGTTCCATATAATCCAAATTGTTGTTTCAGCCAACGCTCAATAAATGGTTTTGCTGTGGCCCATAGATCAAGATCGGGATCAAGCTGGCGTCCAAGACCTTCAACTGCCAATAAGGTTTTTTGAAGCAAAAGTAATTGCGGTTGAACTTGCATATGGAATTTCTGTGCCGTTTGAAATAAGTTTAAAAGCATTTTTCCACCTGAAATGTCTTTCAATGGTCGTTCAAATATAGGTTCACCTACGGCACGTATCGCAGCCTCAAACTCATCGGTTCGTGTTCCAGCAGGCACCCAGCCCGATTCAACATGAAGTTGTGCAATACGCCGATAATCCCGATTAAAAAAAGCCAATATGTTTTCAGCCAAATAACGTTGATCATTTCTATCCAATGATCCCATGATGCCAAAATCAACCGCAATGTAAGAAGGATCTTCTGGATCGTTTGCATCTACAAAAATATTTCCTGCATGCATATCGGCATGAAAGAAGCTATCACAAAAAACTTGTGTAAAAAAAATTTCAACACCTCGCGTTGCGAGTTTTTTAAGATTAACATTTAAAGCTCTTAATTCTTTTAAATTACTGATCGAAATCCCTTCAATCTTTTCCATGACGATTACTTTTTTCGTACAAAAATCCCAATAAATTTCAGGAACATGAAGTTCTTTTTTATTTATAAAATTTCGACGTAATTGAGAAGCATTCGCTGCTTCATGCAAGAGATCTAATTCATAACCCAAATGACGTTCAAATTCAGCCACAACTTCAGGTATACGTAATTGTTTTGCGTTTTCCAAAAATCGATCCAATAAATTTGCAATCGTTTTAAGTAAGGCCACATCACGTTGAATGATTTTTTTAATGCCTGGCCTTCGTACTTTAATGACAATCGATTTTCCATTTTTTAAACACGCACTATGAACTTGTGCAATTGAAGCAGACGCTAAAGGAATAGGTTCAAAATCTAAAAATAATTCATCAATCGGTTTTTTAAGTTCTTTAACGATCATATCTTCTGCTTGTTCACTGGGAAATGGGCTCACTTGATCTAATAATTGTTGTAATTCTAACGCAATATCATTGGGTAAAATATCGCCTCGTGTTGCGAGCATTTGCCCAAATTTAACAAAAATAGGACCCAGCTCTGTCAATGCTAAGCGTAATCTTTCTCCACGTGATTTGTTTTTTTCTTCTTTTCGATTCCAAGTCCAATTCCATGGATTAATATAGATTAGAAAAGAAAAAGGTACTAACCATGGAATGGTAAAAACAACTTGATCAATCCGATGCCGCGACAATACTTGAGTAATTCGAAAGAGTCTAAAAAACTGGGTGATTTTAATCATACTGTTCTACCCTTTTTAGATTTGAAATGCGGACTTGAAGCCGCTCAATATCATTACGCAATAAATCAACATCATTTAAAAAGTCATTTACCTCTATTTGATTAACACACCATTGTGCTTCTTCTTTTAAATATTCGCCGACATTTTCTTGAAGTGAACGTGTTGAAAACAAAATCCATGAAGATATTTTTTTTGACAATTCACACAATTGATGCGCTGCAACATCACCAATGACTTGAGAAACATGTTCTTCCCAATCAATTTCAATCGATTTTAAAAAGTGATTAACTGCTAGACCTACTTCTATATTTCCTGAAATTTCAATATCGCTTAACTGCGTTTTGGATGATGGCAATCCTTGGCGAATGAGCGCAAGGGCTGGTCCACGGATACAGGTTTGAACTTCACCACAATAGTGACTCAAAACTTCAACTCGAGTGGATGTAAATAAAAGAGTGATTGAAAAAGGTAGTTCCTTGATCTCAATACGAATAATGTGATCAGCCAGCACTGTCATTCGCTGTGTAGCCTCAGGATCAAGGGCAAGATAGGCATTGATAGCCTCTGTAAGTCTAGCGGCAAAGAAATCGCGTTGCATAGAGTCTTTCTCAAAATACAAAGGACCCATTATACGCCGAAAAAATAATAGTGGCCTAATGTTTCACCGATGTATTCAATGGAGAGGTGAAAAAGCTCAAAAATTTTAAAACGAGTATCGATATTAAGGTCAATTTGTATTGAGTTTAGTGTCATTCGCAAAAATTGGGCAAAGTCCTTTAAATGTAAAATAGATTTACTTTTAATACAAAAATAAATTTATTCAGGCTCATCATGCAATAAAAGTAGATCTTCTACTTCTTGAGCTTGTTCTGAACCTTGTATCGTTTTCACAGCTGGGAATTCCTTTAACCTATAGCTAAAAAGTATAAATGCCAAGGTGGATATACTCAAATAGCTACTATATACTTATTCCTATGAATCTATCTATGAATCTATCCCAAAATTCAGCCTACACCGGCGAAATACTCACTGTTTCAGTTTTAAACCAAACTGTTCGTGATTTACTTGAAACCGGTTTTTCAAACATCTGGGTTGAAGGTGAACTATCAACTCTAACCCGCCCAAGCTCTGGGCATCTGTATTTTACATTAAAAGATGAACGTGCCCAGCTTCGTTGTGCCATGTTTAAAATGAAACAAAAAAGTTTAAATTTTAAACCAGAGCTTGGACAACATGTTTTACTGCGTGGTTATATCAGTCTGTACCCTGATCGCGGTGATTATCAAATGATTGTTGAACAAATGGAACTTACTGGTGATGGACTTTTACAACTTGCATTTCAACAATTGAATAAAAAACTTTCTTCTGAAGGCCTATATGATCCTTCATTTAAAAAAGTACTCCCCAAAATACCCAGAAAAATCGGTATTATTTCTTCTCCTACAGGTGCTGCAGTTCATGATGTATTGACTGTACTTCAACGCCGTTTTCCAAGTATCCCGGTAATTATCTATCCTTCTCTTGTTCAAGGCTCAAAAGCAGCAAATCAAATTATAAATGCTATTGAATCTGCAAATCGTCGAAATGAATGTGATGTCTTAATTCTCACACGTGGAGGTGGTTCATTAGAAGATCTATGGCCTTTTAATGAAGAATCTGTCGCAAGAACTGTTTTTTCAAGTTCAATTCCAATTATTAGTGCTATAGGTCATGAAATTGACTTTACCATTTGTGATTTTGTTGCTGATTTACGTGCTCCTACACCATCTGCAGCTGCAGAATTAATTACTCCTAATCAGTTTGACTTTCAACAACGTTTTGATCAATTAGAATTAAGATTAACAAGAAAAATATTGTCTATACTGAAATCATATCATCAAAACTTTGAATACTTAAAAAAACGATTAAGACACCCTCAACAACGTATCATCGACTTTTCAATTCAATTGAATGAATCATTTGATCGTCTTCATCGTTCTTTTTATACTCTTCTAAATTACAAAAAAAATGAATATTTAAGATTAGCGAAATTATTAAATACAATAAGCCCTTTATCAACTCTAGAACGTGGTTACACAATAACCACTCATAAAAAAACAGGAAAAGTTATACAATCAATAAAACAAGTCAATGAAGGTGATCATTTAGTCTTAAGATTAAGTGATGGGTTAATTAATTGTTTGGTACAATAAAATGATTAAAGATAAAATAGCGTTAATTATTAGCTGTGAACATGCAACAAATTCTATTCCTGATGAATACAAATATTTATTTAAAGATCATAAAAAAATATTAGCTTCTCATGAAGGTTATGATATAGGTGCAAAAGAAATTTCAAAAATTTTCATTAAAGAATTAAAACCAGATTATTTTTTTATAGCAGAATATAGCCGTTTTTTTATTGAACTAAACCGTTCACTTCATCATAAAAATCTATTTTCTTTAATTACAAAAACTCTTAATAAAGAAGAAAAAAAACAAATTATAGAGAAATATTATCAACCTTATCGAAATTCAATTATAAACAAAATTGATTCTCTTATTAAAGATTCTTTTTATGTCCTTCATATTTCAGTCCACTCTTTCACACCTGTTTTTAAAAATAATCCTCGTTTTTTGGATATTGGTTTTCTTTACAATCCTAAAAATAATAATGAAAAGGAATTTTGTCATCAATGGAAAAATAAACTAAATATAATAAACCCTTCTTTAAAAATCCGAATGAATCACCCTTACCGTGGAAATTCAGATGGATTAACAACATCACTTCGTCGATTATATCCAACTTATTATTCTGGTATTGAAGTTGAAATTAATCAAAAGTGGTTAATTGATTTTAGTAAAGATACCAATCGCTTAGTTTTAGATTTAATCTCTTCATTTCCCTACCAAAAGTAGTATACTCTTCGCGCTTTATTTTTAGGAAAAAATGAATCGCTTTGAGTATAAAATCCTATCTTTTTTATCTGACAAAATTCGCTCTAGTCATTCCTATATCGATCAGTATAGAATTCAAATATGTACTATGGAGATCTACCGCTTGTACTTGAAAATACGCAGGAAACAAAAACCGGAGAAGGAGGCTCTATGAATCATTACTCATAACTCATAAAAATTTCACTTTTTTTATTAAGGTCTGTTGATATTTTCTTACTTTTTTTAAACCAAGAGAGTAAATGTTAACAGACCCTAATACTACTTTTTTCTTTTAGAACAACCCGTAATTAAGGTTTATTCAGGAGTTAATAATGCATGTACGCTATAGATTACTAGACCAAAAACGATTCAATTTTGTCACAATTAAAGATTTAAAATCAGGCCAACATTTAACAATGCACGCCGTTGAACTTGCTTCGAATGATGAAATGATTGAACAATTTCCATCGTGGGATGCTTGTCGTATAGGAATTATTGCAGGTTGCGCGTGTAATGATCGACCCATTAATAAAAATGGGATAAAAACAACCTAGTTGAATAATATACTCGCGGCCAATGAAAACGTCTTTATTATTAATATAAGATCTTATAGATCTTATGATTACTATTAAGGGCGTTTTTTCTGGGGACAATACCAATAATATTTTATTTTTCATTAGGTTAAGTTATGTTAAACCTTGTGGGTCAATAAGGATAAACAATTGTATAATCTGTGGATAATTGTAATGATTATTTAACGAAGCTTTTTATTCAATGTCTTTCCACAGAAAATTAGAGCTTATCCACAAGTTATCCTCATGATCTGTTGGCCTTTATTCTCTTTACTGAGAACGAGGAACTAGAAAACTTTCCAAGATGACAGCCTTTATAACATTTATCCTATTTATCGAGTACAGGGAAAGCTACACCAATACGTGTTGTGGTATTGGTGTAGCTTTCCCTGTACTCGATAAATAGGATAAATGTTATAAGGTGGGTTAAAAGTGGACGATTTCATAAAATACCGGAAGCGAATGAGTTTTCGGGTATGGGCTGAGAAATAATGAGATTTGCTGAAAGTTACAAAACTTTAACTCTAACCCAATTAAGAGTAAAATCAATTTCCCTGTGTTTTTGGACACGCCTTTACTTAAAATGAGTTAATTGTGAGCGCATCACTTTGGAATAATTGTTTAGATTGGCTACAGAATGAGTGCTCTGCCCAACACTTTAATACCTGGATTAGACCTTTATTTGTTGAAGAACAAGAAAATAAGATCTTTATTTTTGCACCGAACCGTTTTGTTTTAGATTGGGTTAAAAATAAATTCTCCTCAAGAATCGAGGAAATTTGCCTCGCCTTAAGCCCTCAGAACCCTCCTGAGCTTATTTTTGAGATTGGGGGTAGGGCTAACATCGAAAAGGATCAAAACCTTTCTGAGGAGCCTGAAGAAGGAAGATCACCCAAGGCTGCGATCAGCGAATCTATTTCCTATCAATCTGCAAACAAAATACGCATTCCTGATAAAAGTAATTTAAATTCAACGTTTACATTTGATCATTATGTTGGAGGAAAATCTAACCAACTTGCGAGGGCAGCCTCCTATCAAGTGGCTGAAAATCCAGGCCGCTCTTATAATCCTTTGTTTTTGTATGGCGGTGTAGGTCTTGGTAAAACGCATTTAATGCATGCAATCGGAAATCTAGTTCTTAAAAATAATTCTAAAGCAAAAGTTGTCTATCTTCATTCAGAACGCTTTGTTGCCGATATGGTTAAAGCTTTACAAACTAACACAATGAATCAGTTTAAAAAATTCTATCGATCGGTTGATTTATTGTTAGTCGATGATATTCAATTTTTTGCTGGAAAAGATCAATCTCAAGAAGAATTTTTTCATACTTTTAACGCCTTATTTGAAGGAGAACAGCAAATTGTTTTAACTTGTGATCGTTATCCTAAGGAGATTAATGGGTTAGAAGAGCGCTTAAAATCTCGTTTTGGTTGGGGGTTAACGGTTGCTGTTGAGCCACCTGAACTAGAGATGCGTGTTGCTATTTTGATGACAAAGGCAGAGCAATCACACATTGAATTACCTTACGAGGTAGCCTTTTTTATTGCAAAACGGATCCGATCAAATGTAAGAGAATTAGAAGGTGCTTTGAGGCGCGTAGTTGCAAATGCTCATTTTACAGGGCAAGCGATTACCTTGGAATTTGTTCGTGAAGCGCTAAAAGATCTTTTATCATTACAAGATAAATTAGTTACACTTGATAATATTCAGAAAACAGTGGCTGAATATTATAAGATTAAAGTTTCTGAAATGCTTTCTAAACGGCGAAATCGGTCGGTTGCAAGGCCTCGCCAGTTAGCGATGGCTTTAGCTAAGGAATTGACTAATCATAGTCTACCTGAGATTGGAGATGCATTTGGTGGAAGGGATCATACAACGGTTTTACATGCGTGTAGAACAATAGCTAAATTACGTCAATCAGATAGTGATATTGCTCAAGATTTTACAAATTTATTGAGAATTTTATCAACTTAATGAGTTACTACTTTTTGAGCCCAGCTGAGTAGTAACCTTAATGAAGGAGCTTTTCTGTGAAATATATTCTTCAACGCGAACCATTTATAGATGTTTTACAGATGGCCTGTGGTATTGTCGAAAAAAGGCCTAATTTGCCAATTATTTCTAATATATTACTCGAGTTTAAAGATAATTATCTTCTTGTAACAGGAACAGATTGTGAGATTGAATTAATTGCAAGAATGACACTCAATGAGAAAGTTGCACCTTTTTCAATCACACTGCCTGCGCGTAAGTTATTTGATAGTGTGAGAAGTTTGCCTGAAGGTTCAATGATTACCTTATCTTTTGATCCTCCGCGTTGTACGCTACATTCAGCTAAAACACGGTTTACATTGTCTACATTACCCTCAGAAGATTTTCCAAATGTTGAGATCGGCCCCAGCAACTTTGAGTTTTCAATTAAAGAGAATATTTTAAAAGATTTACTGATCAGTACTTCTTTTTCAATGGCTCAACAGGATGTTCGACATTACCTCAATGGCATGCTTTTTGAAGTTGGAAAGGAAGGGTTGAGAACAGTTTCTGCTGATGGTCACCGGTTAGCAACGGCTACTCTGTTGGGTTTGAGTCAGGATCAGTTTTGCCAAGTGATCATCCCCAGAAAAGGGGTTACAGAATTATTTCGAATTTTGAACGATGAAGATCGAGAAATCAGTGTATTAGTTTGCCAGCACCATATTCGTTTTGTGTCGGAACGCTATACGTTTATTTCTAAGCTGATCGATGGTCGATATCCCGATCATAAAAAAGTGCTTCCTTTGAATCCTGATAAAATAGTAATTGCTAATCGCGAACACCTCAAACAATCTTTACAACGGGTTTCTATTTTATTGAATGAAAAAGTGAATGGTATTTGGATCCAACTCAGCTCGGGTAAGCTTAAGTTTATAGCACATAATTCTGAACAAGACGAAGTTGAAGATGAAATGCTTGTCGATTATGAGGGTAAGGATCTAGAAATTCATTTGAACGTCAAATACTTACTGGATGTGATGAATGCACTGAATGAGGCGGAACAGATTAAGTTACAATTGGCTGATGCAAATACAAGCGTTCTGATTGAATCTGCAACACCACTTAAAAACAAAATCGAGAAACTCTATATTGTCATGCCGATGAAGGGGTAAGTTTTGGTATTGGCTTTTCATGTAGGTTGGGTTGCGTGAGTACGCTAACCCAACCTACGTTTTTTGATCAGTCTCCATATGTTCTACGTGGAACAATTTACTCTCCTGACCTTCTAGTGCTTTTTCTAAACTATTGGGATGAACCGCAGTCATGAAAATCTGACTATCGACTTGAATCAGACAATCTAAAACTTTTTCCATAAAATACTGATCTAACTCCGAACACAAGTCGTCAATCAAAAAAACACATTTCTTTTGAGCTGTTTGATGAAAGAGGATGCCCTGTGCAAGTCGAAGGGCATAAACAAGACTTTTCTGTTGGCCACGAGAGAGAATGTCTTGAACAGGAATTCCTCTAACTAAGACTTCGAGATCAGAACGATGCGGGCCATACTGCGTATGCCCTTTCTCAAAATCCCTTGAAAAGCTTTTTTCAAGGATCTCAGCCAAGCTTTTATCAGGATTCCAACCTTGCTTATAATGTAGGGTAATCCCCGAAAGTGGCGTCACTTGCGTGAGAATGCTACGAAAGATTGGATAGTAAGCTTCAAAGTAAGTATGGCGCATGCTCTCAATAGAAGTTGAAACCTCAATAAATTTTTCATCCCATAGTTGAATTTCAACTTTGGAGAGATTAGTTTTTAATGCGGCATTACGCTGTAGGAGTAAATGTTTCAACTGTTGCCATTGTGAAAAAAAGTGTTGTTCCACGTGGAACAATCCCCAATCTAAAAATTGCCGTCGATAACGAGGGCCGGAATCCAATAAACGATAACTATCAGGATGAATAACTTGCAAAGGAAAAAGTTCAGCAAGTGAAGCGGCAGAGGCGACATCTTGCTGATCGATCCGGATCCGGTTTTGATTATTTCGTTGTTTTTCAATGCCAACCCGAGTTTCACTATCCAATCCCAATATCCCAAAAACCGTCAAAGCATTTTTGCCTTCTTGAATCACGGATTTGGATGAGCGACTTCGAAATGAACGCCCAAGACCCAACATGTGAATCGCTTCAAGGATACTAGTTTTTCCGCTGCCATTCGGACCTGTGATGAGGTTGAACTTTTGGCAGGGTTCGAGAGTCAATTGGGAAAGATTTCTAAATTGGTTAATTTCAAGATGAGTTAACATAAACTCTTTTCCTCGCATTTGATCCTGAAATTTACAAATCATCTTTTGGAATCTACGGCGAAGTTCAGCTTACAATACGCAGAATTTCACAGCAGATCCAGGGTAAAAATCAAATTGATTCCAGGTTAGGAAAAGATATTGTACTGCAAAACAGTGCCGAAAAAGGTAAGACTTATTATTTTTTCTTATCATCAATCGGAAACAGGATTCTGATTGTTGTTCCTTCATCAGGTTCACTGAGGATCTCAACCTGACCATTTAACATTTTTATCGTATTATCTACGATAGCGAGTCCTAGACCCGTGCCCTTACCTTCTTCTTTTGTGGTAAAAAAAGGATCGCGACAGCAAGCAACTTGATCAGGTGTCATACCTATACCATTGTCACACATTTCAAATAAAATATGCTGTTTTTCTTTATTATATTTCAGATTAACCATTATGCGCATTTCAAACTTTGAGCCTATCTTGCTGTGCATGGATTCAACAGCATGATGAGCATTAGACAATAAATTAACAAAAAGCTGCTCCATTTGCTGTTTTTCAACATAAAGTGGAGGGAGATCTTTTTCAAAATTGCGTATAATTGTAATGCTATGTAATCTAAACTGTTCATTAAACAGACTTAATGCACTTTCAATCGGAAGACTAATATCTATTTTTTCAGCCTCACTACTCTGTTTCCTTGCAAACGTCCTCATGTGATTGATGATATTTGTTGCTCTATCAACTTGTCGGATTGTTGAATTTAAGATCTCGATGAGGTCTTTTGGAGGTAGAGAGTCCTTTGACAAAAACTCCAATGTTTGCATATTGGTTCTGATGATCGACAAAGGTTGGTTTAGTTCGTGTGCAACACTTGTGATCATCTCTCCGAGTGCTGCAAGTCGTCCTGTATGCGCAAGCAAGGCACTATTCTCTGTATTTGCCTTTTCAGCTTTTGCTAGCGCAGACGTGCACTGTTCTAAAGCATTTTGTAATTCTGTTATGGATTCATTCATCACAACACCATTAAGTCTTGGGCCTTTCTTAGAGCCTGTTTAAAATCTTACTATCTTGGGCATAAACTGTCATTTTTCTATGCTCCCTTGGTTTTTGCCCTTCGGGCGCACTTCGTGCGACCAAATTTGCTTGGAGCAAATTTGTCATTTACCTCAAGTAAACTCCGCTACGGTGCTCAAAAAATAACACTTTCTGCCTCAAGCTAGCAGATTTTAAACAGGCCCTTAAAGGAATAAACGTCCGTCTTCTCTACTCTAAATTGAGCATAGTGAAAGTATGAGAGATTGCAAGAAAGGTTTTCAATTTATCTGCTACAATTCCAAAAGTATACGGAGTGATTATCAATGAGCTTAGATTGGTTTCAAATAGGACCTATTCCGGCCGATGCTATCAAAGGATCATATAATTTCGGCCTAGTGTTTTTATCCTATGTCATTGCCGTACTTGCTTCCTATGCGGCCCTTGATTTGGCAGGCCGGTTAAGAGCTGAAAAAGAGATAAAGACTAAACGTTATTGGTTGGTGGGTGGTGCCTTCGCCATGGGGGCTGGTATTTGGTCGATGCATTTTATTGGCATGCTGGCTTTTAAAATATCACATGAATATTATGATCTTTTTTGGACCTTTGGTTCATTAATTGCTGCTTTTATAGCCTCTGCTTTTGCCTTATTTTTATTAAGAACAGAAGATCGGTCAACGACCTATTTAATTCTTGGAGGTATTTTATTAGGCCTGGGTATTTGTACCATGCATTACATGGGCATGCAGGCGATGAAAAGTCACCTAAATTTGCATTATTTACCGGGTTTATTTTTCTTATCCGTCGTTATTGCTATTGTTGCATCGGAAGTGGCTCTATGGTTGATGATCAAGAGCAATCGAGGGGCTTGGCGACGTCAAATACAATTGAAGCTGATGAGCGCCTTGATTATGGGTGCTGCAATTTGCGGAATGCATTATACTGGCATGGCTGCTACGATTTTTACTCCACTTTCTTCCGCTCCTATGACGGTTTTCGCTATAGAGCCCAATGTTTTGGCATTTTATGTAGCAGGTATTACGACACTCATTATTGTTTTGGCCTTAACATTATCAACGTATAAGCAATTACTCTCGAGTAAGATTCAAAATGAAAAGCTTTTTCTCGATGCCATACTGAATAATTTAAATGATGGCATTATAGCCTGTGATTCACAGGGACGTGTGAATGTCTTTAATCACGCCATACAAAAAATATTACAGTTACCTCCAAATACTCAATATCCGCAAGTGATGTGTGATTATTGTCATCTCTATGAAGGTGACAGCAAAGAGCCTGTTGAAGAAAAAGAAAGACCTCTTTTACGCGCGTTAAGAGGTGAACGTTTTAGGCAAAAAGCTTATGAAGCTGTATTGCTCAATGATGATAAACGAAATATGTTGATTGATGGACAGCCTATTAAAGGCGAGAATAATGAGACCATGGGTGCGGTCATCACGATCCATGATATTACTGATCGGATGCAGATGGAACGGCGATTGGTGCAATCCGAAAAAATGGCAGCCATTGGTCAAATGGCTACAGGTATTGCGCATGAATTAAATCAGCCCTTATCCATTATTCGAACAGATATGCAAACGATGGAGCTATTATCAAATACGAATTTGTCAAAACAGGATATTACAGAAATGGTGGCTCGTGCGGTCAAACAGGTTGATCGTGCAGCCGAAATTATAAGCCGTATGCGAACCTTGGTGAAACAAGTGCTTCCAGAGGAAGGCGCCGTCAACTTGCTGTCAACGATGGAAATGATTTTAGAAAAATTCCGTAAAAAATTTGAAAAAAATAATATAAGTTTTTCTTATTCCTGTGATAGCGAATTATCAACGGTTAAACTACATGTTCAACAAATTGAACAATTAACTAAGAATTTATTGGATAATTCAGAGGTTGCGATAAATGCAGCGAAAAATAAGGCTGCACCTGATGCTAAGTTTGAAATTATTATCAATTTAAAGCGGGCTCGATCAAAAAATGAAATTATTTTTGAAGTGATTGATAATGGTATTGGGATGGAAGCAGAAACATTGGCGCATTGTCTAGAACCTTTTTTTACAACGCAACCCGTCGGGCAAGGTACAGGTTTAGGGCTGACGGCTTGTTACAATATTGTGAAAAGTCTAAATGGCGAAATAGATATTAAGAGTGAATTAAATCGAGGCACGACAGTAACAGTCAGATTGCCAATGGGAGATTAATTATGGATGAGAATGATGACATGAAAAAGATGATCTTTATTGTGGATGATGAGCCAGAAATGCTCATGTCCCTGCAACGCCCATTACAGACGAAGTATAAAGTATTAACGACGGGTCGTAGTTTAGATGTGATGGATATCTTGCGTACAGAACGCGTTGACTGTATGTTGATGGATATTCGTATGCCGGGCATGACAGGGATTGAATTATTAAAAGAGATTAAATTTACATACCCCCACATTCCCGTGCTGATCATGACAGGGCATGGTGATGAAAATGATACAATCACCTCTCTAAAATATGGCGCTGTTGGATATTTAAAAAAACCAATTGATATTTATAAATTGTTTGATGAAATAGAGCGTGTCACAGTGCCGCGATTTCAATCACTCGAATCTAAAAAACAAGTAGATGTCTTATTTCTTGATGATGATCAAGAATTTCTTGAAAGTGTCAAAAAAGCATTGAGTGGATTCCCTTACATTCTAGAAATGGTAACCAATACAGGGGATGCTTTTAAAATAATAAACAGCAAAAGCTTTGATATCGTTGTGGTTGATGTGCAACTTCCTGGTGGTATGTCAGGGTTGGAATTCCTTGAACGTGCTCGGCAGGTGCAAGCGGGTTTTATTCCCATAGTCATTACAGGCGTGAGTTCACAGGAATTAGCGATTGAAGCCCTCAAGCAGGGAGCCTTTGATTATATTAAAAAACCATTAGATGTCAAGGAACTTATCTCTGCTATTGAGCGTAGCAAGCATAAATTGGAGATAAATCGAGAGATTCAGCTGAAAAACCAAGAATTGCTAGTGAAAGAGAAATCGTTGCAATCACTCAACGATGAAATCATCATGCAGAAAAATTATTTAGAGAATATTGTAAAATCAATCAGCAATATGCTCATTATTACTGCGGATAATGGTATTATTAAAACGATTAATGATGCAACATTACACGTTTTAGGTTATGAGCCACAGGAATTGGTAGGGCAGTCCATTGATGTTGTGCTGCCAAATGTGAATATCGACGAATTTATTAAGACGATTATTAATAATAAAGGTCTTGGAAGCTCAGAGAAAGAGTTTTTAAAAAAAGATAAAAGCAAAATCATTGTTTTATTTTCGGGTTCATTAATACGAAATCGTAATGGCGAGGTTGAAGGGTTTGTTTTTGTCGCACAAGATATTTCAGAGCGCAAAGAAGCTGAGCAAGAATTGCATCGCCTATCTTATTATGATACCTTAACTAATTTGCCGAATAGATTGTATTTTGAAATGATGGCTCAACAAGCAGTGGTCTCAGCGAAAAAAAATAATGCTTTGCTAGCGTTTCTTTATATGGATCTTGATGGGTTTAAGTCAGTCAATGATCGTCTGGGTCATCCAGTAGGTGATGAACTTCTGAAGGAAGTTGCAAAGCGATTGCAAAATGCTTTTCGCCCACAAGATTTTATTGCACGGATGGGGGGCGATGAATTTGTTGCTTGTTTAGGACTGATTCAAGAAAAGTCGGATGCCGGTATCGTAGCTCAACGAATTATTAATATACTCAATAGGCCATATTACATTGATAATAATGAGCTAAGTATTGGTGTGAGCATTGGTATCGCGCTTTATCCAGAAACGGCTACTACATTTAATCAATTGTTCAAAAATTCGGATGTTGCTCTTTATAAGGCAAAACATGCTGGACGTAACCAATATCAATTTTTCAATAAACAACTAGATATTGAATATTCTCAGCAGTTAAAACTTGAAAACGCCTTGAGATTTAGTTTGGGGCGTGATGAATTTCATATGGTCTATCAGCCTATTTATGAAATTAATACAAAAAAAATTGTAGCTATAGAGGCTTTGTTACGGTGGTGCAATGAAGAGTTGGGTTTTGTTTCTCCAGAACAATTCATCCCTATTGCTGAATATAATGGTCTTATTATTCCGATTGGTGAATGGATGATGAATACAAGTATTAGGCAATTCGCAAACTGGAAGAGCCAGATAGAAATAAAATGTCACTTATCATTAAATATTTCTGCTTATCAACTGGATCGAGGCCAATATTTAATTGATATTCTGCAAAATCTGTGTCAAAAATATGATGTTTCACCCGAGCTAATAAAAATCGAACTCACAGAAACTGCTCTTATGCATAATCCAAAACAAAGCGATAAAATATTAACCGATTTATCGAAGTTAGGATTTACTGTTCTTTTAGATGATTTTGGTCAGGGATTTTCTTCATTGAGTTTACTTAGCCGCTTGCCGGTATCGAGTTTAAAAATAGATAAACAGTTTGTAAAAGAATTAACGCAACATAAAAGCGAAATTATTGTTAAGTCAATCATTGGGTTGTCGAAAAGCCTATCACTATCTGTGATTGCTGAAGGGGTTGAAACAAAAGAACAGCTTGATACTTTAACTATGATGGGTTGTGAATATGTGCAGGGCTTTTTTTGGAGCAGGCCTATTGAAGAACACGAAGTCGTTGCTCTATTGAAAGGGGATCTTTAGAATTGTGAATGTAGCGCAATTATATACTTATCACAATAAAACCTGATTGTAATGAGTATATGAAAAATGATAGTCTTGAGCCCTCTATTCGATTTTAAAGAGGACGATCTATGAGACCCAGTGGCCGTGAACCCAACCAATTGCGCCCTGTTCAACTTGTTCGACATTATACAAAGCATGCAGAAGGTTCTGTTTTAGCTTCCTTTGGCGACACTTTGGTGCTTTGTAATGCGAGTTTAATCCCGGGTGTTCCACGTTTTCTCAAGGGGACTGGTCAGGGATGGGTAACTGCAGAATATGGCATGTTGCCACGCTCAACGCATGATCGGATGGATCGTGAGGCAAGCCGTGGGAAGCAAGGTGGGCGGACTTTGGAAATTCAACGCTTAATCGGTCGTGCTTTACGCAATTCCATTGATTTAAAAGCGCTTGGGGAAAATACGGTGACCATCGATTGTGATGTTATTCAAGCTGACGGAGGAACACGTACAGCAGCCATCACTGGTGCTTGCGTTGCTCTTGTTGATGCTTTGCGTGTGGGTATTGAGCGCAGGATGTTCGCCAAAAATCCATTTAAACAAATGATCGCGTCAGTGTCTGTGGGCCTTTATGATGGTGCGCCCGTGCTTGATCTTGACTATGCAGAAGATAGTAATGCCGATGCAGATGTGAATGTGGTGATGACGGAGCATGGTGAGTTTATTGAAGTTCAAGGGACGGGTGAAAAGCGTTCATTCAGCCATCGTGAGTTGATGGATATGCTTGCTTTGGCAGAGGAAGGTATTTTGGCTTTGTTTGAGAAGCAAAGATTGGCGTTGTTTCCTGGGGTTGAGGGATAGGATTTAGGTTGTTGTTTTTAGAAAAGAAGGTTGCGTCAATGCGTGTTGTGGCATTGACGCAACCTTCTTTTCTAAAAACAACAACCTAAAGAGAGAGTAATATGTTACTTTTTTTATTAAGACATGCCGAAGCAGAAACTCAATCATCCTCGGGACTTGATCGAGATCGTGTGTTGACAGTCGAAGGAAGAAAGCAAGCTGAGCGAATTGGGCTACATTGGCGTGCCGAACAATTACAATTCGATAAGATTTTAGTCAGCTCTGCAAAACGAACACGGGAAACGATTTCACTTTGTTTAGAACATTCTGGGTTTTTAACCGAAGTTAAGGCTGAACCACGCCTTTACAATGCAGATACTCAGACATTAATAGATGTTTTGTTGGAGCAAGAAGCTGAATCTATTCTCATGTGTGGGCATAATCCGAGTGTTGGTGAATTAGCAGTCCGTCTCACAGGAGAGTTGGTCAGATTCACGCCGGGTACATTATGTGCAATCCAATTAGATCCTTGGCAAGAGAATGAAGAAATCAGAGGTCATGTGGTTTTCTTGAAACGGCCGGAATAATTATCGCTTTTATGGAAAAAGGTTAGACGAATACGTGTTGTGGTATTCGTCTAACCTTTTTCCATAAAAGCGATAATTTAAATTATTTATCCATAATTCAGGTTACTATAGGAGTAATTTATGTCCCAACGTCCCCTTGGCAAAACATCAATTTTACTCAATCCCATCGGTCTAGGTTGTATGGCCTTGACGGATATTTACGGTGTGGCTGATCTTCAAAAAAATAAAGAGACCTTGCGGTGTGCCTTCGAATTAGGTGTTAATCATTTTGATACAGCCGATGTTTACGGCGATGGGAGTAATGAAAAACTCTTAGGCGAAGAGTTTGCGGGTTTGCAAGGGCGGGTTTTTATTGCGACCAAATTTGGGTTAGTCCGTGATCCAAAAACGGGAGCTTTTTCAGGTGTAAACAATGAGAAGGGATATGCAAAAAAAGCCTGTATTACTAGCTTAAAACGACTTAACCGAGAAACCATAGATCTTTTCTATCTGCATCGTTATGCGGATACAAGGCCGTTGGAAGATTTAGTGGATGAAATGTCAGCTTTAGTTGATGAAGGTAAAGTAAGGTTTTTGGGGTTGTCGGGCGTGACAGCAGAGCAATTGCGAAAGGCTTGCCAAGTTGCGCCGATCAGCGCGGTTCAAGTTGAATATTCATTATGGTCGCGTGAACCTGAACGAGAGTTATTGCCTGCCTGTGAAGAATTAGGCGTGAGTTTGATTGCCTACAGTCCATTAGGACGTGGTTTCCTCACCGGAAAATTAACGCGTGAGCAATTAACTTCATCCGATTATCGCTCAACATTACCTCGTTTTTCAGAAGAAAATTTTGAAGCAAATCAAGTGTTGACGACATTATGGAATGAAGCCGCTCAAACACGAGGATGTACGGCCGCACAATTAGCCTTAGCCTGGTTGCTTGCGCAATCACCCAATGTACATGTGATCCCTGGAACAAAACAAGTTCGTTATCTGGAAGAAAATCTTAAAGCTCAAGATATTCAATTAACGGAGCAAGACAAAACAGAACTCAACCAATTACTTCAATCTGTTCATATTCAAGGTCAGCGATATCCAGAAGCGTTGATGAAGTTGTTTAAGTTTAAGGAGTAGTAGTCCCTTCGTCATCCCGGGATTTAGTGGTTCTTCGCGTGTACTCGCGCGTTAGAACCACTTAATACCCGGGATCCAGGAAAATATAAAAGGATTTTTTCATTAAATAGCAACTATGAATTCATTTAAAAACAATACCATCAATATCTATGGAACCATAGGAAAACAATGGTTGACTAATCTGCCAAAATTGTTGAAAAAAATAGAAGCTGAATATGGTTTGGTTGATCTGAAACCCATTAATAATCTAAGCTATAATTATGTGCTCTCGGGTTTTCAAAATGATCAACCTATTATCTTAAAGCTTGGATTAGATATTGATGGAATCAAACGAGAAGCTGCTGCATTACATGCTTTTTCTAGATATGGTAGTGCTAAGGTTTTAGCTGAAAATGATGGAATTTTACTTTTAGAACGGGCCATACCTGGAACTTCTTTAAAATCTTATTTTCCATCAAGAGAAGATGAAGCTATTCAAATTACTTGCGAGGTCATAAAAAAGCTTCATCAGGCAAGACCAGAGTCTGAAAAATTTCCTCACATTAAAGATTGGCTGAAAATACTGGATAAAGAATGGAAAATACCCATTCATTATCTAAAAAAAGCAAGAATTCTTCGCGATCAGCTTTTGAGAACATCTGAAAAACCCGTCTTGCTTCATGGCGATCTGCATCATGATAATATTTTGAAAAATAATACTGATTGGCTTGTCATTGACCCAAAAGGCGTAATCGGTGAACCTATTTATGAAGTAGCTGCTTTCATTCGAAACCCTATTCCAGAATTACTTACTTCTCAAGATGTAATCAACATAATAAGTCATCGAATAAACATCTTTGATAAAACTCTTAATTTAAACCATGAGCGAATTAAACAGTGGTGCTTTGTGCAGGCAATACTCGGATGGATCTGGGCTTTAGAAGATGGTTGTGATGAAAGCTATTTTAAGCGCCTCGTTGAAGTTTTTTATAAATTATAGGAATTTTTAATGAAAAAATCCTTTTATATTTTTTCTGGATCCCGGGTATTAAGCGGTTCTAAAGCGAGAGTACTCGCTAAGAACCGCTAAATCCCGGGATGACGACGTGTCACGAGCTGATTTAAATACCGAAATCTAACACCGAGTTTTCATTGGCCGCGAATATACAATACACGATCCGACAAAGAGTAAAAGGTTCTTTTATTTAGAAGTGGGGATTTTTTGAGACAGTTAGCTAACTTGTACTTAACTCAATATCAAAAGTAGTTAACATTTCTTCTGCTAAATTCCAAGGCAAGCGTCGTCCATTCGTTGACATTTTTTGGTAAGCGTTTCTGGCGGTTTGTGTATCAATTTTGCCTTTTTGTATCATTTTAGTTACTAATCATAGTGTGCCGCGCACTTCAATTTTTTCGTTTTCAGCTGCTATTTTCAAGTGCTTATCACCCGTGAGTAAAGGACATTTTTCTATTTGAGCGAGTAATAGCGCAAACAAGTCATTTCTACTCGGACGCACATGTCGTTTTGCTAATTCAGATACTTGAATCACCATATGCTCATCAAAACTTTTTATTTTCAACCCAATATCGAGTAAATGAGCATGATGTTCTTCGAGTTCCTCATAAAACAATACATCAGGTACGACAAATTGATAATCGAGAGCAAACATAGGTATTAAAAGCTCGCCGACTTCAATATCGATTAGAATATTTGCATCACTGATGAGTAGCTGCATCATTACACTCCAATGCACGCAGCGCTCGAAAATTGATTAGAGACATATTCATAAGCTCAGCCGCTTTTGATTCACCAATATATTCTTCGGCAAGAGCATGAAAGACCAATTGCTCGAATACATGTGCCTTTTCAGATGGGTATGATTGACCAGGTTCCCTAATATGCCACTTTTGGGTTCGGAACAATATAGTTTTTTCCTTGCGCCAAGCAGGTGTAACGATACCAAGATCTTGTGCTCGAAACAAAATACCAGCCATGCTGAGACCAAATTCTTCTTTGAGTAGCGCTAATTCTCTTAATTCAATGTTATTACGATAAGCTCCAAGTTCTTCTACCACAGATTGACGAGGAATCAAGAAAGCCCCCGCAAAACGATTGCAAGCTTTTTCTTCATCAAGGTTTTCTGCTAAACGATTTGCGAGTATCTGATGACCAAGTTCGTGAGCGAGAGTAAAGCGCTGTCGATCTCCGGGCCAATTACTACCGACAACGACAATGGGCAGTTGATTAACAGAGGCGGCAAGCCCATCAAACTTGAAATCGGCATGAGCATCGATCATGAACACACGAATACCATGTGTTTCTAGTACATCGATTAAATCTGGAATGGGGTCATAACCCAAATTCCATTTTTTGCGTACAATTTCTGCAACATTTTCAATCTGGCTGAAATCAGTCAATAGTTTGGGCAAACCCTCCATTGAAGCAAATTGCTTTATTGGGGGGGTAGGATATAAGTTTTCGAGCTCAATTCGACGTTCAATTTGATCGATGATTTCATGCTCAATTGCTTGGAGCCGTTTTTTGGGAAGAGAGCTCTTTTTGCGGTATTCAATATGATCGAGAGCAATAGATTCGATGCGAAAAAAATATTCAATACGAACATTAAGTGCCTTTGCCAACTTGATGAGGGTGGTTGAGGAGGGAATGGTTTGTTCATCCTCGTATTTTTTAATGGCAGCATGCGTTAGGCCAATTTTGTCACCAAGCTCGCGCAGCGACAGGCCAGCCGCCTTGCGGGCTCGGTATAGTCGTTGTCCGATCATGTTGTATCCCTCTAAAATAGTTTACATTTAACAAATTTTATAGTTTAATTGTAAACTCAAGTCAAGGTGTTGGAGGTTGTCATGAGTAAAAAAACTTTTCCTAAGGGGCTCGATAATTGAATGCGTGATGAAAATGGCGAAATTCGCGAAAAAAGAGGCGATACCCTGGTCAAAACTTTACGCAAAACCTATGGTGATGATTTTGCTAAAGGGTATCGCTCAGATGCACGGTTGGATACAGTGCTCAAGCGCGAAGGGGTTGAGACATTAGATCAACTACTCAAAAAAAAAATAGTTGCCCCATTATTGGTTGACACTCACTTCACCTTCAACCTCATCGACAACGCGATCCGCTTACGAGGAATATCCACATCGACTACGCGTACGGACACAATTTGCCCTACTTTCACTTCATCATGAATATTCGTCACATAGCGATCAGACAATTCTGAAATATGAACCAAGCCATCTTGATGAACGCCAATGTCGACAAAAGCACCAAAATTAGCGACATTGCTGATCACGCCTTCGAGGATCATATCGGGTTTCAGATCCGACATTTGTTCAACACCCTCCTTAAATTGAGCGACTTTAAATTCAGGGCGTGGATCGCGGCCCGGCTTATTGAGCTCGAGTAAAATATCTTGAACTGTAGGAAGGCCAAATTGATCGGTTACAAATTTCTCAGGCCGAATGCGTTTAAGTAGATCAGAATTACCAATAATTTCCTTAATCGGTTTTCCAAGCGATTCCGCAATTTGATCCACCAATGGATAACTCTCTGGATGAACAGCAGAAGCATCTAAGGGATTTTTCCCCTCAATGATCCGTAAAAAACCGATGGCTTGTTCAAATGTTTTTTGCCCAAGACGTGGGATATTTTTTAAAGCATCGCGCGTTTCAAAACGGCCATGAGCTTCACGGTAATTCACAATATTTTGCGCAATACTTTCACTTAAGCCTGAAATACTGGCCAACAGCGGTACAGAGGCAGTGTTGACATCGGCACCCACAGCATTGACGCAATCTTCAACCACATCAGCCAAGCTTCGATTCAATTTAACTGCATTGATGTCATGTTGATATTGCCCAACACCAATTGATTTCGGATCAATTTTAACAAGTTCGGCCAAGGGGTCTTGCAAACGACGTGCAATCGAAACCGCACCGCGATAAGAAACATCCAGATCAGGAAATTCATGTGAACCTAATGCAGATGCTGAATAAACAGAAGCCCCTGCTTCTGAAACAACAACAGGTGTTAAATTCAAATCAGAATGTTGTTTCATGAGGGCAGCAACCCAGCGATCTGTTTCACGCGAGGCTGTGCCATTGCCAATGCTGACGAGTTTTACACTGTGTTTTTTACATAAAATAGCGAGTTGATGGAGGGATTGATCCCATTCATCCTTTGGCGCATGTGGAAATAATGTTTTGTATTCCAGTAATTTTCCGGTGCCATCGACCACCACCACTTTTACGCCTGTTCTAAAACCAGGATCTAATCCTAATACAGTGTAATGACCAGCGGGCGCAGCGAGCAAAAGGTTTTTAAGATTATCTTTGAAAACGCGAATGGCTTCTTCATCGGCCTGCTCTTTTAATTCGCTTAATAAATCAGCTTCAAGTTTAAGATGGAATTTAATTTTCCACGTCCATTCAACAGTTTGCCACAACCAGGCATCAGCAGGACGGCCTTTATTTTGAATGCCAAATTGTGCGGCAATTTTTTGAAGACAGTGATCGAGCCCTTTTTCATCGGGAAATTCGAGACTCAATTGAAGAACTTCTTGTTTTCGCCCACGAAAAAGTGCCAAGGCGCGATGAGAAGGAATTTTTTTCCATTCTTCTGCAAAATCAAAATAATCTTTAAATTTAGCGCCCTCTTCTTCTTTATCTTTAATGAGCATGCTTTTTAAAATACCATTATGTTTGAAATGATTCCTCAACCATTGAACAAGATCGGCTTGTTCTGAAAATAATTCCATTAAAATATGTCGTGCGCCTTCAAGCGCAGCTTTAGCATCATTGATGTTTTTTTCAAGATTAATATAAGTCTCAGCGTCTTTATTGGGATCACGCAGTGGGTCATTTAAAAGATTGAGCGCTAAAGGTTCTAATCCGGCTTCTCGTGCAATTTGAGCTTTTGTGGTGCGTTTAGGTTTATAAGGCGCATAGAGATCTTCAAGCGTGGTTTTGTTTTCTGTTGCAAGTAGCGCTTTTTTTAATTCTTCCGTTAATTTTCCTTGAGATTCAATCGATTTTAAAATCGTTTCGCGGCGCTCATTCACTTCGCGTAAATAAATTAAGCGTTCTTCCAGATTTCTTAATTTAATATCATCCATGGCACCTGTAACTTCTTTACGATAGCGTGCAATAAAGGGGACGGTGCATTTTTCATCCAGTAATTTAATGACGGCCTCAATGTGGACAGGGTTGAGTTGAAGTTGGTTGGCTATGGATTGGACGATGTTCATGTAGAGACTCTAAAAAAAGCACAGTATATCTTTTTTACTTGATCGATTCAAATGGGGTCCCAGACTTTCCGGCTTTCCCAGGTTTTTTAGCAGTAGGCCAAGCACCGCCTAATGATTTATAAAGCGAAACAAGATTAATGGACACTTGTCCGAGTGATTGAGCGTATTCGTCATTAAGTTGGTTAACTTGTCGTTCAACATCAAGGACATCAATTAAAGAAGCTTGACCATCCACATATTGAATTTTTATTAATTTAGCAACAGATTGTTCTTTTTCATAAGATGCTCGTAGATTTTTTTCTCTTAATTGTTCATTGTCATATCTAACCATGGCTGTTTCAACATCAGCCAGCGCTTGTAAAATAGATTTTTTATAATTGGCTAGCGCAACATCACGCGCAGCCTCATTCTCTTTAACTTCACCTCTCAAACGTCCGCCTTGAAATAATGGAATAACCACTTTTGGAGCTATGGACCAATAACGACTAGCAGCGTGTGTAAACGTGCCAGGAAAAACAGTATCAGAACCAAGATCCCCCACTAATTCAAAACGGGGATATTCATTTGCTGTAGCCACTCCAATATCGGCGGTAGCCGCAGCAAGTTGTCGTTCTGCACTTCTGACATCAGGACGTTGTTGCAATAAATCAGAAGGTAATCCTACCGATATATTTTTTGGATTAATAACAGGAATAGGTGCGGGTATATTTAATTGTTCAGATAAGGTTTCAGGGTATTCACCCACCATGACCGCTAAAGCGTTTAAAGTAGCCTGCGCTTCTGCTTCTAAGGAGGGCAACGATGCTTGAGCCGATAAAACTTCACTCTCAACACGGTGTAAATCAGCAACGGTTGCTAACCCTGCCTCTAATTGTATATTAACCAATTTTGCTGTTTCAACATAAGAGGCAATTGTATGTTTTGTAATTAATATGCGTTGTTGATCAATACGATATTGAATGTAATTTCTAGCAACTTCAGCGGCAGTGGTAATTTCCACATCATTTTGATTTTCAATGTCACTTTCTAGTCGGGCCTTGGATGCTTCAATGGATCGCCTTGTATAGCCGAAGAAATCAAGCTCCCATGATGCATCAAAACCAAATTGATAATCAGTGTAATAAAGTGGAATCACACCGGGTGGAAAACTTCCAATAATTTCGCTATTTCCACTTAGATGGTCACGTGAAATCTTTCCATTTGCATCTAACTGTGGGTAAAGATCTGCGCTTGTAACACCGAGAGCAGCACGAGCTTGCCGTACTGTAGCTTGTGCTTTTTGAATATCTAAATTATCACCACCGACGGCTTGATTGATTAATTTGACTAAAAGCGGATCACCTAAAGAATTCCACCAATTAATATTATCAACCGCAGATGAATATTGTTTCCCTGTAGCCTTATAGTGTGAGGGTAATTGTTCAGTGGGTGTATGATAATCAGGACCTACAGTACAACCTGTAAATAAAACTATTAAGAGGATAAAGTAAAGATGCTTTAGTCTTAATTGTAATAGCGTATTCAATTGAAATAATTTCATCTTAGCGGACTACTTTGAAAATCGTCTAAACATGACATAGGCCATGAAAAGTGCCAGCATGGCGATAGCCAATAAAGGCCATAAATCTGGCCAAATAAAAGTCATATCAAATCCCTTTAAATAAATACCTTTACAGATGACAACAAAATGACGAATAGGATTAAACCAAGTGAGTGCACGCAAAGGTTCTGGAATATTTTCAATGGGTGCAATAAAACCTGAAAGTAAAACCGCAGGCATCATAAATCCAAATATACCTAAAAACGCTTGCTGTTGAGTCGAGCTTATTGATGAAATAAACAATCCAATTCCTGATAAGGCAAGTCCATAACATAACATACAAAAATAAAACAGTAAAATTGAGCCTTGAAATGAAACGCGATAGACAAAGATGCTGGCTGCTAAAATAATAGTAGCCTGGACAATTGCAACCATCAAGGCCGGAAATATTTTACCAATCATGATATATCCCGATGTCAGCGGTGAAACGAGAAGCTGCTCAAATGTGCCTTGTTCTCGCTCACGTGCAACAGACATGGCAGTTACAACTAGAGAACCCACCGTTGTGATGATCGCAATTAAACAAGGAAGAATAAACCATTGATACTCCAAGTTTGGATTAAACCAGTTGCGTACAGAAATTTCTGATATAGGTGCAGGACTGTTTGTTTGTAATTGCAAATCTTGTTGATAAGTATTGACAATATCTTCAAGGTAACTGGCTGCAATCTGAGCAGCATTGGAACGTCTACCATCAATGATTACCTGTAGTTCTGCTGTTTTGCCTGATTCAATATTTCTTGAAAAATCACTTGGAAAACTGACTTCTAATAATGCACGTTGATTATCAATTGTTTCACGGACATTGTTAACACTGTGTAAAATTAACAAGTGAGAAAAAGCCTTTGCTTGAGCAAATCGTTGTATGAGTTCTACAGAATGAACACCTATATCTTGGTTATAAATAGCCAGCGTATTATTTTTGACTTCGAGTGTTGCAGCAAAAGGAAATAATATCAGTTGAAGAATGACTGGAATAATAAGTAATCGTCGACTATCAGGATCACGTAATTGTGCCTGCAGTTCTTTTAATATCAGAGCCAAAATACGTTGAAACATTACATATTCCTTAATCAAGCGTGCGACGTGTGAATTTAGCAGTCAGCCCTAGAAAAATCAAAGCAGAAATTAATAAAAACAAGCCATCTTTAAGGAGCAAAAAACCAATATCGCCGGCTAAAAAAAGTGTTTGCAGGGAAGAAACAAAATAGCGAGCAGGAATCAGATAAGTTAAAGCCTGGATAACAACGGGCATGCTGGTAATTTCAAAAACAAAACCTGACAAGATCATCGCCGGCAAAAATGCAATATTCAAAGCACCTTGCGCGGCATTAAATTGATTGCGTGTTACCGTAGAAAGAAGTAGACCTAGACCAAGCGCGCTACCAAGGAAAAGGCTGGTTTCAATGAATAAAAGAAATACAGACCCACGAAAAGGCACACCTAACACAGTTACGGCAACCACCAAACAAACCATCATAGCAATGATGCCTAGCAGATAATAGGGTATTAATTTTGAGAATAATAATTCCATGCGCGTCATGGGTGTCGATAAAAGTGCTTCCATCGTCCCATGTTCCCATTCTCTTGCTATAACGAGCGATGTTAATATTGCGCCAATAACCGTCATGATGATTGCAATGGATCCAGGTACGAGATAATAACGACTGATGGCAGCAGGATTAAACCAATAACGCGGCACGATGGATATACTATCAGATGCAGGATTTCCAGTTTCTACACCGCGTTGTTGTTGCCAGATTTGCCACGCACCCATTGCGTAATTCGTTACAAAATTGGCTGTATTGGGTTCTGAACCATCGGTAATTATTTGTACGGGCGCGATACCATTAGGATTTTTAAGTCGTACGGAAAAATTTGATTGTATCATCACAAATCCGCGAATATTACCGGCAGTTAATTGTTTTGCTGCATCTGCTTGGTTTTTCATCGGTATTGCCGTAATGAATGGAGAATCAAAAAAGGCATTTTCAAAACGATAGGCTTCTGGACTCATGTCATCCATTACGAGACCCAGTCGAATTTTGGATGAATCCAGGTTGAGGCCAAAACCATAAATAAATAACATGAGCATGGGCAAAATGAAAGCGACTAAAATACTGCTGGGATCTCGCGTAATTTGAAAAAATTCTTTTTTGCACAATGCCATCAACCGGCGTGTTGAAGCCGTAAACACATTTTTCTTATCGGAATATTTTTTTGTCGATGATGTAGAAATGGTAGAAGAATTGAGTGTTGCGTCGATTTTTTGATGTTCTTCATCATGTTTTGATATCAGAAAAATAAAAGCATCTTCTATATTAGGTTCTGGGTGCTGATGGTTAGTTGCAAGTTGTTTTAATTCATCGGGTGTTCCTGTGGCAATTAGAGCTCCACGATAAACTAAGCCAACACGATCACAATATTCGGCTTCGTCCATAAAATGTGTCGTTACCATCACTGTCACGCCTTTTCCAACCAACCCATTAATGTGTGTCCAAAATTCACGACGAGTAATAGGATCAACACCAGAGGTGGGTTCATCCAGAAATAAAACAGCAGGTTCATGCATGATCGCACAGGCTAGGGCAAGCCTTTGTTTAAATCCAAGCGGTAATTCATTCGTTGTGGTACTGAGGTAGGGTTGTAGATCAAAAATATCAATCATTTCTGAAATTTTATCGTGTTGAGTTTTTCCTGAAAGTCCATAAATGCCTGAAAAAAATTCCAAATTTTGCTGAACTGAGAGATCGCCATAAAGAGAAAATTTTTGAGCCATATAGCCAATTTGTTGGCGAGCTTGTCTTGCTCTTTTCTGCAAGTCGATTCCCATGACATGGGCATTTCCTGATGTTGGTATTAATAATCCACACATCATTTTAAACGTAGTTGATTTTCCTGCGCCATTTGGACCCAACAAACCAAAAATTTCACCTCGTTTGACTTTAAAACTAATACCATCCGTTGCAGTAAAGGTGCCAAACATTTTTGTTAATGCTTGTGCCTCAATAACAGCATCGGATTGCATAAATGATGGAACTGGCTTCGTCACTTTAGTCAATACTGAATCGCCACTAGGCGCGCCGCCGAGGATATCGATAAAAGCATCTTCAAATCGTGGTTTAACGGAAACAAGCTTGGCATGTTCACCTGCAATCAATAATTTAATGTTTGGTAATGTTCCTTCTTCTCGCAAGACTAAACGAATATTCTTACCTTGTATGACACCATCCATCACTTCCTTAGCACGCAAGGCACGTTGCAAAACAAGACGATGATCGCCTTGAATATTTTGTACTTGCATCGCACGTCCAACAATTTTTGTAGTTAGAGCTTGTGGTGTTCCGGAATAAACAAGCTTGCCTTCATTCATGAGGAGGACTTCACCACATTGCTCTGCTTCATCTAAATAGGAAGTACTCCAAATCACCGTAATCCCTTCAGAGATAAGCATATTAACCATTTTCCACAATTCACGTCGCGAAATGGGGTCAACACCAACGCTAGGTTCATCTAATAAAAGAATCTTTGGGTGACCTAATAATGCACAAGCTAATCCTAGTTTTTGTTTCATACCTCCTGACAATTTTCCTGCTGGACGCGTGGTAAATTGTTTGAGGTCTGTAAAATCAAGTAATTTTTCAAATTCGGTTGTACGTTCATTACCGAATACGCCACGAAGGTCAGCATAGAGGATGAGATTTTCAATCACAGAGAGATCTTCGTATAAACCAAATTTTTGTGGCATATAGCCTAAAATCGTTCGTAATTGATCAGTATCAATACTAGGATCTAATCCTTCAACTGATAGCCCTCCTTCAGATCGGGTTAGCAATCCTGCAATAATTCGAATTAATGTTGTTTTCCCAGCGCCATCGGGACCGACTAAGCCCGTTATACAACCTCGCTTTATTTTTGCGGAAATAGAGGATAAAGCAGGCGCAATTTCTTTTTTGGAGGGAAATTTTTTTATTACACCATCAAGAAAAATTGCAAAATTATTCTTACTTGGTACATCCAATGGTGATAACATTGCTCATTCCTTTAAAAGTCTATCAATTCGATAATTGTATAGTAACAGGCATCCCTTGACGCAGCTCGTGGTTAGGATCTTGTATAATAATTCTCAATCGATAAACCAATTCTGTGCGCAAATCTGTGGTTTCGACAGTTTTAGGCGTAAATTCAGCGGTTGAAGAAACAAAACCAATTTGTCCACTATAATATTTTTTTGGATTAAAATCAGCGTACACTTTAACGTGTGTTCCTGGTTTGGCCTTATTAAGTTCGGTTTCAGTTACATAAGCTCGCACCCAAACTGGATTAATTAATGAAATATTCAAAACAGTCGCATTAACGGCTAACATTGTTCCGGGCTCAACGGCACGGGTTAATATAACGCCATCGGATGGAGAATATAAATAAGTATCTTGTAAACGTAGATTTGACTGAGAAAGGTCTGCAATTGCTTTTTCAAGATTAGCTCTAGCTGCATCGCGTGCAGATATTGCATTATGATAATGATCGAGGGAGGAGGCACCTGTACCCAGCATCTTTTGTTCGCGCGCAAATACAGTTTCTGCATAGGCAAGAATGGCTTTTTGTTGATCAACGGCGGCAATTGCTGAATTGATTGCAAGTTGGTAAGGTTCTGGATCAAGACGAGCGATCAACTCACCTCGATGAACTGCATCTCCTTCATCGACATTGACGTCCATCAGGCGTCCACTTACACGAAAACCAACATTGACATCACGAATATCAACATTTCCATAAAGTGTCAGAGGTTTATTATATCGGCTCCATTCTGTCCAAATATAATATATGCTTATAATAAGAATGCAGAGAATCCCTATTCTGATCGCGATATGTTTTCTTTCCATAGACCCCCTCTTTAAGATCTAAAATCCCCATACATATACTGTAACACAGCCACCATCGCTAATCCCGCTGTTTCTGTGCGTAAAATGCGAGGGCCGAGTGCGGCAGCTTGAAAATGATATTGCGTGGCTTGCTTTATTTCCAGATCTGAGAAACCACCTTCCGGACCAATGGCTAAGCTGATTGAATTGATCTCTATTTTCTTAAGCACATCTTGATGTGCAGTGGGATGTAAGATCAATTTCAGATCAGTAGTTTGTGATTGAAGCCAAGACGAAATGGATTGCGGCTCATGCAAAATTGGAAGTGTGTTACGGCCGCATTGCTCGCAAGCATTGATCATAATCCCCTGCCAATGGGCCATTTTCTTATCAAGCCGTTCTGCAGATAAAGAAGTATTACCATGTTCTGTTAATAACGGTGTGATCACGTAAACGCCTAATTCTACGGCTTTTTGAAAAATAAGATCCATTTTTTCACCACGTACAAGAGCTTGACCAAGATGGATGTTGAGCGGTGATTCATTATTTTGTGTGATCACGGAGCCCAATGTAACCGTGATTTGATTTTTTTTAATGGTCGCGATAGTGGCTTCGCAAACATCTCCTGATCCATCAAAAAGGAATAAGGGCTCGCCTACATTCATTTTAAGAACGCGTGCTAAATGATATCCTGCTTGTTCGCTTAAGGTTTGTATTTCGCCTTGTGTGAGTGTTTGTGGATGGTAAATTCTGGGAATGTGCATTTATATCATCATCATCTTCTCAAGCGCCAATAACCATTTTTTTCGTTCTAACCCGCTACTGTAACCGCCCAATGCTCCATTTGAATTAATCACACGATGGCAGGGGATTACGATGGGAAAAGAATTAGCTCCATTGGCGCTTGCCGCTGCGCGAAAAGCGCGTGGTTTTCCGACAGCTTTGGCAAGATCAAGGTAGGAACAGGTTTGTCCATAAGGAATTTTTCGAAGTTGATTCCAAACTTTTTTTTGAAATATCGTGCCATTGGGAAAAATCGGGGTTTCAAAAACTTTTCGCTGTCCTTTAAAATATTCGTTTAATTCTTTTTTGATGGATCGGGTGGCTGCTGTTGTACCGGGAATTAACGTTGAAATGGCACTGAGCTTTTCGATACGTTGATCTAATTTTCGAGCATCCTCAAATTCTAAAAGATAGAGCCCATGTTCATCGGCAATGACAACCATGGAACCTAAGGGCGTTTCAAACACAGACTTTCGCAAGAGAATAAGCGTTTTTTCTGGTTTTGCCTTGGGTTTAGGATCAGGAGAGTTTTTCATAGCATATGAGTACAGAGCAAAAAGAGGAAGTGTACTGTAATTTTAGAGAGAAACAAACCGTCATTCCTGCTGTGCTTAGCAGGAATGACGGATTAAATGAGGCTACTTATTCCAAACAGTATGAGTCACAATCTTTCTCAACAACCCACCCAAGAGTGGCGCTGCCGTATTGACACCGATGATGGCAAAACCGTAGGGAAGTGGTTGGTGGATCGTGGTTGGGCTGAGGAATACAGATAAGATGGCCAAGCCCATCAGTATGGCGGTTAAACTGAGGAGAGCGCCGAGGTGAGAGTCAGATAGCCAAGCCGTGACATAGCCTGCAATGAAGGCGTAACAAAAGCTGAAGGATAAGATCAGGAAGGCCCAGGTTAAACTAGGATAGCCGTCGGGTTCCGGGAGAGCTGAGGGAAAAGCCCAATCGATGCAGGCAAAGGTAAAGAAGGTGAGCACCGCGAGGGTGATGTAACCAGAAATAACGGCGATAATAGTCTTGATCATGTCAAAAAAGTCGGATGTTCAAGGTGGGGAGTATACACTAAATTTGGTTCTTGTAAATTTCAAGTGGGTAAACAGGCTGGATTAAGCTTGCTAAAATCGAGCCCACCCGTGATCAAATATACAATGGTTCTGAAGTGTTTAAATTTATATCCTCGTGCTTTTCGCT
>JAKBBU010000051.1 GCA_021808365.1 Pseudomonadota bacterium
ATAACTTTGACTGTGGATTTGGGGACCCCACAAAACACTAGCTAATTTCTCCAGACTAAGGTAAAATTACGGTATCCAGAGCAATTTTCCCGCAAAAGCGATCTGGCCGGGTAGTAAACGTAGGGGGGCGACATGGCTTCGACGTGGATTACAAAACCCTAGGTGCATGCCGAGGTGGTAGCTGACCTCGTAAAACAAGCTGCAGGCATATAACTGCCAAAACTGCAAAGAACGACAATTTCTTCGGTCACGAAGACTTTGCCGTAGCTGCTTAAACAAACAGCAGCAACCGTTGCCTGAAGTTGCTTGTAGCCTCAGAACAGCGGTCATAGCATACAAGATCGCAGCATCGCGCTCCCGCCGCCCTGCTGTTAAGTTCGAAGGGATCGCGCTGACGTAACCCTGCTCGTCGGACTACCCAGCGCTAAAAATAAAGACAGAGCTAAGCATGTAGTCGACCGACGGTAGCGGATTTACGGACGCGGGTTCAATTCCCGCCGCCTCCACCACATTGAGCACCAAAGAAATCCAATAAACAACAAGAAGCACTATAAGTACAAGATTTTTTCATTTTACTTTATCCTCAGACTTCCTACATAATCCATTGACATCCTGCCCTTTTTAGGGGTAAGTTTAGGGGTAATACACTTTACCCCCAATTGAGTTACCCCATGTCTCTTACTGATACTGCTGTTCGCAACATCAAATCTCGCGACAAGCCCTTTAAACTCAGCGATGAGAAAGGCTTATTTCTACAAGTCATGCCCCATGGCGGTAAATGGTGGCGTTTTAAATACCGCTTTGAAGGTAAAGAAAAACTATTGTCCTTTGGCATCTATCCTGACGTGCCTTTGGCAAAAGCGCGTGAAAAGAGAGATGATGCACGCAAATTGATCGCTGAGGGTGTAGATCCTGCCCAACAGCGCAAAGCCTTAAAAGCGACTCGACACAATGCTGCTATGAATAGCTTTGAAATGATTGCCAGGGAATGGTTTGTTAAAATGGAACCTACATGGGTGCCCTCTCACAGTGCAAAAGTGATCCGCCGTCTTGAGCGGGATATTTTTCCCTGGTTGGGTGCTCGCCCTATCAAGAGTATTACCGCACCTGATTTACTCAAATGTTTACAGCGTATTGAACAACGAGGTGCGATTGAAAGTGCCCATCGAGCCCAACAAAATTGCAGTCAAATTTTTCGCTACGCCATTGCCACTGGTCGTGCAGAACGAGATCCCGCCCCCGATTTGCGAGGAGCACTTCCCCACATCAAACCTAAACACCATGCCGCTCTTACTGAGCCAAAGGCCATGGCGGGGTTACTTCGTGCCATTGATGAGTATCAAGGTAGCCTCATTACCCAATGTGCCTTGAAACTTGCACCTTTAGTCTTTGTACGCCCAGGTGAACTGCGTGAAGCTAAATGGCGTGAAATTGATTTCGAACAAGCCGAATGGAATATCCCCGCTGAACGCATGAAAATGCGTGAACCTTTACTCGTACCTCTTTCAACCCAATCACTCACCATCTTGCAAGACATTTATCCGCTCACGGGTCACGGAATTTACGTTTTTCCCAGTGCGCGTACAGCTGCACGACCCATGAGCAATAATGCCGTTCTCGCAGCGCTTCGCCGCATGGGTTTTACCAAGAATGAAATAACAGGTCACGGTTTTAGAGCGATGGCTAGAACTGTTTTAGATGAAATCCTGGGCGTGCGCCCTGACTATATCGAACAACAACTGGGCCACGCCGTTCGCGATCCCAATGGCCGAGCTTACAATCGCACCAAACATTTGCCTGAACGTAGAAAAATGATGCAGCAATGGGCGGATTATTTGGAAGGGTTGAAGATTGCGCATAATAAAGAACCTAGTGGTTGATCGGCATCATCAGATAATGAGATTCACCATCGGAAGGACATGTTTTTACACTTTGAAAAAAAGCACAAAAACAACCTGAAGGATTCGGATCTTCCTGTACATTTTTTATTCTACTTTCGCGAATTTCGCTCAGCCAAGGCAATAACAAGGTCGCTGAACCCGCAAGGCTTACACCGGTATAGCCCAAGGCTACACCATAAATCCCGAGCGTAGTTTTTAACCCTAATACGCCTGAAGCCGTAATACTAAAAAGCATCCCTAAGAAAGAAATGAGCGTGGCTGTTTGATTTTGCTTCAAAGGCCGTAGCTGCAGAAGCAAGTTATAACGTACAGTTTCAGAAATGATCAAGGGAGCAAAAATAGGAAGTAAACGCGCTAATGTTGGGCCCAAGGTAGCCGTATCTAGGTCAAGAAGAGTCATTAATGCTTGTGGATCAAAGGCAAAAAAAATAGGAACAGGGGCGACATACAGCAATGTTGTCAATAAACCATATTTTCCAATTTGGTTAGCATTCACATAAGCGCCTGCGCCGATTTCACGACTAACTTCCTGTGCACACCCTGCTCCAAAGGCCATGAACATAATAGAAGCAAAATAGAAATAAGTGAGTCCAGCCCCCCAAGCCGACTGAGCTTGAGCGCCTAAAAGACCAGCGAATAAGCTCGTTGCTAAGGTTGTCGCTAACTGGTTAAACATACTAAATGAGATCCCTGCCCCCAATTTCAACATCTCGATGAAGGATCGCAAAGAACCTTTCACGTGTTGGCAAAAATCGAAGAATGAATAATCCTTAAAGGCATTGCTTCTGATCAAGAAAAGGTTATAAAGAAGAGCTGTTAAGTAACCTTCTGCTACATACCCTAAGGCTATACCCAGAGACCCGAAAGAAGGCATTCCTACCCCTCCAAACCCTAACCACGTCGCTAAGAGAGTGCCTAAGCTTAAATCAGTCAACCCAATAAGCATGGCTGAAACAGCATGACCATCGCTGAACATTATTTGTTCCGCAGCGACTCGCCCCATTAAAGCAGGAACAACCATTGAATAAGGTCTTAAAAAATTTTGCGCATATTGTGCAACCTCTGGATCCTGGCCAAATACATCGCTCAAAATGACTTTAGAAAAGGATAAAGTCGCGATCAAAGGAGGCGCTAATATCGCTCCCATTGACAACCCATGCCGAAAGACAGCCCCCACTAAAGTTTGACATTCATCTGCTGTTCTTTGCTGTAACGGTAAAATAGTCTCCTGTTCGGAAGATTGATTGAATGAACGCAATTCACCAAGATATTTACTTGCTAAGATCCCCATCGCAAACAAGGGAGAAATTCCAAACATCAGCACAGAATTCATCATTGTAGAGATCAGGGCAACAGAAGCTGTTTCTTCTTCATTTTCACTGAGTAAGTTCAGAAAGATAATGATGAGCACCACCTCAAAACTAAAGGTATAGGAAAGCGCCATGGGCAGTGAAATACCCGAAATTCGTTTAAAGGCTTGAAAACGAGTCAGAGGGGGACGTTCGGTTAAATCTTGTTGAGGGGAGGTTTCTTCTGAAGGGCTAAAAAAATGATTCCAGGTGGAAACAACCCAATTTTTTGCCCTGAGCAATATACCCATTATTCAATGTCCTTTCGTCTTGTTAGAATAGAGTTTCAGCGCTTACAAATCCAAGAAAATAGTGACAAGCCTACCTAAGACGATAAAAATTTGCAACGGATACTCTACGATGAGAACTTGTAAAAACCTAGGATAACAACTTATTAAGGGGCGAAAATATTTTTTATAGCTTGTGAGCATCGCTGACATAGGCTCATTGCTTTTAATACTGTGTTTAGATAAAATTACCGTGTCTTTAAGTACAAAATCCTCTTATTCTCACCGTGGTTCTCGCCACCTGGTTGTTCGAATTAAGATTGAATGTGGTCAAGCAGAACAACATGAATGAAATACCTTATACTTTAGTCAAAATTAGTGGCCTTGAAAATTCAAATGAAACGCAAGGCAAAAAAATTGGTTTATTAATTAGTTTAAATTGGAAACTTGTTGAAAAGGAAAGTTGGCAAGGCCAAGAAATTGGCATTCCAATTACTATTCACCATCGTGTTTTTAGTCATGAGGCCTATATTCGTGCAGTTTGTGATTTGTTAAGTGCTCACAACTTTGACTCTGTGGAATTTATTGTTGCAGGTACCTTGCAACGTTATAATCTTGTTACTTTAAACAATCAAAGTATCGATGATCCAGTTGCGATGGGATTAGCAACCCAAAAATTATCACGCTTAGAGAAAGAGTACATTAAGAAATATGAGAAAATCGCACGTGAATTCTTATTAAATAAAAAGGTTAAATTTGTTACCTGGGAAATGATCATCAGGCAAAATGACTTCTTAAAAAAAGAACAAGACTTCAGAAAAATTCGCCAAGAAAATAGTATTATCAAGGATGAATTTGAGCAAGAAGCACTTTCGTTTTCAAAACGTCAAGGTAAGCTTTTATCGAAAATAACACCTCCCCTAGCTGCTTATTTAGATGAAGAAGTGACTGCTTTGGTTGAGGTGCTTTTAAAAGGCCGGCTTGATTATCTTGTTTATTCTAACAGCTTTAAAATTATTTCTGAATTATTAAAATTAAAAAGCGATGGTTATGGGCAATTCTTCCATACACAAATTTGCTATAAAACTAAAAATCAAATTGCAGAGTCTTACCTAAGCCGAAGAAAAAATCAAAAATTAGGGCTCTCTCCCATGAAATATAGTTGGGGCATTGAGTGTGGGCGACAAGTAATTATTACCGCTCTACAAAAGCTTTTATTTCTAGAGTCTAGGAAATCAGAAAACAATGAGTTGTGTGAAAAGTAAGCTTCTTCAAGCGCAGAATGATTAAAATATACCCAGAAAAATAAACACGATATGCGTAAAAACCAAAAGGTTGGTAAGTTTCGCTTCTTTTTGGTTTTTATTTTAAGCAATAAGCACCAAATTTTGGATTTTTTTTATAGGATGTGCTTAACTTTCGTTTATTGATTTAGGTTATAGTTCAAGACAGGGAGTTTCAGGATGCACGAGCCTTCTAATCTACAAACGGATGCTTCTATACATGCTCTTATCGCACAATATTATCAAGAGATTACTGGTCAGCTTCCCAGTTCACACGAATCCTCTGCTCTTCTATTAGAAAAAACTATGGGTTTCCTTCGAAATATCATCTATCAGATGCCTGGACATGTTTATTGGCTCGATAAAAATAATGTTTATTTAGGCTGTAATGAAACCCAAGCCGAAAGTCTTAATTTGAACTCACCTAAAGAAATTATTGGAAAAACGAATTATGACTTGCCTTGGCGTGAACAAGCAAAAGAGCTAGATCATTTAAATAATGAAGTGATTAAAACAAAGAGAACGATAAGAGCCGAAGAAATAGCTATTACTGCTACTCATCCTAATGGTGGTGTTTATTTTTCGGAAAAGAAACCACTTTTTAATGAGCAGGGACAAGTCATCGGTGTTCTAGGTGTCTCCCTTGATATTAACGATAAAAAAGAACTGGAAAATCAACTTAAAATTGCAAGTGAACTAAAGACGCAATTTATTCAAAACATGCAACACGATTTACGTACACCCACATCAGGTTCGATGGCTATGTTGGAATATTTAGCAGCGAGAGAAACTGATCTTATAAAAAAACAAGAATTGATCATGCTTTATAAAGCTGCGAAAAGGATCCACAATATCTGTAATGAAATTATCGATTTTGAACAAATCGCTCAACATAAAAATCCTATTCTTTCAAAAAAATTTAACTTACATCAATTGGTTCAAGAAGTGATTGAACTTAATCATCCTGCGGCTAAAATGCGAGGGCTTGAACTAACTTATTTCATCGATCCTAAAATACCACAAGCGGTGATTACAGATCCCAAACGTCTTGGCCGTTTACTGATTAATTTAATTGGAAATGCCATTAAATTTACGGAAAAAGGCGATGTCAAACTTGAAATCAAACCTCTCGATTTAACTCATACGCATAAGATGTTGCTTGAATTTCAAATCAGTGATACTGGTATTGGGATCCCTGCTGATAAAAAAGACTTAATTTACGAGCAATTTTCACGTTTAAATCCTGCAAATCAAGGACATTACTTAGGGTCAGGACTTGGTTTAAACATCGTCAAACATTATGTTCAAGATTTGAAAGGTGAAATTGAAGTTAAAAGCGAAGTGGGTAAAGGAACCACGTTTTTTATCACTCTGCCTCTACAAAAACCTTTGAATCACGAAATTCGTGATATCACCTCCGTTTCTCAAGAAGGCTTAATCGAAATTGAACCTTTAGAATCGCAAATTATTCCTGATATTTCTGCAAAAAGTGAAACCGGTGAACTTGAAATTCTCGTGGTTGAAGATCACAAAATGACAATGATTGCAACACTCATGTCTCTGCGTGATGCTGAAGTCTCTGCAAAACCAACCACGGCTGAAAATTTCACAACCGCCATGAAATTGCTGCGTAAAAAGCGGTTCGATCTCGTCATTTCAGATTTGGGCTTACCCGATGGTGATGGTTGTGATATCCCTCGCATCATTAAAGCCGACCCAGAAGAATTAAATTATAGGACGCCTTTCTTTGCATTAACTGCTCACAGTGATCGAAATAAAAAAGAAGAGGCAGAGACAGCGGGTTTTATTCTCATGTTGACTAAACCTTTGGCGCCTGCACGAATTAAAACACTCATTAATCTTCATGTTTATAATAAAGCACCCATCAAAGAAGCACCTCTCTCAGAAGATGATAATGAAATCATCGATCTCGAGCTAGGCGAAGAATTAATTGGCCATCGTAAGGGATTAGCCTTGGAACTGCTCAATATGCTGGCCGCTGAATTACCTAAAGATCTTTTATTAATTCAAGATGCAGCTGAGCACAATAATATTGAGCGTCTACGTGCTGAGTTGCATAAATTCAAGGGGGGCCTGGCGCATTGCGGTGTACCACGGCTCCAAACGGCAACAGCTGAATTAGAAGGATTGGCTCGCAATGTGGTCAAGATCGCTCCTTTAAAAAGTTTCCTTGAAACCTTCTACAAAGAAGCAAATTTATTCTTAGATGTCCATGCACGGTTAAAGCGAAAAGCAGGCGCAGGTCAAGAAGAGGAATAAATGAAAAGCGTGCTTGAAATTTACTCAGATGATCAACTTAAAATGTCTGAGGTTATTTTTCTTTTTGCTGAAGATATCCTACCGTTAACACGTACACCGAAAGGAAAGGAAAATGCCATCCTACTTGCCGTTGTTGCTTGGAATATTGCACTCCAGCCAAAAAGTAAACATGAACGTTTAATTGAAGAATTTATAAGCACACTTCATGTTCAAAAAGGTTCAGAAGAGTGGTTCGCTGGTATTGAAATTATGGAATCATTGCTTAGAAAAAAGCAAATCGAGTATCCATCGGTATTTCGGTTTATTTACGGCTTTGAATTTGATCAAATAGAAGGGAACGAAGAGTTGAAACTTATTACTTCTACGAGTTTTAGTCAAAGTGTTCATTAAAGCGTCTTAAGATCAAGATTCCATAATTTCTATGTTGATATATACGAAAGAGTAATCCTCTTCAAAGGTTGACGTAACGTAGATAGATTGTCATTGATCATTACACGAGCAGTTAACGATATGCCTCGTTAAGCTAACAGCTAAATCTAAACTTTCAATCATTTATTCACCAGTTTTATAACCGCTTAATTGCTCGAGGGTTGCTAACACCGATCCTCGTTGCACTTTTTTTAGTCTATCAAACAGCTTGATAACATGGGCAAGCTCATCTGTTTCTGCATAAAAATAAGCAACCGGTAGCTTTAAAATTGATGCAATTTTCTTCAGGATCAAAAAGTCAGGTGTATGTTTACCTGTTTCGTATTGATTCATTCGAGCACTTGCAGAAAACTCATCAATCCCTGCTTCCACCCCCAAGCTTTTTTGAGATAAGCGAGCAGCTTCTCTTGCTTCTTTTAGACGTTTGGGTAAGGGAGAAACAGGCATTTTAGTCTATCTGGGGTTAGAAAGACTAAGATATTCTTAGTTTTTAGATTGACACGATACTAAGGATTCCTTAGTATCGTTTTTCTCTTGGTTCAAACGAATTTCGAAGTTAAATTGGAAAAAATTTAACCAGCATCGCTTAGGAAGAGAATGATTTAAAAAGCATGATTACTGGCCACCGTAAATTAAGGAACACGTAAATTTTTAGGTGAGCGAAATTTCTCCATAAAAGTTTAAATCGTCCCAAAAGTAGCAACTTAGGAAACCTTCATAAAGGATCTTTTATGCTCAAAATCTTTGCAAGTATGTTTATACTCTTAGTTCCACCCCTTGTTTTTGCAGCAAATGCGACAACAAGTTTAACGGATTGGGAATCGCTCGTATGGCAAGCCATTTTAACACCCCCGACTTCCTATTTTATTGCCATTATCATTTCTGTGACGATCATTTTCCATTTGCTCAAATTTTATTCGTTTTCTATAAAATTTGGACCTGAAATTTTAACCACTCTGGGTATCTTCGGATGTTTTATAGGGATTGCTTATGCCCTTCTACAATTTGATTCCAATAATATGAATGACAGCATTACAATGCTGCTGGCAGGCATTAAAACTTCTTTTCTGTCTTCTATTTTTGGGATTGGAGGCGCGTTAACAATTAGATTTCGAGATTGGGTTAGAAATTTATTTAGCTTCCGATCTAATAATATTCCTAAAGCAGCATCTATCGATGATCTTGTTAATAGCATAATTAATCTTCAAAAAGGCTTAGTTGGAAATGAAGAAGGAACACTTTTATCACAATTTAAATTATTACGCCAGGATAGTCATGATCAATTCCAAAAGCTAATCCATTCTTTTGATAACTTTTATACTCACATGGTAGAAAACAACCAAAAAGCCATTGTTGAAGCTTTACAAGAAGTGATCAAGGACTTCAACGATAATTTAACTGAGCAGTTTGGTGAAAATTTTAAACATCTTAACAGTGCTGTTGAACATTTAGTTGAATGGCAAAAACAATATAAAGAAGAATTAGATTTAATTAAGCAAACACAATATCAAACAAGCTTAGATATGAAGGCAGCTTGTGAAGCTTTTAGCAACTTGGTTAATGAAGCAAAAGAATTTTCCAAAATTGCACAAGAATTAAAAACCATCCTTGAAGCGTTAAGCCAACAGAAAGATACACTTTTTTCCCAAGAGAAGGCTTTAAGTGAACTATTAACTCAAATGAAAGATGTAACACCACTATTTCAAGAAAAGATTGCTTTAATGATGAATGAGATGACAAGTGGTGTTAAAAAAATTCAATCTGAAACCTCTGATATTCTCAAAAACTTTGGCATTCACTCTCAATCAACGAATGCTGAAATGAAAAATTTACTCACTGATGTGATAAAAAGTACTCAAAAAGACTTATCTGAGTCTTTACAAGAAAATATTAAAGTTATCAAAGAAAGCGTACTTACATTGGATAAAGCGCTTCAAAAAGAATTGAATGACTCGCTCTCAACACTTGGGAAGCAACTGGCTTCTTTATCTGAGAAATTTGTACAAGATTATTTGCCACTCACAGAACAATTGAAAAACATCTTGCACTTAGCACGACGCGTGGAGGCATGAGATGGATCACCACAATCAATCGCACTGGATCCCTCTTAGCGACCTAATGACGGGTCTTATGATGATTTTTATGCTTATTGCTGTTGTATTTATGCTTCGCGTCGAGCGTACAACAACTTTAGTTGTAAAAGAATATCAGGAGACAAAAAATAATTTATATTTGGCTTTGCAAAAAGAATTTGCGCAAAATTTAAAACAATGGGATGCTGAGATACTTGGGGACATGACTATTCGTTTTGATGATCAAAATGTGATGTTTGATACGGGATCTTCCGCGCTTAAACCCGAATTTGAAGCTATGCTGGATGATTTTATACCTCGATACCTCGCTTTGATTACCTCACCTCAATATAAAAGTTCGGTAAAAGAAATTAGAATTGAAGGGTATGCTTCAAAAAAATGGGCCAATAGCACAGATGAGAAAACTGCATTTGTGGATAATATGCGCCTTTCACAAGAAAGAGCTCAATCAACGTTAGTGTACATTTTAAGCAATCCAGCGATTGATCGCTATGAACCATGGATGCAAGACCATTTGACCGCAACCGGATTTTCTTCTTCTCATCCGATATACCAGATGAATAATATTGTTGACGACAATAAATCACAACGTGTGGAGTTTAAAATCATCACCAATGCTGATGAAAAAATGGAAGACATCGCTCAAAGAATAAAGGAAAAATAGTGTTTAAACTCATTAATTTTATTGATGATGAAACCTTTAACCAATTAAGGTACCAAATGAGAGCTGATCTCTCAAATAATTTCTCACCTAAAATTCAATTACCTTTATTAGATGAAGACATATTTTTCCGGCTGGGCCAAGAAGGAATTGAAATTGATATCAATGAAATAACCATTGAACAAGATCGAACGCTGAGTTACCGAGGAATAAGGGTTTTGATTTATATCCGAGATATTTCTTATTATGGCCCCCTTTACTTTTCAATGCCACGATTTCATGTTGCACATTGCAACAAATTAGAAGAAATGAAGATCAATGGCCGGAAAAATAGATATGTGATTGCCAATAGAGAAGATGGGCTTTTTTTAATTAACATCATGAAAAGAAAAATTGAAACAAAGCTCGAAAAATTGATGGTTTGTCAACTTTGTTTAGAGGCTTTAAGATGGGATGGATTTTCTATGAAGGACAATCAAAAGAAGAAAATTGTCAATAACTTTTCGATTGCTAATTTTTTCGAAAAATATCCAAAGTCATTACATTCTTTGAACCCATCATATACAACTGATACTCAACCTTTGAATGTTTACTCATCAGATTGGGACAAAACTAGCAAAACAACAAGAGAAAAACGAAATAATAAATGCGAGTCTTGTGGGTCTTTTTATATCAATGGAAAAGGTCTTGATGTGCACCATATAGATGGTTGCACATATAACAATGAAGAAAAGAATTTAAAAGTTTTGTGCAGACTGTGTCATACAAAACAATACGGCCATGGGCATATGAAGCATCGATTATATATGAAAACTGAGTAATTTCTTAAGTATCTTATGACCAGAAATTTTTTGACTGAAGTTGTTAAATGGTAGCCCAAGTTGCTGTTTATTTTTTATCCAAAAAAGTAACCTTGCTTTTTCGCTTACTTTGAATACAATTTAGATTGACATTCTTACTCAAACCTTCCAACCCACTGTTCATATAAAAGAAACTAAGTCATAATCCTACAAACTCAGAGATTAACCTAATTTTAGGAAGGACTATGACCCGTCAATACTCAATCAAAAATTTTCTTCGGCGCATGCCAAAACCCTTTCTCGGCCGCTACTTTGAAGAAAAAAACCTTTTTAGCGAGCTCAATTTTTTAGATATGGATGAGGGATCACCTGAAAACCTCTTCCTCGCTTGGGAAGCATTGCCCGATGAAAAACGCCAAATATTAGATGTTGAGTTTCGCCAGATTTTTAACATGAGCTGTAAAAAGGGCACCATCCTCATCACTGATACAGCAAAATTTTACTTACCGGAACCTGATCGTACGATCTTTGTCGAAAAATTAGCGTCCTTACGTAATGCTTATGAGTGTGCGATGCTGACTTTTTTAGATTGGCCACAATTGTGGCAACAGGCTCAACGTGTTCAATATGTGGATAATTTATCTACACATTGGCATTTAAGGATGAATTTTCCTCATCAAGCTCCCGCCATTGATGGCGATAGCCTTCGACAACTGTCAGATGCCATTCGTCAGTATTTTCATACTACAGAAGGAAGAGGTAATAATTGTTTTGTTGAATATTTTAGACGTGGTAACCTTGATTGTTTTTTAGCCTATCCTGAGGATCACTCTGCCTATGGCTTAGATTGGAGCAATAATAAACTAAACACTCGCCCTCATAACCCACCTTTTGAAATCGTCTTCATGTACTCCAAAAAACAAGGTAGCCTAAATCTGAATTTCGAAGGTAGTAATAAGGTCGTCGAGGCGCTTCAGTCTATGTTCGCCAAAACGATTTTAAAAATTGATATGGCTCTTTTGAAAAACGAGTGGGTAAAGGGGTTTTCAGCGGTTAAGAATTAAGGGAGAATCTGTGGTTTTAATGGCCGCAGAGGTGAGCGATGGAGATGGGAGAGATATTTGGTAAAGCCCTGGG
>JAKBBU010000052.1 GCA_021808365.1 Pseudomonadota bacterium
TTGGGCTGAGGATATTGATGCTCATTTACCTTCCTGTCTTTAAAGTCTTCAGAACCTTTATTAAACAAGAAGTTATGGATCATTGATATCCTTTTTTTTACCTCACAAGACCGGAGAAGAGCCTTTATTCGCAATTCGCGAATCGCGAATACTCAAGAAATCCTCAACCCACCCAAAAAATCCCTGGCCGCCTGCGCATCTTTTAAGATCTGAGCCTTGAGCAAGTCAAACGAATCAAAATGTTGTTCATCGCGCAATTTATGGATGAAATCCACACGGATGGCGCGGCCATAGATGTCTTCATTAAAGTCAAACAAATGAACTTCCAGCAATGTTCGAGTTCCATCGACCGTAGGGCGGTTACCCACATTGGCCACACCTTCACGTACAGGGCCAAGGCCATAAACTTTGACGGCATAAACACCCCAAATTGGGCTGGTTCGGCGATGCAAGTTCACATTGGCTGTTGGAAAGCCAATGATCCGGCCGCGTTGATCGCCGCGCACCACTCGCCCGTGAAAACTGTAGGGGCGTTGCAGTAGGGTTTCAACCAAGACCAGATCACCGGCAGCAAGTGCTTCACGGATCCACGAACTGCTGATCCGTCGCCCCTCGTGTAAGACGGTTGCCGTGGGGATCACGTCGAAGCCATATTGTTTTCCCAGCGTCGTGAGCAATTGAAAATCACCTTCACGTCGATACCCAAAACGAAAATCATCACCGACGATCAACATCCGGGCTCGTAATCGTTCAACTAAGATTTGCTGCACAAAATCACTGGCTTGTAGATAAGCTAAATGCAGGTTGAAATGTAAGCACAACAAGACATCGATGTGGGTCTGAGTCATGAGTGTGATTATTTTTTCACGCAAACAGGTTAATCGTGGCGGTAAATTTCCAGGTTGAAAAAATTCCTGAGGTTGTGGATCAAAGGTGATTAATACTGTCGGTAAACCTAATTCTTTTCCTTTTTTTTCAAGCTGCGACAAAATGGCTTGGTGTCCACGATGGACACCATCAAAATTCCCGATGGTTACCACACAACCGCGTTCAAAGGTTTTTAAATTATGGAGCCCGCGAATCAAATCCATTAAATCGCACCCCTAAAATGTCTTAATTTTAAACCCATGACACGAAGTAACCCAAAATAAAGCACTAAAGCAAGCATGATCAGCGGAAATAAATGGAGCAAACGTTGCGAGCCATTCCAAACAAACCATTGTGACAGGGGGCCTGCCAGATAAAAAATAGTCGCGCCCATGACCAAGTTAGCGCACAATAATTTTAATAAATACCCTAACCAGCCCGATTGCGGCAGAAAAAGTCCGCGCTTGCGAAGGGTGAAGAAAAGCAGGCCAGCATTGAGCATGGAAGAAAGAGAGGTCGACAGTGCAAGACCCGCATGTGCCAAGGGCCAAATTAAGATCGCATTTAAGACCATATTGCTGATCATCGCGATGACACCAATTTTTACCGGCGTTCGAATATTCTGCCGTGCATAAAAACCCGAAGCGAGCACTTTGATCATCATAAACGTCGGAATACCAAGCGCAAAGGCAAATAAACTTCGGTACGTCATGTACGTATCGTGGATCCCAAATTTGCCATGCTGAAAGAGTGTGACAATCATTGGGCCGCCGAGGCATAGAAAGCCAATAACTGAGGGAATTGCAATGACTAAGATGGTTCTAAGCGCCCAATCAATGGTTTTTGAATAATCTTCTTCGGCTTGATGAGTTACTTTTTTCGATAAATGCGGCAAAATGACGGTTGAAATAGCCACACCAAAAATGCCCAACGGCAAATTCGTTAAGCGATCCGAATAATACAACCAAGATATGCTACCGGCTTGCAAAAAAGACGCAAAAATTGTGTCGATCAATAAACTCAATTGTCCGACAGATACACCAAACAAGGCGGGTAACATGAGGCGAAGGACGCGGCGAACGCCGGGATCCTGCCAAGCTACTTTCGGCAAAGCCAATAATCTCATACGCCACAAAAAAGGAAGCTGAAATAAAAATTGAACAATACCGGCGATGAGAACACCATACGCTAATCCTTCGATCGGAATTTCAAAATAAGGCGTGAGTAAAAAAGCCGCAGCGATCATCGAAAGATTTAATAAAACTGGCGTGAAGGCGGGAACCACAAATCGCCCATGTGTATTTTGAACAGCGCCCGCAAAAGCCGTCAGCGAAATGAAAAAAAGATAGGGAAAGGTCACACGCAACATATCATTGGCGAGGTGGTAACGATAGGGATCATGTAAATAACCGGGTGCAAAAACGAGCACCAGCAAGGGCGTTGCAATAAACGCTAAAATACTCACAATCATCAGCACAAGGCCGAGTGTGCCTGACATTCTGCTGATGAACCCGCGAACGTCTTCGAGGGATTTTTGTTCAACATATTCAGATAGGACGGGTACGAAGGCTTGGGAGAACGCACCCTCAGCAAAAAGTTGGCGCAAAAAATTGGGGATCCGAAATGCAACATAGAAAGCATCGGTTGCTGCTGCGGCACCAAAGATTTGTGCGATGACCATATCTCGTACAAAACCCATCATGCGCGAAATCATGGTCATGGAAGAAACGGTGGAGCTTGAGCGAATTAAACTTTTACTTTTGTTTTGTTTGCTTTTATTCGGATGCTTCGCCAAGGCAGAGCCTTGACTCGCACTTAAGGGGGAGAACTCGCGTTTCTCCCCCTTAAGAATCCCCCATCGCGAGAAGCGATTTTTCTGTTTTGACTTTTCTGGATGTGTGTTAGTGTCCACTATCTACCTTCGTTATAGAGTCTGTTTCTATGTCTTTGAAAAACATTGTCCTTGTCGATGGGTCTTCCTATCTCTTCCGGGCTTATCATGCGCTTCCTGCCTTGACCAATGCACAGGGGATGCCTACGGGCGCGATCTACGGCGTCGTCAATATGCTCCGAAAATTACAAAAAGAATACAATCCTGACTACCTCGGGGTGATTTTTGACCCCAAGGGCAAGACGTTTCGTCATGATCTCTATCCGGAATATAAGGCAAACCGGAGTGTGATGCCGGACGATCTCCAATGTCAAGTTCAACCCTTGTTTGAGTTGATCAAGGCTCTTGGGTTTCCGCTGCTGATCGTGGATGGCGTGGAAGCCGATGACGTGATTGGTACCTTGGCTCATCACGCCCGTGAAAAAAAGATGAATGTAGTGATTTCCACCGGCGATAAAGATATGGCCCAATTAGTGGGTGATCAGGTGACCTTGATTAATACGATGAATCAAAGCACGCTTGATCGCGAGGGTGTTCGAGAAAAATTTGGTGTTTCTCCTGAGCAAATGGTCGACTATTTAGCGCTGATGGGTGACTCGATTGACAATGTGCCCGGTGTTCCACAGGTCGGCCCCAAGACCGCCGCAACTTGGTTGGGTACTTATGGTTCCTTAGATAATTTAATTGCGCATGCTGATGAAATTAGCGGCAAAGCAGGTGCTAATTTTCGCGCAGCATTAACGACATTGCCACTGTCGCGTGAATTGGTAACGATCCGCTGCGATGTGCCCTTGCCGATTGTGTTGGAAGATTTAACGCCACGGCCTGCAGAGCGTGAAAAAGCCTTAGCTCTTTTAGAACAATTTGAATTTAAATCGTGGGTGTCAGATTATGCTTCACCATTGGTCGAAAATGCTGATCCTAAATTAAAGTATGAAACGATCATGGAAGAGTCTGACTTAATCGCTTGGACGAAACGGCTTAAAAATAGCGAACTTATTTCATTTGATACAGAAACGACAAGCCTTGATGAACGCGATGCGCGCGTCGTGGGTGTATCGTTTGCGATTGTGCCTGATGAGGCAGCCTATGTGCCTTTTGCACATGATTATATGGGTGCACCCACGCAGCTTTCAGAAGCGACAGTGTGGAAGCATTTAAAACCCTTGCTAGAAGATGATCAGCTTAAAAAAGTAGGGCAGAATTTAAAATATGATTTGAGCGTGTTGTTAAATCACGATATTCATTTAAGGGGTATTGCCTACGATACGATGTTGGAATCATACGTGCTCAATAGTACGGCTGCCCGCCATGATATGGATAGTTTGGCGCTAAAATACTTAAATAAACAAACAATTCGCTTTGAAGACATTGCAGGAAAAGGCGCAGGGCAGTTAACGTTTAATGAAATTCCATTGGAACAAGCCGGGCCTTATGCGGCCGAAGATGCCGATGTGACCTTGCAATTGCACCAACATTTATGGCCGAAATTATCAGCTGAGAAAGGATTATTGTTTACGTTTGAGCACATTGAATTACCTTTGATTCCAGTTTTATCGCAGATGGAACGAACGGGCGTATTGATTGATCGTGATTTATTAGCCATACAAAGTAAAAGCCTGGGCGATGCTCTAGCTATTTTAGAACAGCAAGCGTATCAATTAGCCGGTGAAATGTTTAATTTATCTTCGCCGAAACAATTACAGGTCATTTTATTTGAAAAATTAGGGTTACCGATTATTGAAAAAACACCGACAGGGCAAGCTTCGACGGCAGAATCTGTGTTAAGTGAGTTGGCTGAACAGTATGAATTACCGGCTGTGTTGATCAAACACCGCAGTTTAAGTAAATTAAAATCAACGTATACCGATAAACTACCTGCACAGATTCATCCTAAAACAGGCCGTGTTCACACATCTTATAATCAAACGGGTGCAGGCACAGGACGATTATCTTCATCCAATCCCAATTTACAAAATATTCCGATCCGAAGTGAAGAAGGGCGGCGCATACGGCAAGCGTTTATTGCGCCTCCCGGTTATAAAATTGCAGCCTTTGATTATTCGCAAATTGAATTGCGGATCATGGCGCATTTATCAGAAGATACGAGTTTGCAAAAAGCCTTTGCACAGGGCGCAGATATTCATCGTGCCACCGCAGCGGAAGTATTTGGTGTAGCCCTGGATCAGGTGAATGCGGATCAGCGCCGCCATGCGAAAGCCATTAATTTTGGTTTGATTTATGGTATGTCAGCCTTTGGTTTAGCCAAGCAATTAGGTGTTGATCGCAAGGAAGCTCAATTGTACGTTGATTTGTATTTTGAGCGTTATCCCGGCGTGAAACGTTACATGGAAGAGACTAGGGCGAAGGCGCGTGAACAGGGTTTTGTGGAGACAGTCTACGGTCGACGTTTGTATTTGCCAGAAATTAATAGTCGCAATAAGCAACGGCAAATGGGCGCAGAACGGGCAGCGATCAACGGCCCAATGCAGGGAACCGCCGCTGATTTAATTAAATTGGCGATGATTCGCGTCGACCAATGGTTAGAGCAAAGCAAGGCCGATGCAAAATTAATTATGCAAGTTCATGATGAGCTGGTGTTTGAAGTGGCACAAGATCGGTTAGACTCTATTTTGCCCCATCTTTCGGCGGCGATGATTGAGGTTTCGCAATTGCATGTGCCGATGGTAGTGGATGTGGGCGTTGGGGATAACTGGGATGAGGCGCATTGATAGAAGTTTTTATAAAATATAAAAAGGGGAAAATTTATGCCAAAGCATAGAAAAAAACAAAGCAACATTAATATTAATCAAGATCTGACAATGGATGAGTTAAATAAAAAGGAAAATAAGGGCTTGAGTTCAAAAACGAATAAAAAAAATGCCTCACTAGAGCTTGCAATTTTTTTAAAAGAAGTCGAATTTTTTATGTATAAAAAGTTGATCCGTGAAACGAAGCTTATTGGAATAAATAATTTTTTTATTAATTTATTGATTTTTTTTGCTCTCGTTGTTAATAACTTAGTTTTTTCATTTTTTAAATCCCCAGATGGGGATGAGCTGGAATATTTTTATATAAATTTTTTTCAAATTCCAATGGCTATATTTATGGTTTTTTTTGGAATCTATTATTTTTTCGGTGCTTACTTTTTTTATGCGCAAGATTTTGGTTATTCTGAAAATCAGAAAGCTTTACAAGTAATGGAAAAAGAGGTTTTTTCTTTAAAAGAACAATACTATTCTCTTATTGAGAATAATAAAGAACTTACATATTCTTTAGGAGAAAGATTGTCATTATTCCACAAAATATGTAAAAACGAACTTAAATTTTATTGCGCTACTGCAATTCCAAATGTATGTCGTATACTTATGGATGGTTCAGAGTATAATTTTAAAAAAATTATAAATATTGCATATTTGTTAAATGGATTTACAGCTTTATTTTTTTTACATTTATTTAAAGCGATTGTTTTTAATTCTTTAATTAATCAGGTTCATAGAAAAACAATCGAAACTCATAAGAACCGAAATAAAAAAGTTCATGCTCTTCTTGATCAATTGGTTGATCGACCAGATAACTGTTTCATTTTTTATGTGGAAAAAATAAGCATTGAATTAATTGACTTAACTTTTATTTTTATAAAGTATAATAAAGATCGAGGAAAACATATCCCTGCTAAATATTATTTGCTTTTATTAAAAACATGCGTTGAAAAGTTTTTTGATCTCGAAACATGTTTTTCTAAAAAAGAAGAGTTTCTTGGTTTTTTTTGTGCGAATGAGAAAAGTCTTCTTAAAATAAATGAGCCAACAATAAAGCTTGCTTTGGATTGGTTTGATAAAGCGCTGAAACAATTTGAGATTATTGAGAAAGATATTTCTAATTTCCAATCAAAAAATCGTAAGTATATCGAAGATCATGGGATTACTTTTTCTGTTGAAGATGATGATGACTTTATTTTGGAGGCTTATGCTTTTTTTAGACACGCTGATTCTCAAGCATTATATTACGATTTTCCTTTGACAGATGAAGTTAAACCAGAAGCGCCAAAATATATTCGAGGTCTAGTATCAGTTTCATCTGATGTAAGCTCTAAAGAAAATATTAATAATATTAATAATGTTAATATAATAAGTCCTTTAGTTTCTCCAAGTGGAGAGAGGGGAGTAGGATCGTCTTTGATAGGTCATTCGTCATTGTTTAATGAGAAAAAAACTGGAAATAGAAAAATTGGTGGCAAAGATAATTCATCTTTGGATACAAAGGAAACAGACCCAGAGTTACAAAAAGGCTATGAGCATAGAATAGGTCGTTGGCTTTTTAAAGTACCAGAGTTTTATCATTTTGATGAAATAACACGGAAGAAAATTGAGAATGCACTTAATGCAGCCACTATCCATGGAAGTTCAAAAACCGAAGAGCCTGCATGGTTACGGAGAAATAGTTTAGGAAAACAGGGGCTGAAGTTTGGAGAAAAAGTAAAGCTAAAATTAAATCATGATCCAATGAGATTTTTTGGTACAATAGAGAGTGATGGAGATAAAAAAACAGTTGTACTTACCGAGGACAGAGAGCTTGAAAGGCGTGCTCATCTATCACGATAGGTAAAATGGAATTAAATGCATAATGGGCCTCATCATACAAAAATTTGGCGGAACCTCTGTTGCCAACCTCGAGTGTTTAACGCGTGTGGCGGACATTATTGTGAAAGCCAGGGAAGCGGGGCATTCCGTGGTCGTGGTATCGTCGGCACAACAGGGAGAGACGGATCGCTTGCTCAACCTGGCGCGTGCGATTCAAGATCCGCCCGATCCCCGTGAATATTCAGCTCTCCTTTGTACGGGCGAGCAAGTGGCGACAGCACTGTTGTCACTGTGTTTATTGAAACGCGGTTATCAGGCGCGTTCCTATACCGGTTGGCAAGTGGGCATTCGAACTGATAGCGTTCTACACAAGGCGCGGATCATGGACATCGATCCGACGCGGATCCAACGTGATTTAGCCCTCGGGCGGATCCCCGTGATTGCTGGCTTTCAGGGTGTAGATACACACGACACCATCACAACCTTGGGAAGAGGTGGGTCGGACACGACGGCCGTCGCACTTGGGGCTATTTTGAAAGCCGATGAATGTCAGATTTATACCGATGTGGATGGAATTTACACCGCAGATCCACGAATTGTTCCCTCTGCCCGCCGATTGGAAAAAATTACCTTTCCAGAAATGCTAGAATTAGCCAGTCTAGGTGCTAAAGTATTACAACCGCGCTCGGTGGAGTTTGCGGGTAAATACAAAGTGCCCCTGCGTGTGCTTTCAACTTTCCAACCGGATGATGGCACTCTGATTGCTTTAGAGGAGAATCCTGTGGAAGAAGCTGTGATTTCAGGCATCGCATTAAATCGCCATCAAGCCAAATTAACCCTTCAGGGTCTTCCCGATCAACCAGGGGTTGCTTCCAAAATCCTAGGCCGGATCAGCGCAGCGCAAGTGGATATCGATATGATTGTTCAAAGCACATCCTCCGATTGCCGCTCTGCCCTGACGTTTACGGTAGGTCGGGATGATTATAGGAAGGCTCAAGCCATTCTGGATGAGTTGGCGCAAGAATGGATGGGAGAAGTGTTTGGTAAACCAGCAGTGGCTAAATTGTCCTTGGTGGGCGTTGGCGTTGCCTCGCATGGTTGGGTGGCAAGTAAGATGTTTGAGACTTTGGGTAATGAAGGAATTAACATCCAGTTGATTACAACCTCTGAAATCAAGGTATCTGTGATCGTGGATGAAGAGCATGCCGAGCGAGGTGTTCGAGCTCTGCATGAGGCGTTTGAGTTGGGTGGGAAATCAGATACTTAGATAATGTTATGCCATTTCTCATATTTATCAATCACAGAGAAGGATATACCAATGCCACAACACGCATTGGTATATCCTTCTCTGTGATTGATAAATATGAGAAATGCTATAGAGGATTTTTATGCGAATTTTACACACGGCAATTAAAGTCTATGATTTAGAACGTTCCATTAAATTTTATACCCATGTTCTTGGTATGCAGGTTTTGCGTAAAACAGATTATCCTGCTTATGAATTTACACTCGCATTTGTGGGGTTTCAACCTGAAGCAGAAGGCGCTGTGATCGAGTTGCAATATCGGTGGAATAACCATGAAAAATACATAGTGGGGAATGGTTTTGGACATATTGCCATTGCAGTGGACGATACAGTTAAATTTTGTGAGCAATTAAAAAAACAAGGCGTTGAAATTAAACGGGCTCCTGAAGCGACAAAAGGTGGGAGTAGCGTGATTGCTTTTATTGAAGATCCTGATGGTTATAGGATAGAGCTCGTACAACGATTGCCGAAGGTATAGCATTTCTACCGAGGGGTTGATTTTAAACCTCCTTTTGATGCTAATTGGAAAAAAGCCAATACCACTGTTACACTTAAGATTAGGATTTAAGCCAAGGGAGGCGAGGACTATGTTAATCTTAACAAGGCGTGTCGGTGAGAGCCTGGTTGTTGGGGATGATGTCACCATCACGGTTCTCGGCGTTAAGGGTAATCAAGTTCGGATGGGGATCAACGCGCCCAAGGACATCCCTGTGCATCGTGAAGAAATCTACTATCGAATCAAAAAAGAACAAGCTGATGCTGCGCGTGATCAAAGTAATGTCGAGCGTGATGATAGTGAGCGTGAGGATTAGCAGCTATGGACCAAACACCACTTCGCGTCCTTCTAAAACAAAAAGGTTCTGAGATCATTACGGTTGAGCCCGGTACGTGTATCCGGGATTGTATCAATGTCATGAAAAAAGCGCGTGTTGGCGCGTTATTAATCTTAGACGCAGGTCAATTGGTCGGTATTTTTACAGAACGTGATGTGCTAAATCGCGTTGCAGGCATGGATCTGGATTTGGATCGCAAGCCTGTTTCAGAAGTGATGACGCACCAAGTTGCAACAGTAGGACCGGATTTGACTGTCACACAGGCGATGCAGCTTGTAACACAACGGCGTTTTAGGCATTTGCCGATCGTCGAACACAATAAATTATTGGGTTTATTATCAAGCGGCGATTTGACGCGCTGGTTGGTCTCTGGCCAAGAGTTGGAAATTGAAGAATTAACTAAGTACATCAACCAAACACAGCGACCTTCTCCAAGTTAATGGATTAATTTATGAAATCAAAATTTACTATTTTTTGCCCAATGGCAATGTCGTTTTACTCACGCGCTTTATATCGGGATATTGGAACGAATTGGAAGGGTACAGGTTTTCTTTATTTGTTGCTCTTGCTGGCGATTTGCTGGCTTCCCATTATGTACCAATTCGATCGTGGTTTAGAATCATTTGCGACAAAAGAAGCACCGATCTTCATTGCAAAAATGCCAGTTTTCACGGTAAAAAATGGGCAAATCAGCATTGATAAACCTCTGCCCTTTATTGTGAGTGATGAATCGGGCAATCCATTCATTGTGATCGATACAAAAGCTAAATATGCAGATTTGATTCAACAGCCTGGGCAAATTTTTGTTTCAGATACCGAGATCATCGTTAAAAAAGAAGGTGGACAAGTTCAAGTGATCGACTTACCTAAGGATTTAACTACAGTGATGGGCCCAGCACAAGTCACCACGGCGTTGAATGGATTTAAATCTTGGGCTGTCTTTATACTTTATCCCATTTTAGTGTTATCTTCCTATATTTATCGTATCCTGCAAGCCTTGATTTATGCAGGGATTGGGTGCTTAATCTTAGCGCCGATCATGAAGGTGAAGCTCAATTATACAACAGTCCTTCGTTTATCCGTGATTGCAGTGACTCCAGCGATTATTTTAAATACGATTTTATCCTTGCTTGCCTGGAGTTTTCCATTTGAATCATTATTTTATTTTGTCATCACGATGATTTATTTAATGTTCGGTCTTTCTGCAAATAAGCCGTTTGATGTTGAAGGGAATATAAATGAGCCATAGAAATAAAATCAGCGTCTTGTGTTTGATCCTGGATGTTCAACCTTATTCAGTGGTCTCTTCTTGACGCTCAGGCAACGTAATATTCAATTCCAGTATCGAATGATCCCCATCGCGATCTAATTCAACTCTGACCAAGTTTGGATCAATCTTCACATATTTTGCAATCACGGCAATCAACTCTTTTTGTAAAAGAGGAAGATAGTCAGGTCCGCTACGGCGCGTGCGCTCATGTGAGACGATGATCTGTAAACGCTCTTTTGCCAAAGAAGCGGTGTTACGGTCAGCGGATCGAAAAAGACGACGAATCAAACTCATGCTGGAGCTCCTTCTTTTTCCTTTTTCTTGAATAAACGCTTTAAAAAACTTTTCTTTTCTTCGGAAATAAACCGCAGGGGAATATCTTTTCCGAGGAATCGGTCGATCATATCACTATACGCCTGACCGGCATCGCTATCTTGATCCAGGATAACAGGAACACCTGAATTCGAAGCCTTCAAAACAGCTTGAGATTCTGGAATCACACCAATGAGTGGGATCCCTAAGATTTCTTGAACGTCTTCAACGCTGAGCATATCGCCGCGGTTTGCTCGAGTCGGTGAATAGCGCGTTAATAAAAGATATTCTTTAATAGGTTCTTGTTTGAGCTCTGCACGCTGTGAGCGGCTGGATAAAATCCCCAAAATGCGATCGGAATCACGTACGGAAGAAACTTCTGGATTGGTGACTACAATAGCACTATCAGCAAAATAAAGGGCCATGAGAGCACCTTTTTCAATGCCGGCCGGAGAATCGCAGATGATAAAATCAAAGGCTTGTTTAAGTTCGTTAAGAACACGTTCAACACCCTCCTTGCTGAGCGCATCTTTGTCGCGCGTTTGCGAGGCAGGTAGAACAAACAAGTTATCAAAGCGTTTATCTTTAATGAGCGTTTGGCTGAGATTTGATTCACCCTGAATAAGATTTACAAAATCATAGACAACGCGGCGTTCACAGCCCATAATCAAGTCAAGGTTTCGCAAGCCAACATCAAAGTCGATGACGACGGTCTTATAGCCTCTTAGGGCCAAGCCTGTTGCAAATGCTGCGCTGGATGTGGTTTTTCCCACACCGCCCTTACCGGAGGTGACGACAACAATCTTAGTCACAATGATTCCTTTTAAAAAACGTAGGTGTAACCTCCATAAAATAGCTGGGTTTGGACGGGCAGTCAATAGGGATTTTCTTCCCAAATCCACAGTCAAAGTTATGAGCAGCGCAAGATAGGGATTAAAAGAGCTGTTATCGGTTGAAATTGAAGCAATTTTTGTTGCAGCTCCTGCTTTTTTCTTCATCCACAGTTCAAAAACGACGT
>JAKBBU010000010.1 GCA_021808365.1 Pseudomonadota bacterium
TAAGCCAAATATCTTCCTTGCTCACCTTGTTCGTGCTTTTCATAAAGTGTCCTCGCTGCGGTTAATCAGCCAACACCTTGACACTTTAAATAAACTAAAAATAGGGGTGGTTTATCTGACGGTTACCTTTGAGTATAAAATTACGCAACAAGCGATCTCCCTCTTCCGTCAAAATCGATTCAGGGTGAAATTGCACGCCATAAACAGGAAAATACCGATGTCGCAATGCCATGATCTGCCCTTCACGATCATAGGCCGTTGCGATTAATTCATTGGGAAATTGTTCAGTACTGACGATCAACGAATGATAGCGGCCGACTTTTAAGGGGTTTTTAAGCCCTAAAAACAAATCTTCGCCGCTGTGTTGTAATTCATCTGATTTTCCATGGACGGGTTTCAAGGCTCGAATGATCTGGCCGCCAAAGGCTTGCGCAATCGCTTGATGTCCAAGACAAATCCCTAAAATTGGAATGAAGTTGTAAAATTCTTGGATCAAAGGAATAGAAATCCCAGCCTCGCTCGGTGTACAAGGACCTGGTGAAATTAAAATGTGACTGGGATTCAGAACGCGGATGTCTTCAATGGTCAGGGCATCATTGCGTGAGACTTTATATTCAAACCCTAATTCCTCGATGGATCGTGCGAGGTTATAGACAAAGGAGTCGTAATTGTCGATGAGTAGGATCATTTAGGGTATAAAATAATACGGATCAGGTATCTTAAACGTCTTATCGGCAAAACGTCCCTTCATCGTTCCTTTCAAATCGCTTTCTTGATCGCCCATCGTGAAGATAATGTCATAACCTTGCGCTTCAATTTTTGCGCGCGCATCGGTCTTATACGGCACAACAGAAGTCTCAATGTAATCATCGGGTTTAAGCATCAAGCCCGACCAACTGATAAAACCCGCCTTCTTCAAATTGCTTTCTGTAGCAGCACGCAACGATTCCTGGCGACCTGTCACAAAAAAAACAGCAATGTGATGCTTGAGTGCTAAGCGGTAAAGCGCCAAGGTCGGCGCAATAGCAGGATCATGTCCTAAGGCAATCGCGTCATCTTGTTCTTTTTCGGTACCTCCAAAATCGAAGGCAACCATGTCAGGATAATTCGACAATGAGGTTTCATCAATGTCTAAAACAATAGCTAACTTTTTGCGTTGATCAGCTGGCAATTCGGTATTTTGTTCAACCCGCTCGAGCAAGTAGGCGGCCGCATTTTGATCGACTTCGGTAATTTCATGAAAATATTGACCAGAATCGTGATAGCGAATCAACTCCTGCTTGACCTCGTAGAGATTGGGTAAGTCAGCCTGTGCGATGGCACTTCCAAAAACGCCAATCAACAGAAGTAGAAATTTTTTCTTAAACATTGTAAACCCCTCACGAACAATGAAGGGCTAAATGCTAGCATATTACTTTAATCTAATCGACAGCTTTAAGTTCGATCGACAAATCTTGACGCACGAGAAGGAGATGGTTCAGAGGTATTTCCTTCCATTCCGCAGCATAATTCGTTAATTTTTCAGAGACGATCAAGAGGGCTTCATTTTGTCCGCCCACGGTAGGATGCATATGACAGACACCATCATGATATTCATATTGACTACCTGCGGAATAATACAGGGTCGGCGGATGGGGCGCGCCTTCGCTGGCACAGCGTGAAGTAATCAAATTGAGACCATCGGTGATAACAATATTTAAGTAGGATGGCTCATCGGCAACCTCATATTTCTTTTGCAATGTAACAATACGACGAAACGTTGTTTTCAGTGCTCTTGCAAGACCTTCTACCGTATGTTCTGAGTTTTGTTGTTCAAAAATATGCAAAAATAAAGCAAAGAAGTGCTCTGAATCAGTTTCACCCTTGAGCCAATTGTAGATGTGGTCGGGTAATTCATGGCGAATATGACGTTTGATTTTATTGAACCCACCCACGTTACCATTATGCATGAACAGTAATCGTTTATAGTGAAAGGGATGGCAATTGAGCATTGATACGCCACCCGCTGAAGCAGCACGAACATGAGCCATCAAGCAGTGAGTCCGAATTTTTGGAGAAATATAGAGGAGATTGCGATCATTCCATGCCGGTTGAACAGATGTAAACAAGGCGGGTGTATAATCGATTTCGTGGGCATACCAACCTAGACCAAAACCATCGCCATTCAGAGGCTCATCGGTTTCGCGCGCGCGAATACTTTGTTTGACGAGTGAATTGACGGGTTTGAAAAGTAGTTCGTCAACGACGATCGGTTTCCCGATATAAGCTGCAAAACGACACATGATGTTCCTTTTTAATTTAGTTTAGTGTTTATGGTTTAGAGAAGAGTGCACCAATACCACAACACGTATTGGTGCACTCTTCTCTAAACCATAAACACTAAACTAAATTCTGAAAATGGTATAAACACACCAAAACACGGCCGAAGCCGCAATGCCCGCCAAAACATCATCCAACATGATCCCAAGACCACCGTGGATGGCGCGATCACACCAGCGAATCGGCCAAGGTTTCCAAATATCAAATAGACGAAATAAGCAAAACACGAATAAGACATTCCACACCGTGGGCACAATGGCCGTCATTGCGATCCAAAATCCAGTGATCTCATCCCACACAATGCGCGGATCATCGTCAACCCCGAGGGCCCGCGCTGTATAACCGCATAACCACACTCCAAAACCAAAACCAACGATGACGCAAAGTACATAGGCCCACAGCGGCAAGAATGATAAGGCTAAGTATAGCGGAACAGCCACCAATGTGCCTGCGGTTCCGGGCATAATGGGTGAAAGTCCAGCGCCAAAACCCAGTGCGACCCAGTGAAGAAGTCTATTTTTGTTCATCTCGTTCGCTCGCACGGATCGACAATGAAGCACCATTTAAAATAGCATTCACATATTTGTGGCTATCTTCTGCACCGAAGGCTTTTGCCAACTCAATGGCTTCATTTAAAATGACACGATAAGGAATTTCAGGGTGCTCTTGTAATTCGTAGCTGCCAATACGCAAAATTGCAAGTTCGACGGCGCCAATTTCATCAAGAGGTCGATCGAGGAAGGATTGAAATGCCGCATCGAGCACATCGATCGATGCTGGAATACGATGAATTAATTCTTGAAAATAAGGCATGTCTACTTTTGTGAGATCGACATCTTCGCGTTCTAAAAATTGTTGCTCAATGGCATTTAAATCATTGCCGGATAATTGCCATTGATAGAGCGCTTGTAGTGCAAAGCGGCGTGCCTTATGACGGGCTCTTGGTTTTATCTTTATCATTATTGATCCTATTTAAGCGCGATATTTCATCGCGAAATGCATTCACATCTTGAAAACTACGATAAACGGAAGCAAAGCGAACGTAAGCCACTTGATCCAAGCCACGTAATTCGTCCATCACCCATTCACCGAGTAAATCCGATGGAATTTCACGATCGCCGCGCGCGCGAACACGTTTGAGGATTTGCCTTAAGGCAAGCTCGATGTCATCGCTAGAAACAGGCCGCTTCTCAAGGGCTCTCAACATACCATTGCGTAATTTTATTTCATCAAATGAAACGCGTGTTCCATCGCGTTTCATCACGCGGGGTAAAATCAGTTCAACCACTTCATACGTTGTAAACCGCTCATTGCATGCGGGACATTCTCGGCGTCGCCGCACCCCTCGCCCATCGGGAACAAGGCGTGAATCAATCACTTTCGTATCTGTTTCATCGCAGAAAGGACAGTACATGTTAGGGTGTTTCACTATAAACAGGAAAACAACGACATAATTCTGAAACCTGGGTGCGCACTTCATCGATCACGGTCTGCGCTAAACGTGAATCCAAGATATCAACAATCCAATTTGCTAATAATATTGCTTCATCTTCCTTCATACCTCGCGTGGTGATCGCAGGCGTTCCTAAACGTAACCCACTCGTCACAAAAGGCGAACGAGGATCATTAGGGACAGCGTTTTTATTCACCGTGATGTGCGCAGAGTTGAGTGCGGCATCAGCATCTTTGCCTGTAATATCTTGCGCAATTAAGTCCACGAGAAATAAATGATTATCTGTGCCACCCGAAACAATTTTATAACCACACTCCATAAATACTGTTGCCATCGCACGTGCATTTTTCACAACTTGTTGTTGATACGTTTTAAATTCGGGTTGAAGTGCTTCTTTAAAGGCAATCGCCTTAGCAGCAATCACATGCATCAATGGCCCACCTTGCATGCCGGGAAAAACAACTGAATTAAGTTTTTTCTCAATTTCAGGGTTTGACTTTGCGAGGATAAAACCACCGCGCGGGCCACGCAAAGTTTTGTGCGTGGTCGATGTCGTCACATCCGCAATTTGAACAGGTGAGGGATAAACCCCTGCGGCAACTAAACCTGAAACATGTGCCATATCGACGAATAAGTAAGCACCCACCTCATTAGCAATGTCGCGAAACCGCTGCCAATCGATGTAACGAGAATAGGCTGAAAAACCAGCGACAATGAGTTTGGGACGATGTTCTTTCGCTAACTGTTCGATATTGGCGTAATCGATAAGCCCTGTTTCGGGATCAAGCCCATATTGCACAGCATGATAGAGTTTGCCAGAAAAATTGACAGATGCACCATGGGTCAAGTGGCCACCATGCGCTAAACTCATGCCCAAAATGGTGTCGCCTGGCTGCAGAAGTGCCATATAAACCGCCGCATTAGCTTGAGAACCTGAATGGGGTTGGACATTGGCATAATCAGCACTGAACAAGGTTTTAAGTCTAGCAATGGCTAATTCTTCAGCAATATCGACGTATTCGCAACCTCCATAATAGCGCTTGCCGGGATAACCTTCAGCATATTTGTTGGTCAGCACGGAACCTTGTGCCTCGAGCACACAGGGGCTAGCATAGTTTTCTGAGGCAATCAGTTCGATGTGATCTTCCTGGCGTTGCCGTTCTTGTTCCATCGCCGTCCAAAGTTCAGGATCAAACGTTTCGATGGTGGTTTTTGGATCAAACATGACACCCCCTTCAGCTTTTATTGGCCGAAAGTATATCTGATCTGGCTTAAAGTTGCGATCCTTAATTGGATGCTTCGCCAAGGCAAAGCCTCGGCTCGCACTTAAGGGGGAGAACTCGCGTTTCTCTTTCAGCGCTTTGCATTCCATGCGTCGCTTGAAAGCCGGCCAAAAACATCCGTGTTTTTGGCGTTCGCAGGACAAATGCTTCGCATTTGTTATTTCCTGCTCACCCTTAAGAATCCCCCATCGCGAGAAGAACTAAAACGCTGAATATAGGACTATGGTAAACTAGTCAATATTTTCTTGTATACGTCGGGAATCTTCATGATCGACCTCGAAACAGGCTTACTCGAAGGCGCATCCTACTGCCCTTCCCCCAATTGTAACGATCGACCGCCATGCACAACAATCGATCTTCTGGTGATCCATAGTATTGAATTACCGCCACAAGCCTGGGGCAGTTCTGTCATTCATGATCTGTTTTGTAATACCTTGGACCCAAAACGTTATCCATTCTTTGAACAAGAAGCCAAGTTGGAGGTTTCAGCGCACTTACTTATCGACCGGCAAGGCACGATCACACAGTTCGTCCCCTTCCATCGACGAGCTTGGCATGCAGGTATTTCAAATTTTCAGGGAAAAGAGAATTGCAATAATTTCTCAATCGGTGTTGAATTGGAGTCTGGGGCTGGCATACCGTTTGAGCCTGTTCAATATGAAACTTTGATCGATCTCATCCGTGTGCTTCAATCAGCCTATCCAGAAATCACGCCCTCGCGGATCGTTGGACATGCTGACATTGCGCCTGGCCGAAAACAAGATCCAGGCCCATTGTTTGACTGGAACTATGTGCGTTACTATATGGAATGACATGGAATAACTATGAAACTAATCATCATCCTACTTGCCTTTGGTATGGAACGCTTCCTGAGCCTCGGGCAATACATGAAGCGATTCTCTTGGTTTGAAGCTTATCTGCGTTGGCTTGCACCAACCCTTGAAAAAACAACAGGCTGGGGCAAACCTTTACAACTTGCCTGCGTCATTTTGCCAATTCCTGTGATCGCAGGCGTGCTGATCAGCCTATGCTCCTATCTTCTTTTTGGGATCCTTGGATTCATCCTAGGGGTCATTGTTTTACTCTACTGCCTTGGCCCAGAAGATTTATTCGAGCAAGTACATCGTTATACCACTGCTTGTGGCAGCCTTGACTTGGATGAAGCACGTGATGTTGCTGCCCATATTGAAGGAATCATCCCGCCAGTAGGTACAGGCGAAGAAGAAGTCGAGCTGAATCATCGCAATGTTGTTGAAGCGGTTTTTATTCAGTCCAATGATCGCTATTTTGCAGTATTATTTTGGTTTATTGTGTTGGGACCTTTTGGTACATTGCTCTATCGCAGTGTTTCTATCTTAAGTCGTAATAAAGACCATTCACTGGCCCATTCTGCCGAACGTTTTCGGCGAATTTTGGATTGGTTACCGATCCGCTTAGTGACATTCAGTTATCTTTTAATGGGTCATTTTGTAACGGGATTTCGCGCGTGGTGGGATCGAATTCTTGATGGGTTAAATTCAAATGATGAACTCCTCATGACCGCAGGATTTGCATCCTCCAGTTTGCCCAGTGATGAAGAAACGATCCTTGAACCCAGCGATGTTACACGCGCTTTGCAATTGGTTGAACGTGCCTTATATGTTTGGGCGGTTGTGATTGCCTTGGTTACCCTAGGCGGGTGGTTGTTTTAGAGAAAAAAAAATGCCGATTTATGAATATACCTGCTCCCTCTGCGGAGCACATCTTGAAAAATTACAAAAAGCCAATGACCCTGCGCCGGTGGATTGCCCCAAATGCGGAAAGCCAGGTTTGGAAAAGCAAGTTTCTGCTGCAAGCTTTAGTTTAAAAGGCTCAGGTTGGTATGCTAGTGATTATAAAAAACCAACACCATCTGAAACCAAAGAAAATAAAGAAAGCACAGAAACAAAAGATAAAGGCGGATGCGATTCAGGTGGGTGCGGTCACGGTGACCATTAATGAAAAAACACATCGCTGTCCACAACACCTGTGAAAAACTTGACTCATCAAGCGACACTTTAAGTGTTTATTTAAATTTACACACTATCTTTGCGCACGATCAATTATTCTTGCTCGAATCACTCTATGGTCCCCAAAAAGATCGCAAAGCATCCTTTGTAGGATTTAATCCTCTCCTCACACTCGCCTTACATAAAACCAGATTAACACTTAGCGGCGATCCTGCTTTAATTTCAGCGCTAAATCCTTTACTCAATCATTCGCCCTATTTAAAAAAAATCGATGATCAACGCTACGACTTAATTGAACTCCCCATGCTTTGGAATTTCTTGAGGGAAATGGAATCACTGTTTAACGTTGATTATTCCGGTGAGCCGCTTGACATACGTTTCGGCTTTTTTGGATATTTCGGCTACGATATCGTTCATGCCATCGAATCACTACCTCACCGTATTGAAGATCCGACTGATTTTCCTGAACTCATGTTAAGTTTATATCAAGGCATGGTGTATACCGACCTTGCTCATGATCAAACGTATTTGATCATCAATGAATTTGAAACTGCTTCATATCGCTCTGCTGATAATATAAAAATGCTTTTATCAAAACCAGTCACTCCTGCTGATCCACTCAGCCTACCCGTGCCTGCTCCAGAAAATATAACCGATTCGATCAGGAAAAAAGACTATCTCCCTTGGGTCGATCGTGCGCTTGAACACATCGGCCTCGGCGATATTTATCAAATCCAAATCGGACACATGTTAACGATCACCTCAAGTATTGATCCCTTCTTGGTTTATCAACGTTTACGTGTGCAAAATCCTTCACCCTATATGTATTTTACAACGATGAATGGCGTGACGATCATCGGTGCAAGCCCAGAACTTTTCATGAGCCAATCGGGCCGAAAAATAACGATGCGCCCCATCGCAGGAACAATACGTCGTGGCCGCAATGCACAGGAAGATGCGCAATTAAAAGCTGAGTTATTAGCAGACCCAAAAGAACAAGCTGAACATGTGATGTTGGTTGATCTGGGGCGAAATGATATTGGTCGTGTTTGTGAAAAAAATACGCTGAATGTAAGCGACTTAATGATCGTAGAACAATATTCGCATGTGTTTCACATCGTTTCAAATGTCGAAGGGCAATTGGCAACGAATTATGATCACTACGATGTGATTAAAGCTACTTTTCCTGCAGGCACCGTCACAGGTGCTCCTCGAATTAGAGCGATGGAATTAATTGAAGATATTGAAAATAAACGTCGCGGCCTTTATGCAGGATGCCTTGGATTTTTTGATGTGCGCGGCAATTTTGAGACAGCCCTGTGCATTCGCACCGCCGTCTATCGAGATGGACAATACATGATTCGCGCATCAGGCGGCATCGTTGCTGATTCAGATCCATCTAAAGAATGGGCTGAAACAATCAGCAAATTAAGTTCAACCTATCTTGCGATTACAGGAAGAGAGCTGCGCGATGAACATTTTATTAATTGATGCTTACGACAGTTTCGTTCATATTATCTACCAATATTTATTGTCGCTCGATCTTGAAGTTGAGGTGATCCGAAATGATCAACTCAATTTAGACCTCATTGAGAAAAAACACTATCACGCGATCGTCCTTGGCCCAGGTCCTGGACACCCGCACGATGCCCACTATCTTCCGCTGATCGATCGCTTCAAAGAAAAAGTACCACTTTTAGGTGTGTGCTTAGGTCTACAAGCCATCACCCTGGCGTTTGGCGGCCGTGTCGTTAAAGCCAATCACCTCATGCATGGCAAAACAAGTTTAATTTCGCATACAAATGTCGGCTGTTTTCGTGGATTATCCAACCCATTGACAGCCACGCGCTATCACTCTTTAATCGCTGAAGAAGCTAGTTTTCCGCATGATGAATTAGACATCACAGCCACAAGCTGTGATGATCATTACATCATGGGATTAAAGCACAAACATTTCAACATTGAAGGTGTACAATTTCATCCTGAAAGCATTTGCACAGAACAGGGATTAAATTTATTTAAGAATTTTTTTGACAGTTTACACAAACCCCATAAATATACAAACAATGATCAGTAATACGAAATCCTGCTTTTTGAGCGATTTCTTCCTGTCTTTTCTCAATAATGTCATCCACAAATTCTTCAATGTGCCCACATTGAATGCAAACAAGATGATCGTGGTGCTCACCTTGATTGATTTCAAAAATAGAATGCCCACCTTCAAAATGGTGGCGAGTCACCAACCCAGCCGCCTCAAACTGCGTTAAAACACGATAAACTGTGGCAAGACCAATATCCTGTTGGCTCTCCAGCAATACTCGATAAACATCTTCGGCACTCATGTGGTGATTTTCTGCCGCTTCTAAAATTTCAAGAATTTTGACACGAGGGGAAGTTACCTTTAAACCAGCATTGCGCAGTTCTTGATCACCCATTATGTACTTCCTTCAAACCCCTAATTCCTATTGCAGGATACCTATGTTATTTCGCAAATTCAAAAAAAATCGAGTATACTACGCTCTCTTTTGTTTTTGGCATTCTCATGATGATCAAACCCCATTTAAAAAGCTTCGTCCTCGCCTCAAGCCTCTTGCTGTCGAGCTGCGCGTGGATGCCTGTGTATAAATTGGATGTCCAACAGGGCAATATCATCACCAGCGATATGTTACGAGCGGTCAAGCCGGGCATGAGCAAGGAACAAGTTCAATTCATTATGGGTGAGCCCGTTTTAGAAAATCCCTTTGGCACAGATCGTTCCGATTATGTATATTATTACAAACCCGGCCATGGTAAAACCTCAACACGACAAGTCACCCTTTTCTTCAAAGGATCAACATTGGAACGCATTGTCGGGCCCACTGAAACAGGCCCTCAAGATTCTCCGCCTCAAAAAGCAGCTGATTTGAGCGATTCATTGTCAACGGCTCAGCCTTGGCAAAAACCATGGACTGGGAAGGCTCCGAAGCAAAGCTTACCGACACCCTTCGACTAAGCCAACATCCCCTTCAAAAACTGCCCCGTATGTGACGTCTTATGTGCAGCCACTTTCTCAGGCGTACCACAAGCCACCACTTGGCCACCGCCATCACCACCTTCCGGGCCCAAATCGACAATCCAATCTGCTGTTTTAATCACATCAAGATTATGCTCGATCACAATCACTGTATTGCCATGATCCCGCAAACGATGCAATACCGTTAATAATTGCGCAATATCATAAAAATGCAATCCCGTGGTCGGCTCATCTAAAATATATAAAGTATTACCCGTATCCCGCTTCGATAATTCTCGCGACAATTTCACACGCTGCGCCTCACCACCCGACAATGTCGTCGCACTCTGCCCAAGCGCAATATAAGACAAACCGACATCGATCAAGGTCTGTAATTTACGTGCAATCGCAGGAACAGCATCAAAAAACACCCGTGCATCTTCAACCGTCATTTGCAAAACTTCGTAAATATTTTTACCTTTGTACTTCACTTCCAAGGTTTCTCGATTGTATCGCTTACCCTTACAAATATCGCAGGGCACAAAAATGTCCGGCAGAAAATGCATTTCAACTTTAATAAGACCATCGCCCTGACAAGCTTCACAACGCCCGCCTTTCACATTAAAACTAAAACGCCCTACGGTGTAACCACGCGACCGTGCTTCTTGCGTGCCCGCAAATAATTCTCGGATTGGCGAAAACATGCCCGTATAGGTTGCTGCATTTGAACGCGGCGTGCGTCCAATAGGGCTTTGATCAATATCAACGACTTTATCAAAATATTCTAACCCTGAAATGGTGCGATGTGCTGCAAGCTCGCGATGTAGCGCACCATTGAGCGCCACTGCCGCAGCAGGAAATAAAGTGTCGTTAATCAACGTTGATTTACCCGATCCAGAAACACCAGTAACACAAGTAAATAATCCTATTGGCAATGTCACATCGATATGTTTAAGATTATTACCTGATGCACCTAAAATTTTTAATAAACGGGTTTGATCAACTGATCGTCGCTCTTCAGGAATTTCAATTTTTCGCTTTCCTGAAAGATATTGACCTGTCATTGATTCAGTTGCTTTTTTAATATCTGCCAAAGAGCCTTGCGCAACAATTTTACCACCATGCACACCTGCACCCGGCCCGACATCCACGATATAATCAGCTGCACAGATTGCCTCTTCATCATGTTCAACCACGATCACGGTATTTCCAATATCACGCAAATGATTTAATGTTGCCAATAATCGCCCATTATCGCGTTGATGCAAACCGATTGAAGGCTCATCCAAAATATACATGACACCCACTAAACCCGCGCCAATTTGGCTCGCCAACCGAATACGTTGCGCTTCACCACCCGATAACGTTTCCGCACTGCGATCCAAGGATAAATAATCAAGTCCGACATTCACTAAAAATTGCAATCGACTCACGATTTCTTTCTGAATTTTTGAAGAAATTTCACCTCGTCGTCCACTCAATTTTAAACGCTCAAAAAATCGATGCGCTTGGCCCACTTGAAGTGCGCTGATTTGCGGTAAATTATGATCCTCGATAAAAACATGCCGGGCTTCTGTGCGTAAACGAGCACCACCACAATCATCACAGGGTTTTGAGGTTAAATATTTTGCTAATTCTTCGCGAACCGTATTTGATTCTGTTTCGCGATAACGACGATCCATATTGGGTAATACGCCCTCAAATGGGTGTGATTTTTTAACGATTTTCCCACGTTCATTCATGTAGCGAAACTCGATCACTTCCTTGCCGCTACCATAAAATAAAACCTGCTGATGTTTTTTCGCTAGTTTTTTAAAGGGCATTTCAACATCAAATTGGTAATGTGTCGCCAACGCGATCAACATTTGAAAATAATACAAATTTCGACGATCCCAACCTCGAATGGCACCTTCTGCAAGACTTAAATTATCATCCATGACGACACGTTTTGGATCAAAAAATTGATCAACGCCCAAACCATCACAGGTTGGACAGGCCCCCGCCGGATTATTAAATGAAAACAACCGAGGCTCTAATTCCATCAAACTATAACCACATTGGGAACAGGCAAATTTTGCTGAAAATACGTGTTCTTTTTCTTTCTCGCCTTCAATCGAAATCACTTTTACTAAACTATCGCTGAGCTTTAAAGCAGTTTCAAATGATTCAGCTAAGCGCAATTGAACTTCATCGCGCACTTTGAGTCGATCAACGACCACTTCAATATCATGTTTTTTATTAAGAGCTAATTTAGGTGCTTCATCTAATTCAACGACTTTGCCATCGATACGTGCGCGAATAAAACCTTGTGTACGTAATTCATCAAGCAATTGAACATGCTCGCCCTTGCGCCCTTGGATCACCGGTGCAAGAATCACGATCCGCATTTCCTTGGGCCATGATAAAACAGTATCCACCATCTGACTGATCGTCTGCGCTTCCAATAAAGTTCGATGTTCTGGACAACGTGGTTGTCCAACGCGGGCGTAAAGTAACCGCAAATAATCATAGATTTCGGTGATTGTACCCACCGTTGATCGTGGGTTGTGTGAAGTCGATTTTTGTTCAATTGAAATCGCCGGTGATAATCCTTCAATGTGATCAACATCCGGTTTTTCCATCATCGATAAAAATTGGCGTGCGTAAGCAGAAAGCGATTCGACATAACGACGCTGCCCTTCTGCATAGAGCGTATCAAAGGCCAAGGAAGATTTTCCTGAACCTGACAGCCCTGTGATCACAATCAATTGATTACGAGGCAAAGTGAGATCAATATTTTTAAGATTATGCGTCCTTGCACCTCGAATCGTGATGTGATCCATAATTTTTTATTTTTCCTCTTTTCGTAATGCTGTTGTTCCTAACAAGACAGCGAGCATTGTAATGAAAAAATAACCAGTCGCTGATATAAAAAAAAGAGCATCGCAAAAACAAGCAATAATAAAGGTTACGATGAGGCCTTGTGCTAAGCATCGACTTTCAACACTCGATCGCTGTGTTAGCCACAGTGCTCGACCCAAAAAGATTAAATACAACAAAAGCCCGACTAATCCAACTTGTGAAGCTAGCATTAAATACTCATCATGCGGGGTCACCAAATAATGCCCCCAGCCTGGCAAGCCGCCTGTTTTTGCAAACTCTGTGTAAAATGCACCCGTACCAAACCCTGTCACGGGTTTTTGCTCAATCAAACCAAGAGCAAATTTGGCAAAACTAATTCGAAAGCCCCACGATGTTTCTGAGTTTTCTGAATAATCTGCAACGCTAGAAACCGTTTCATGAATGTTATTTTTAAACTGATGATCGAGCTCTAAAAAAACACCTAAAAAAATAACAGCGCCTAGTGACATCGCCACAAATCCTTTCCAACCAAAACGCTGGAATCCAAACAAACAGATCAAGACAAGCTCAACAGCCATGCCTGTTCGACCCTGATTAATCAAAAACATTTGCAGCGTAAACAATACAAATAAAACAGCATAGGCCCAACAAAACCGACGATCTTGTGCCGCTAAATACAAACTCACATAAGCAGCAAAAGCCACAAAAAAACTCGTGATGATATGATTATGAAAAATAGAATCTGCAGGCATCTTGGTGGGGATCCAACCTAAGAAAATACCATAAGAAATCAGCACAATGATCAAAGCACCTAATAAAAAAGCATATACGGCTCGAAACATCATGGTTTTGCTACGAATCACGGGAAATAAAACAATTAAATAAGCAAATTTTATATATTTTAAGACTGCAGTCCATTGCATGCCAATAGGCGCTGTACTCCACAATGTCCCCAGCATCATTAACACAAAAAGTGAGAGTGCCCACGGAGTAAGCGGATGCTTGAGCATCGCAAGATAGTGTTCTCGTCGACATTGCAATAAGGAAAGCACGACTGCAATATTGATAAAAATATCACTGCCCGTAATCGACAACGGTAACATGAAGAGCGTCATGATCAAGGCCCATTGGCTGCCCTCCTCTATCCACTTTAATGCTTGAATACGCATAGTTTTCCTAAATCTGTCGCTATAAAGCCGATTGGGTATACCATATTTGCCGTTTTAAGGCAAGTTTACCCATGCTGCCCACGGTAAAAGGCCTTCACACCCCTTTGAAAAACCATCTTGAGTTTCATACCCATTCGCTATACAGTTACAAACCATCTAACCCCATCCGGATAAGGTAGCAATAAAAATGCCAACTTTTGACTGCAGTATCGTCATCATCAATTGGAATACCAAAGATTTGCTCTCACGATGCTTATCTTCCATTTCAGTGGGCGCAAAAAAAATCAGCTATGAAATCTTCGTGGTAGACAATGGATCCAGTGATGGCAGCCAAGGCATGGTTCAAACTTCCTTCCCGGAAGTACATTTAATCGCCAATACTGAAAATCGTGGTTTTGGATATGCCAATAATCAAGCCTTTAGGAAGGCACAAGGGCGTTACTTTTTTTGCCTCAATTCTGACGCCTATCTCTCTGAAAACAGTCTTGATGAACTGGTTTCCTACCTCGATCAACATCCTTCAATCGGCATGGCTGTCCCTCAATTACTCTGCGAAAATGGGGATTCACAACCTTCGCTTTCAGTAATACCTGATCTACTTTATGAATTAGCCGGACCTTCTCTACGTGCTTTATTCCCTCAACGTTACTATGGCGATAAATTTAAGCCAAAAGAGCCTGTTTCTGTTCAATCACTAAGCGGTGCTGCTTTCTTAATTCGTAAAGCAATGGCGGATCAAATTGGCATCTATGATGAAGACTACTTTTTCTACTATGAAGAAACTGACTGGTGTTTTCGTACAAAAAAAGCAGGGTGGGAAATCTTTTTCTTACCACAAATTCATGTTTATCATGGTCGCGGGAAATCGACAAAATCCTATAAATTTGAGGTGAGAATTGAATATTGGCGAAGCCGGTATCTCTTTTTTAAAAAAAATCATTCACGCTGGCAATACTATGGCCTACGTATAGGGCTCTTACTTCGGCAAGCGATTCCACTGCCGTTCAATCTTTTCTTAGGTCTGTTCAACCCTCGAATAAAACAACGAGCACAAACCAGTTATAAGATTCTCCGTTGGCATTGGCAGGGCTGCCCTGAAATCGTCGGTTTACCAGGGCGACGTAAATCAGGTTTATTAATTAAATGAGTCCAGCCATGTCATTGAGCGTTATTGTTCTTACTAAAAACTCTGCCGCCTCGCTGCGCCCCTGCTTAGAGTCGGTAAAATGGGCCGATGAAATTGTAATCTTTGATTCAGGCAGCACGGATAAAACATTATCTATTGCTAAAGAATATACAACTCATGTCTTTGAAACCGATTGGCCCGGCTTTGGTCCGCAGCGGATCCGTGCGCTCGCTGCCTGCACGAAGGATTGGGTTTTATCCCTTGACTCTGATGAAGAAGTGAGCCCTGAGTTACAAATTATTATTCAAACCCTTTTAAAAAAACCTCCAAATAATATTCACGGGCATTACATCAAGCGCCGATTATTTTTTTACGGTCAACCGATTCGCTTCGCTGTTGGCTCTGATGAACACATTAATCTTTTTCGCCGTGAACATGCAGCTTATAGGGATGAGCTTGTCCATGAAAGCGTCATCGTCAATGGAAAAATAGCTCATCTTCCTGGGTTGATCTATCACAATTCTTTTCCGAATCTTGATTCCTTAATCGAAAAAATGAATTACTACAGCGCTCTCGGTGCTGAGGAACGTATGCGTCGAGGACGCAAATCTTCATTTTCCGGAGCACTTTTCAAAGGTGTGTGGATGTTTTTCCTTAGCTATATCTTGCGACTTGGTTTTTTAGATGGAAAGGCAGGTTTTATTCTTTCTGCTTCGGCGGGGCAATCAACTTATTATCAATACTTGAAGATGATCTATAAAAACGAGAAGAAGTTGTCAATCTAATGTAGGTTGGGTTAGCCCGGCTTCTAAGCCGGGCTAACCCAACAAACTTTCTGCTTCATTAATATCTAAAACGGAATATCGTCATCAAAACCCGCAGTACTCGACTCATAATTACTGCTGGGCGCAGACTGCGAAGAAGACCGTGAAGCACCACCTGAACGTGACTCACCATCTTGACCCGCACCACCTCGGCTATCAAGCATCTGCATTTCACCGGCAACCACTTCCGTCGTGTAACGATCTTGCCCATTTTGATCCTGCCATTTACGGGTCTGTAAACGACCTTCAATGTAAATTTTCGAACCTTTACGCAAATATTCGCCTGCAATTTCAGCAAGTCGGTTAAAAAAAACTACACGGTGCCACTCTGTGCGTTCCTGCATTTCACCTGTTTGTTTATCTTTCCATGCCTCACTCGTCGCAATGCTGACGCTGGTCACGGCGCCACCACTGGGCATATGACGAACTTCTGGATCAGCGCCTAAGTTCCCGATTAATATAACTTTATTGATACCACGTGCCATAAAACCACTCCTGAAAAAGACTTAGAGCCAATTATACAGACTTTATGTTGTGAGACACAGGGTTTTTTCTTCAACATCATTCCCGCAGAGGCGGGAATGACAGTCCTGAGGTAATCGGAATGATCACAAAAATAATTAACTTTTAACCAAATAGCTCTAACCATCGGATCGTGCCACTTGATTTTTGTCGATCGGTTGTGCTAAAATAAAAAAATAGGTTGGTCACTGCGTAGCGGGGACTGGCCTTTTTTATTTGGGTAGCACAACTAACCCATACCCTATATGATTACCTTTCGCACCGCGTCTGAATTTTTCTTCGATCAATCGAAAATCTTCTTTTGGTGATTTTCCAAGTATGTGCCGTCCAATAGGGCTAACAACCAAATCTGCCATTTGTAAGCCAATAATATTTTCTGATTTTGCTCGCAAATTTAACCCCATAATTCTTTTTTCAATTTGAGTCGCTTTCATGTAGCGCGTGCCTTGAATCTTTAAGTTTAACCAGGCCAAATCAAGTTCATGATCAAGTGTAGGTCCTCGCTTTTCTGCAATAATCAACCCTGAAGCAGCTTGATTGCCAATGTGCATACAAAAACGTTCAACTAAAATATCGAGACTTAAAAAATACGGGTCGACCGCTGCAAGACCATAACGTGAGAGATGAATATCTTTACGTATCACACAGGCAACAACGGTAAATTTTAGGCTGGCAATCAAAGCATTGAGCTCATGATAGAACTTTGCTCGGAAAAGTGGATCAATTAACGCCTCAAACCCATTTTTATTGCGTGTAATGTCTGCAGTATGCAGAATGATGTCCGTTTTTCCAAATAGCCGTTTTTTAAAATCATCAAGTGCTTCTTTAAGGACTCCCTCAGCATAAGTCTGATCAACGATAATACCACCTAATACAAACAAGGGGTATGCAGGATCAATTGTGGATAAGTTATGATCACCTGACTCGTCCAAAAAAAGAATTTTCACGTTGATTCCATCCCAATAAGAAACAAAGATAAAAAAGCTCACAGCTCGATCAATTTTTGAGCTTTTTTGCAATTCTTTAGGATATCATTTTTAATGAAGAAGACAAAACTTTGTTGAAAAGACACAGTACCTACACATGAAAATAAAAAAACTAAGATTTTCTATAAAAAAAGATTTTTTCTTCAGCGTCATTCCCGCGGAGGCGGGAATCCAGTCTATAAAAAGGGATCTCTTCATTTATTTTCATTCAAAAAAATGAACTCCAAATCCCCAATACCGATCTCCACCATGAGAAACACGACCCCAACCGCTCTTCCTCAAACACCTTGAAATCAACCTATTCATGGTGCCATGCCCCATCAACAATACCATACCGTTTTGGCGAGCCTGTTTAATCAGTAAATTTGATGCTTCTTGAGCACGAGTACAAGCCTGACGATAAGATTCGCATTCTTTTGAACAACCCAACAACCAGAGGATCCGTTTAAATACACACCAATGTTTTGCTTGCATTCTTAACCATGGAACATGCAAACGTGGCAGACCAGGCTCATTAAATAATGAACTTTTAACATGAAGACCTTCATGCAATTTTTGTAATGACTCAATGGATCTTGGCAACTCACTCGAAACAAAACATGCCACGTTCGCAACAAGATCGACGAGATCTTGCGAAGGTTCGGTTGATGGGATTAAACCAGCTTCAGCGTAATCACGTTCCCACTGAAAAAATTCACGTGAATTAAGCCATACATTTTGATTGAGATTAGGTTTGCCGTGGCGGGTGAGGATGATTTTTATGTTAAGTACCTCCGATTAGCATTAAAGCACTCAACTTTTTTTGAGCAACTCAAGATTGGGTTAGCGTACTCGCGTAACCCAACAAAATTAAATCTGCAAAACCCAACGTTTTGATGAGGAAGAAATCCCTTTAAAACTGGATCCCGGATATTAAGTGGCTCTAAGCGCGAGTACGCGCTAAGAACCACTAAATTCCGGGATGACACCAAGGTAAAAATGGCATGTTGTAGAATATCAGCATACCTGACGAAGCCCCTTCTACACCTTCACCAACATCGCCATCGACAACACCATGATCGTGATGATCGAAAAAAGAAACATCTTGCGGGCCCAAGCGCGATCTTCTGTCGTTTTTAAGCCTTGCAGACCTAACAAAAACCACGCCAACCCAAAACAAAAGGCCACGAGGCCATAAACCCAACCCGTGTAACCCAATACACTGGGCATCACTGCAGCTACGGTGAACGCAGCTGTGTAATATAAAATACTTTTTTTTGTATGGGGAATACCTTTTCTCAAGGGCAAGACAGGAAGAGAAGCCGCTTCATAATCACTCAAACGATATAGAGCAATCGCATAAAAATGTGGCATCTGCCACAAAAATAAAATTAGGAAAACAGAAAACGCGGCTGAATCAAAATGCCCTGTCACGGCACAATAACCAATCACAGGTGGAACTGCGCCAGATACCGCACCGATCAAAGTCCCGTAATTTGATTTTCGTTTGAAATAAAGACTGTATAAAACAACGTAGAAAAAAACACCAAGCGCGGCAATACTCACTGTCAAAAGATTTGTGGCAAAGCCCAACAATAAAAAGCCAGCAATCGCCAAACAAATAGCATAAACAATTGCTATTCGAACTGATAATAATTGCTGAACTAAAACGCGGTTCTTCGTCCGCTCCATGAGATGATCAATATCACGATCAATGTAATTATTTAAAACACAACCTGAACCAATGATCAGCGACATCGAAAGAAGCGCTGCCAACAGCACTTCAAGATTAAGCTTACCTTGTGTCGCTAAAAAAACACCACCGCAAATCGTGACAAGATTGCCAAAGATGATTCCCGGCTTAAGAATTGAAAAAAATCTCACTACATGGCCATATTGTAATTTAAGTTATACATGATCCATAGCGAACCGGCGACCAAGATGACAATCACACCAAGGGTGAAAAGGAAGGCTACAATATTCCAAACGCCATCTTCATGACTGGTATTTGAACGAACAAAGCAGAGCACTTGAATCACGGCCTGTACAAAAGCAAGAATTGCGACAGCCGCATAGAGCGCATGATTGGGGATTAAATGCTGATCCACCAAACTAAAGGCGAGAACTGTACATAGGAGCGATAAAATAAATCCAGTCACATAACGCTTAAATTTATGCTGACCATGTTCGACTTGGCTGCTTCCAGCATCGTGATGATGATGATGATGAGACATTTAAATTGCTCCCATTAAGTAAACAATTGAAAAGATAAAAACCCAGATAATATTCAAAAAATCCCAAAATAACCCTAGGCAAGCCAACCGTGTCTTCATCATCGTGGACGTTGTTCCTTGCATGGTGAGTTGAAGCATCAGAATTAAAATCCACAGCAGACCTACAACAACGTGGCAAGCATGCAGGCCAACCAAGGTAAAGAAAGATGAAAGAAATGCACTGGTATGCCAGGTTGCCCCTGCATGAATCAAACCTGTAAATTCTTTATATTCCAGGCCTACAAAACTTAAACCCAATAAGAATGTAACAAATAACCACGCCATGACTTTCGATCGCTGCTCATTTCTGAGCGCAACAATCGCCATGCCACAAGTAAAACTACTCGTCAAAAAGATGAGCGATTGAATCATCACATACGATAAGCGTGTGATTTCTTTAATCCCCATCGCACCAAAGGTGTTATTGTGTAAAACCGAATACGTCGCAAACAGTGCTGCAAACAAAATAAAATCGGTCAGAATAAACACCCAAAATCCAAATACAACTTTGGGATTAACGCCCTGATGGGCACCATTATGCCCATGATTTAAGGTCTGTGCTGTCATACTCGTTCTCCAGCGGCATAAGCGGCTTCTATTTTTTCAACTTCCGCAGCTTTGACGTAATATTCTGTATCAAAATTAAAAGTTCTAGCAATAATACAGGCGAGAATGGCAATACCACCCACCGTTGCTGGCAGCGGCATAACCCAAACCATTGAAAAACCAAATAATAGGCTAAACATGCCAATCAGAAATCCAACTGACGTATTTTTCGGCATGTGAATATCGGTATATTGTGGTTTTTGCGCTACATAACCAGGTTGCTTTCTCTTTTGCTTTTCAGCCCAGAAGGGATCGCGAGAATCAACAACCGGATCAATTGCAAAATTATAGAAGGGTGGTGGCGAAGGAATTGACCACTCCAAGGTTCTCGCATCCCAAGGATCGCCCGTCAAATCACGATTCTTTTCACGGTCACGAATACTGACGATGAGCTGGATCGCTTGGCAAATAATCCCTGCGAGAATGATCGCCACACCGATCGCAGCAACAACTAAGTATGGATGAAAACCTGTCGAGGCATCATAATGATCCAAGCGACGCGTCATTCCCATTAAACCAAGTGCGTAAAGTGGCATAAAGGCAGTGTAAAAACCCGTGACCCAACACCAGAATGCGCGTTTGCCCCACATTTCATTGAGCGTAAAACCAAACATCTTTGGAAACCAGTAGGTATAACCCGCAAACAAACCAAAGACCACACCACCAATGATAGTATTATGAAAATGCGCCACCAAGAACACGCTGTTATGCACTTGAAAATCCACAGCAGGAATGGACATCAGAACGCCGGTCATACCGCCAATACTGAATGTAATCAAGAATGCAATGGTCCACATCATCGGCGTTGCAAATGTAATCTTCCCGCGATACATCGTTGCAAGCCAATTAAAGACTTTCACACCGGTGGGGACTGAAATAATCATCGTGGCTATACCAAAAAAGGCATTCACATCAGCACCCGCACCCATCGTAAAAAAGTGATGCACCCAAACTGTGAAAGATAAAAAGGCAATCGCCACCGTTGCCCACACCATGGCTGCATAACCAAAGAGTGTTTTCTTTGAAAACGTCGCGACAATTTCTGAGTAAATCCCAAACGCGGGCAAAATAAGAATATAAACTTCAGGATGTCCCCATGACCAAATCAAGTTGACATACATCATGGGATTACCGCCAAAATCGGAGGTGAAAAAGTGCATACCAAAAAAACGATCTAAAAATAACATCCCAAGTGTAATATTTAAAATGGGAAAAGAAACCACCACGAGCACCATGCTGGTCAACGATGACCATGTAAACAGTGGCATTTTCATTAATGTCATTCCAGGACAGCGCATTTTAACAATGGTGACGAGGATATTAATTCCACCAATTAAAGTACCCACACCTGAGAGCGTCAATGCCCACAGATAATAATCAACACCGACACCCGGACTATAAGCTAATTCTGAAAGAGGCGGATAAGCTAGCCAACCTGTGGCCGCAAAATCACCGATAATGAGGCAAATATTCACTAATGCCGCACCTGCAACCGTCAACCAAAAACTTAAGGAATTTAAATAAGGATAGGCAACGTCGCGTGCTCCAATTTGCTGAGGCACAATGATATTGACAATCCCAAATACCAACGCCGTTGCCATAAAGAAAATCATGATCACGCCATGTGCCGTAAAGACTTGATCAAAATGCTCTGGCGGCAAATAACCTGCGTGACTACCCACCGCAATCGCTTGCTGGCTTCTCATCATGATCGCATCAATGAATCCACGCACCAACATGACGCCTGCCAGGATGATGTACATAATCCCAATTTTTTTATGATCAACAGAGGTTAACCAATCCTTCCATAGCCATGTCCATCGCTTGAAATAAAAAAGTGCACCAATCACAGCCAACGCACACAACACCATGAACAGACCCGCACCCACAATGATGGGGTTTTGATAGGGAATCGCAGCAAGCGTTAATTTGCCGAAAATTAAATGTTGAAGCATGTTTTTTTCCTTCTATGGGGCGCTGTTCATCTGCATGGGAGAACCCTGGGCAGATGGTGCTGTTGTTATGTACTTCATGATCACATTTTTGAAAAGATCAGTTGCAACTGTCGAATAGAGAATCACACTGCGATCCTCGTTGGGCTTCGCTAATTCATCATAACCTTCTTGAGTTAATTGGTGCGGCGAACTTTTAACCGATTGAACCCACTGATTAAAGTCATCTTGTGTGGTTGCTTTTGCAACAAAGGTCATTCCAGAAAAACCATCACCACTGAAACTGACTGAACGCCCACTGTAGTTACCCACTTCGTTGGCCATTAGATGCAACTGTGTTTGCATTGCAGGCATTGCATAAATTTGTCCTGCTAATTGGGGAATTTGAAATGAATTCATGGGCGCATCAGCGGTGATCTTAAAATTGATCGGCGTATTCGCTGGGAACTCCATGTAGTTAACCGTGGCAATTTGTTGTTCAGGATAGATAAAAACCCAACGCCACTGAAGAGCAATGGCTTGGATTGTGATAGGTTTAATATCCGATTTAATGGGTTTATAAGGATCAAGTCGGTGAGCAGCTATCCAAGTGAGCGAGGCTAGTACAACAATAATGGCTAACGGCACTGACCACCAGACGATTTCAAGTGTGATACTGTGCGACCAATCTGGCGTGTATTTTGCCTTAGTGTTGGAAGCGCGATAGCGTCTTGTAATCAGGGCTGTTGCGATGAAGACGGGCAATACCACAATCAGCATAAGCCCAAGCGCCATAAAGAGCATGTGCCGTTCAGCCAGAGCGATTGGCCCCTTGGGATCGAGGACAGCCGCATGACACCCTGCAAGCAGGAGGGTGAACCCCACGGCACACAATATAGAACATAGATGTCGAAGCTTAATCACGGTTGTGCATCTCCCTCACTTAACAAAAGCTCTCGAAAGGCGCAGTCTAATAGATACAAGATGTTGTTACAAGACCCAGGCTCAAGTTAAGTAGAGAGCAAATTCTCTCTACTTAACATAAAACATGACTTCCAGTCTGGTGCCTTAATAAAGGTGATTTGGACATTGCGTGCTCATGCGAACGATTTAAGTATAAATTTTGGCCACCATAAAACGCTTCTAGTTCTCTTTCTTGATGCCCTTCACGAAAGCCTCCTGGAAACCTAGGATGCATCAATTCAGCTCAATCTCAAGTGCACTGTTAAATTTGCTCGACATATTTTGAAAGGCAATCAATGCTGTTAAATCAATAATGGCATTTTCAGAAAAAAATTGTTTTAAGGTTAAAAAACAAAGCTCATCGACTTTTTGATCGGTAATCGTCATTTTTTCAGCATAATCTGATGCCAGAAAAATGGCTTTAAATACCACGCTGCTTTTTTAAGATCGCTTTTTTCGATTCGCATAGTCTTTCCGTCAATTTCCATTGAGCTGCCAATTATATTGATACCCCGCAATCATATTGAAACTCTTTAATTGTTTGGCTAAGGCTGGATCAGCATATTGTTCTAGATGAGTAATCACCGCTTGATCATTGCTACCAAAATCAATTTGATACCAATCATAAATGCTAGAAATAATGAGTTGATTGTTTTTAATATCCACACCGCGTGGACTATTGATATAGGCTTTCGCATCAGAAGTTAACATCCGATTTACACTCGCTCCGGTATACGCAGTTTTTTGCAAATTCGGACAACTGTAAGAAGCGCAGTTTAAGGCATAGTGCGTCCGAGGGTCATTCCAAATCGGCCGAATAATGCGATGCTCCATATCATTGAGTGAGACGGGAATGTGATCAATCGTGAGGAGTTTAGCATCCCACGGGCCATCACTAAAAAAACCACCTAATTTAATGTCACGAATACTTTGAACCGGGTAATGATTTAAGATTGTTTCTATCGTTAGCGCATTATAAACATTGATCCAATACGCGAGTTGCTCGTTACGATTGTATTCTGCGATTGAAACCACACTCATTTGACTCAAATAACGCTCTAACTCTGCTTTATCTTGCGGTGTCACCGCTGAGTAATGCACTAAATTAAGTCCTTGTGCGTTGGTAGACACATACTTCGTTAAAAAATTTTGATAAAGCTGATGATTAATTACTTTTGTAGAATTGGCATTGTAAGGTTGCCAAATATCCCAAAGCGATTTGATAGGTGCAGCGAAACTTAAAGGAATATATAAAATCAATAAAAACAACATCAGGTAAGAGAAAAGAGTCCGTTTATGTTTTTTCATGAGATTCCTGTGATCATAAAATTGTTAATATCGGGTAGACACAAGACTTGTTCCTACAGTATGTATTTTTGCTGCCGATGATATTGTGCTAATCGAATCACCGCGGTGCTACCCACTAATGCAGTGAATAAAACACCTAATGTATTAAACGCACTCGGCCATAGAATCATCGCGATAAAAAATAAAAAGGCTTCTGCACGTTCCATCAACCCTGGGCTATAATGAAAGCTTTTCTCTGAGGTATTCGGTGTAAAAATACCGACGATCAAAAAACTCGTCACACACATTAAAACACTACCTAGCATCAATAAAGAAACCCATGATCGATGGCTGGGATCAACAGCAAACAAGGCTAAAATCACGACAAATTCAACGAAACGATCACAGATAATATCTAAAATACTGCCCGTATTCGAAGTGGTTTCTGTCAGTCGCGCCAGTGTTCCATCTAAAGTGTCACAATATCCCGATAGCAATAAAAATAAAACCGCAAGAAAGGGTAAATTCAATAAAAGTGCAGGAAATACTAAAATCCCAAGCAAGCCTGCACATACCGTGATCTGGCTCGGTGATAACTTGTGGGCTAATCGCTTAGCGACTGGATTAACCAGAATCTGCTGATAAAAAGGTCGGAAGTAAGTTTCTAACATCGTGGCTTATCCCAATAAATTTAATAACCAAACCAATCGCCTGGTTCGTTTAGAAAATAAAACTGGGGTATAATATTCCCCCGCGACACGTTTATTGATTTCACTCAGTGTAGGATAAGGAACGATCAGATCGGTCATACAACGAACTGTTTTTTTGCCCTGGATTGCACTGATCCATGGGATTAACAATTCCCCGGCCTGCGGCCCTACGATGGTCACACCTAAGATACGTCCTTTTTTACTGGTGATCAGCTTGATTTTGCCACACGTATCATACTCTGCTTGTGCTCGATCATTTTCAGAAAAATCCCAAGTGAGTATTTTAGCTTGAGCGTCCTGTTTTAAGGCATCTGCACTCGATAACCCCACATGCGCCAATTCTGGATGGGTATAAGTGACCCAGGGCACTGCTGTATAATTTGTCTTTGCGGGTAACCTAAATAAAATATTACGTAAAGCAATACCTGCATGGTAAGAAGCTATATGAGTGAATTGATACGGGCCAACCACATCACCGAGCGCGTACACGCGACGATTGCTGGTGCGTAAACGCGCGTCAACTTGTATACCTTTAGGGTTGTATTGAATCCCTGCCGCTTCTAAATTTAAATGCTTGATATTTGGAGTCCGCCCGGCTGCAACCAATACATGCGAACCCTGAATATTGATTTTTTTACCCTCTTGCTCAATGAGAATGTCAATACCTTCGGTTGTTGATTTCACTTCTAAAATTTTACTTTTTTCATATAAATTTAAGCCTTGCTCAATCAAAGTATCGCGTAAAATAGATACCAAGTCTTGTTCATCGCGCGGTAAAATATGAAAGGCCTCTAACACCGTGACTTTAATACCCAAGAGTAAAAAAGCTTGCCCCAATTCGCAACTAATAGGCCCGCCCCCAATAATGATCAAATGCTTAGGATTTTCATTTAAATTAAATATCGTTTCATTGGTGTAAAACTGAATACGATCTAAACCAGGGATAGGTGGTATTGCAGCTGAAGAACCTGTTGCAATCACAAAACGACGTGCTTGAATACGTTGATGATCGACTTTGAGAGTGTCTCTATCTTCAAAAGAAGCAATCCCTGATATCACATGCACGCCCATTTTTTCAAAACGTTCAACAGCATCATGTACAGCAATGGTTTTGATGACCGATTGCACCGATGCCATCACACGGGAAATATCAATCTCCGGCTCATGGGGCGTGATCCCAAAAACACTCGCATTTCGCAGGGTTTGTGCTGTTTTAGCTGCTGCCAATAATGCTTTAGAGGGTACGCAGCCATAATTCAGACAATCCCCGCCCATTTTACCCGCTTCAATCAAAACCACCTTTGCGCCCATTTGAGCAGCGCCAGCTGCAACACTCAAACCTGCAGCTCCTGCGCCGATAATTGCAATATCTGTTTTTATGACCGAATTCATTCGTTCTTTCCTTTAATTTGCTTATAAAAAACAGGCAATAACGAGAGAAATGCTAAACCTAAAAGCGGAATTAAAATATAAGGCTGAAATATAATCCCTAAATCAGGTGTACGGCCTTGCTCAAAGAGAATACCCAAACTATTTCCGAGCATCACATAGACCAAAGAACCTGGGATGATTCCAAATGCGGTGGTAATAATAAACGTACGTAAAGGTACATTAAGGATGGCCGGTACAATATTGACGAGCCAAAATGGAAATAAAGGAACAAGGCGTAATGTTAAGAGATAATTAAAGGCATTTTCTTGAAAACCTTTTTCCAGGCGCGCCACCCAACCACTCGCACGCTCTACCAACCATGACCCTACCACTGTTTTTACAGCTAAAAATACTAAGATTGAACCCAACGTGGCAGAAATCACGACATAAACGGTCCCAAGTGTAATTCCAAACAAAAAACCACCCGCTAACGTTAAAAAAGTAGCCCCAGGCACAGAGGTGGCAACAGCAATAATATAAACCGCCATAAAACTAATCATCATCAAAAGATAATGTTGTGCAGTCCACATTAAAAGTTGTTGTCGATATTCTTTCAAGGCATCAAAACTGAGATATTGATACAGATGGAAATAAAAAAACAAGCCAAACAATGCAATGAAAACAGCAATCACGAGAATTCGAACGATGTTATTTTTCATTTTTTATCACTAGCTCCAGGTTGACTCTGATCTGGTTTTTGAAATAAATATAAATATTGACCGTAACCCATTTTTTGCATATCTGCAACAGGAATAAATTTTAAAGCTGCTGAATTCATGCAATACCGCTGATGTGTAGGCGCTGGACCATCATCAAATAAATGCCCAAGATGCGAATCTGCCTCACTTGAGCTCACTGCGGTACGTGTCATGAACCAGCTATGATCAGTTTTTAAAACAATATCTTTTTGCGAAATAGGTTGTGTAAAGCTAGGCCATCCTGTTTTTGAGTCATATTTATCAGTGGAACTAAATAAAGGTTGGCCTGAAACCACATCCACATAAATACCAGGTTGATCATTGTTCCAATATGCATTATTAAAAGATTCTTCTGTGCCACCCTCTTGTGTCACTTTATATTGCATCGGTGTGAGTTGCTGTTTTAATTGAGTCTCACTCGGCTTAACATACGTTGTTGCTGCATAGACATTGACACTTAACATAAACAATCCTATAAAAACAAAAATAATCCTTTTCATAATTCACTCCTTATGATGACGTGCCCCATACTTGTTTTAATCTTTGATCGCGACCACAAGTATAACGATAGAATTTATAGTGTAGAGGATTCTTTTTATAATACTCTTGATGGTAAGTTTCCGCAGGATAAAAGGGGGTTGCCGGTAGAATTTGGGTCACAATCTCTTTAAAACGACCCGATGCGATGAGTTGTTGTTTACTGAGAGAAGCAGCTTGCTGTTGCTGTGGTTTTGAATAAAAAATCACGGCGCGATATTGAGCCCCTTTATCACAAAATTGTCCGTTCGGATCGGTGGGATCAATATCATGCCAAAAAACTTGAAGTAATTGCGGATAAGAAATGACAGAGGGATCATATTCGACTTTCACAGATTCATAATCACCCGTGATTCCAGCAGAGACTTCTTCATAGGTTGGATTTTTTTGCGTCCCGCCGGTATAACCCGCGGTCGTATGAACAACCCCTTTCACTTGATCAAAATCTTCTTGCATGCACCAAAAGCAACCTCCAGCAAAAATTGCAGTTTCTGTTTGCGGCGGTGTATTTGCTGCAAAACTTAATCCTGTAAAAAATAAACTGACAACCATCACGAAACACATTAATAATTTTGACTGCATTTTCATATTACTCATCATATTTATCCTTTTATCATTTCATCCATCATGGTTGAAATACAGAGCATCTCAGCCGCTTAAGGGACTCCCTAATATTCATCAGCGATCTCATAAATCACTTATAATTCAATCAATTATGACAAGATAACACATAATTCAACACCCCCTGCACATGATTCTCCAATAAGGCTTGAGGGGCATGTGCGCGCAACAATGTCCAAATACCAAAAACATTTCCTACTAAAAAATCAGCAGCGGTAGAGCAATCCAGATCACTCTGTATCTGCTTATGTACCTTAGCTGTAGAAAGATTATCGTAAAAAAGTTGACGCAATAATGATAAAAAATCCTCAATAAAATTAATGACAGGTGGTGTATGTAAAGGCAGATCAGACGCGGTAGCGATTAAAAAACAACCATTCGATGTATCACTCATTTGACAGAGAGGTAAAATTTGTGCAAAAAAATCCAGAATACCGTTCAAATCATTATTTTTTCGCTGCAATGGTGCAATAAATCGAGAGGTCACACGTTCACGATAACGTTGGAGCATGGCTAAAAATAGCTTATTTTTACTGCCAAAATGTTTATAAATTGCTGCGCGATTAAATCCAGTCAATAAGGCAATTTCATCAACGGAGGTATTAGCAAACCCCTTGTGCCAAAAAAGATGCATGGTATTATCCAGAACCTCATCGCTTAATATTGTGACTGTAAGTTTTGACATCAATTTGACTTTAACCCTTAGAACATCCATTCTCTAGGCTAGAACAGATATTCTTAATTTGCAAGTCAACTTAGGCTAGACCCAGGCTCTTCCAATGCGAAATGAGTCTGTAGACTCTCCAATTAACTGTACAAACTATAAAAATTGTTTTATTTTATTCCAAACTCTAGTTTCAAGTGAGGTTTGTTCATGTTAAGTGCAGAATTTCTCTCGCGAGTACAGTTTGGATTTACCATCGCTTTTCACATTTTATTCCCTGCCTTTAGCATAGGACTTGCTACTTTTTTGGCCGTCATGGAGGGTGTTTGGCTTAAAACAAAAAATCCCCTTTATCTCAATATTTGCAAATTTTGGATGAAAATATTTGCTCTCACCTTTGGCATGGGTGTCGTCTCAGGAATTGTGATGGAGTTTCAATTGGGAACAAATTGGTCACAATTCACTGATTCAGTCGGTGCTGTTCTCGGTTCATTATTCACGTATGAGGTACTGACCGCCTTCTTTATTGAGGCAGGTTTTTTGGGTGTCATGCTTTTTGGATGGAACAAAGTTGGGCCCAAGCTCCACTATTTGGCTACTTTATTGGTTTTTTTGGGTGTGACCGTTTCGGCGTTCTGGATTTTATCGGCTAATTCATGGATGCAAACCCCAGCAGGAGCAACCATTAAAAATGGACATTTTATCGTTCAAAGTTGGTGGCAAGTGATTTTTAATCCATCCACTATTCCACGTTTCATTCACATGCTTTTGGCCGCTTATTTAACAACATTGTTGGTGATTAGCGGCGTATCCGCTTTTTATCTGTTGAAGCAAGAGCATCTGGTATTGGCAAAAAAATGTTTTTCCATCGCAACCCTCACTATCTTGCCATTAATTTGTATACAAATTTTTATGGGGGATACCGTAGGACTCGTCATTGAAAAATATCAGCCTATTAAAACAGCGGCGATGGAGGCTAATTGGAATACACAACCAGGTGCTCCGCTGATTTTAATTGGATGGCCTAATGAGACTACAGAGACAAATGAATTTACGATCTCGATTCCTCATTTGGCCAGTGTACTCAATACACATGAATGGAATGGGGTTTTGACGGGCCTTACCAGCGTTCCAGCAAAAGATAGACCTTATGTGCCCATTGTCTTTTTTAGTTTTCGCATCATGGTAGGGCTTGGATTGTTAATGCTATTAATGAGTGCTATTGCGATTTACTTACGATTTAAAAATCGGCTTTATAATAGTCCATGGTATCATAAAACTTGTATTCTTTTAGCACCAACTGGATTTATTGCTCTGATTACAGGTTGGTTTACGGCCGAAACCGGCCGCCAACCCTGGGTAGTCTACAATATGATAAGAACGGCCGATGCAGCATCGGGTGTTTCCATGCATAATGTTTCCATATCGTTAATATTGATTTTTCTCGTTTATGGCGTGATTTTTGGATTTTTCTATTTTCTTTATTTCGGAAAAATTGTGCGCAAAGGCCCCGATATTTCTGATGAACCGAAAATGCCATTTATTTATATGCACCCAGAGGTGAAAAAATGACAGTTTTAGCATTAGCATGGGCTGGAATTATCGCATTCTGCGTTTTGATGTATGTTGTGTTAGATGGTTTTACGCTAGGAACTGGGATGGTGATGCCCTTTCTAAAGACAGAAGAGCGTAATATCGCCATGAGTGTTATTTTACCGACCTGGGATGGAAATCAAACCTGGTTGGTTCTGGGGATGGCATCTCTTTATGGTGCATTTCCTCTTGGATTTAGTACCTTATTACCTATTTTGTATATTCCTTTGCTGTTGATGGTGTTGAGTTTGCTTTTTCGGGGAGTTGTTTTTGAATTTCGTCTCAAAGCAGGTAAAAAAGGGCAACATTACTGGGATATGCTTTTTTTTATTTCAGGCTTGGGAGCCGCATTTATTCAGGGAAGTATTTTAGGAAATGTGATTCAGGGTTTTAATGGGCCTTATCAATGGATCAACAGTTTCAGTTTGCTGACAGCCTTGGTATTGATCGTAGCTTATTCTTTGCTAGGTGCTACACGGCTCATTTTGAAAACATCCGGCCAAATTCAGACAAAGATGCGCAATGTTTCAAAAATTCTAACACCTTTATTTGGATTTTTATTGGTTGCGGTGAGTATTTTCTCACTGTATGTCAGCAAAGAAATCCATGAGACTTGGTTCCATCAATACAATCATCTGTTGCTCGCCTTATTTCCGGCAGTAGCCTTGCTCACTTTTATTTCTTTATGGCTCGGCTTACTCCGTGCTTGGGAACGTGCGCCCTATTGGTGTACTGTGTTGATCGTACTTTGTTGTTATGCTGGTTTTGGTTTCGATATTTTCCCCTACATTGTTCCTTATTCAATTACGATTCAAGAAGCTGCATCGCCACAAAATACGCTCATTTTTATCATGGTAGGTGCCTGTGTGATGTTACCTGTTTTACTGATTTATACGTTTTACTCGTATCATATTTTCAGAGGAAAAGTGAATGAGATCATTCATTACTAAAATAAATAAAAAACCCAATGCCTGGTTTTGGTTTATCGTCTTATATTTTGCATCATTACTCTCTATGGCTTTGATCATGTGGTTTATTCATGTTTTTTTGGCTTGTTTGATGAGGTAATTGTATTGCTAATGAACAGAAAAAAAGTAAAAGTAAATTTGAAATAGATTTAGAGCCCATTGATCAACTAAATTTAAGTTAAGAAAAGATCAGTTGAAAAATCATTTTCTAACTGTTTTTAATCTTCTTTACTATTTACCTCATTTAACTCATTTTCTATCTCTTCAATCGTAGGTAAACTTGTCTTAAGTTCTTTAGGTAGACTCTTGGCCAGTTTATATTCAGAAACACCGATAGGTGCATTAATATTTTTTAGCGCGTATTCTGCAATAATTTTACTGCGCGATTCACAAAGTAAAATACCAATAGTGGGATTGTCTTGTGGGTGTCGCAATGTTTGATCAACTGCAGCCAAGTAAAAACTAAGCTGCCCTAAATCGGCTGGTTTAAATTTTTTGGCCTTAATTTCACAGACGACAAAGGACCTCAATTTTAAGTGGTAAAAAAGGGCATCGATAAAAAAAGCTTCGCCATCAATTTCAAGCGGCACCTGGGTTCCTACAAACGAAAAACCAGCACCTAACTCCAAAAGAAAATCGCGAACGTGAGTGACTAACGCCTTTTCAATCTCGCGTTCATGGGCCTCTTTAGAAATAGTCAAAAAATCAAAATTATAGGGATTTTTCAACAATTCATGGGCTAAATCAGATTGGGGTGATGGAAGCTGTTCTCTATAATTTGAGGATTTATTGTCTTCCAAGCCTTGCCGCTCATAAAGCTCACTTTTAATATGGGTATTGAGACTAGGACGTGACCATCCGTACAGGAAAGCCTGCTTAGCGTACCACTCTCGACGAACGGGATCATCTTTAAATTTGTCCAGAAGCAACTGGATCTGACTCCAAGGCAATTGCGCAGCAGGCTGCTGCGTAAACTCCTCTAGAATTGGGTAAATAGTGGCTAGCAAGCGCATATACTCCAAATTACGCTTGGAAAAGCCGGAGACACCTGGAGCATAAGCTTGGAGATCGTGAGAAAGCTGAGTGAGTAATTTTTGGCCCCACTGAGGCTTAACCGTTTGCATTTGTAAGATATCTCGGCCCAGTTGCCAATAAAATTCAAGAACTTGAGTATTAACGACACGTGCCGCACGCACTTGCGCATCTTTTAAACGCTTTCTAAGCGCATCAAAGAAAGCGGCGTAGTCTTTATCAAGATGAAGGGTTAGGGTAGGTAGCGCATTCATAAGGAGACCTAATAAAAAATTATATAATAACTTATTGAACTCGCCTACAATAGAGGCCTTAAAAGATAACTTTGAACAAAAAAAGCTCAGGAACCTTACGTTAGAAAGTTAAATCGTGATAAATAGTAAATTTGGTACTAAGGAAAATATTGGCTTTTTTAAAGGAATAAGAAGATGAAAAATTACCAGCTACATTTTATGCCTAATAAAATAAGCTTAACGAACAAAATACCTTCCAACATACTTGTATGTTGGAAAGAGCAAGACACGCTCAACTACATCGTAAAATTATATAATCAAGAAAGATTTTCAGGTCTCCTTACGTCTGAAGAACTAGGAATTCCTCATAGGCTGGATCTTAGTATCCCCTTGATTTTTATTTGTTGTCTTTTCGATTTCATTAATAATATATTGAAGCTGCTCTTCAGTATCGATGCTTTTTATTCCTGATCTAATGAGAGCGCTCACTCCATTGTCTTTAGACGTATTATATAATTCGTTAAATTTAGTCAAAACATTTTCAATTTTTTCTGCGGCCAATTTTTCTTTATGAATTTCAAAAAAAATTTGTTTTCTCTAGATTGCTCGGCAATATCTTTTTTATTTTTAATATATAAATAAATAGCAAGAACAGGTGAAACCAATGAAAAGAGTATTGCCAACAAAGAAAGTGTCATAATATTTTCGTCCGTGTTGTGTGTTTTTTCAAATAAGCTTCATTATAGTTTATCTTCAGTTTATAATTTTTCCAATAAAACTGGAAATTATAGATTTGGAGAGGTGCCGTGTAAGATACTGTAGTAGATTAGTTAATATGCTAAGCTAATACAGTCTCAAATTCTTTATTGCTTTCATTAGCAACTTACTCGCTTACATGATTATCAAAAAAATACGTCTCTGTCGACTCATAACATCTCCCAACCCCGATCAGGTTTAAACCGCTCACCGATCTCATTTTTCCAGCGCTCTAATTGTTCAATGGTCTTTTCTTTATCAATACTTCGCGCATAATGAATAGGGCCCCCTCGAAATGGTGGGAAACCTGCACCAAAAATCATGCCTGCATCGATGAGATCCGCATCCTCAACCAGACCTTCTCGCCAACACGCCATCGCTTCATTGAGCATACTCAGCGTTAAGCGCTGTGTGATTAAAGTGAGATCACCCGTCGCTCCCGTTTTTGGTTTAACCAATGTGCCATTTTTATACACATAAAAACCTTGATTTGTTTTTCTGCCGAGTGTGCCCTGCTCAACTTTACGACGCAAAGTTTCAGGCACAACACCACCATAATGTTGCACTAATTTCTCTGCTGCCAGCAGACAAACATCCAATCCAACAGCATCGGCCAATTGAACAGGCCCCATCGGCATACCAAAGGCAAGCGCTGCGCGGTCAATCGTCTCAATAGGAATACCTGAATCATATAAATAAAGCGCTTCCATTAAATACGGCATTAAAATACGATTGACTAAAAATCCGGGTGAGCTTTTAACAGGCAAAGGCAAGCGATCGATTGCGCGAATAAATGAACTGCCTCGGCGAATCAATAAATCCGGTGTGTTGTCACCGTAGATCACTTCAACAAGGGGTAATTGAGAAACGGGATTAAAAAAGTGTAATCCTATCAATCGACCTGGATTTTTAAGCAAAGCCCCAATTTCCGACAGTGGAATGGTTGAAGTATTAGTCGCCAAGATCGCATCAGGACGTGCTTTTTCTTCAATGAGTTTGAATAAGGTTTGTTTATCTTCCGCGCGTTCAATGATCGCTTCGATGATCACATCGGCCTGCGCAAGGCCTTGCCCAGTTGGATCTGGTCGCAAGCGATCCATCATGTCGCGTACAAGACGATCTTGTTTTAATTTTCGCGTTGCTAATTGATGCGCGCGTGCAATCGCGGGTGCGATCAATTGCGGATCACGATCTTGCAAACTCACACGAAACCCTTGTAATGCACACCAGGCTGCAATATCACCGCCCATCGCACCTGCGCCGATCACATGAACATGTTCAGGTTGGCTATAAATTTTCTTTGTGGATTTTTTCAAACGATCTTGTAAGAAAAAAACACGGGCCAAATTTTTGGCCGTCGGTGTTTGCGCTAATTGGACAACGGTATCCGCTTCTGCTTTAAACGCCTTCATCCCTTCAACACCATTGCTTCGCCAGGTTTCAATTAAGGCATAGGGTGCAGGGTAATGGCTTTTCCTCACTTTTTTCGAAACTTTTGCACGTAAAATTTTTGCAATGATCGATCGAAATAAACTCGCGTTGGTCCAATACACCCAGGGCGCTAACCGTTTTGATTTTGGGCGCTCTAAAATATAATAACGTGCCGCACGCTTTAATTGGCGTTCTGGAACGGCTTCGTGAATCAATCCCATTTTTTTAGCGGATCGTGCTGAGACATTTCGCCCACTCAACATAAGATCCATCGCGCGTGATGCACCAATTAACCGTGGAAGGCGAACACTACCCGTCCAACTTGGATAAATACCCAATTTAATTTCAGGGAATCCAATTTTTGTGCTTTCATCTTCGCGTGCAATGCGATATCGGCATGCCAGGGCAAGCTCTAATCCTCCACCTAAACAAAAACCATGAATCATTGCAACAGTTGGGCATTTTAACGCTGCTAATTGATTAAAAATACCCTGACCTTTTTCAATAAGGCTACGTGCTTGTGCGGTCGTTTCAACCTGCGAAAATTGCTCTATATCTGCACCTGCAATAAAACCATTCTCTTTCAGTGAATAAATCACCAAGCCCGCAAGGGTTTTATCTTTTTCATAATCATCTAATAAGATTTCTAATTCATCGAGCGTATTGAGATCAAGCGTGTTTGTAGAAGCACCTTGGCGATCTAAACCGAGCCAAACAATTTGTCCTTCATCGCGTGAAACGTTCCAATTACTCATGATGGGATCTCCGTCAGACGTTCAATCAGCATCGCACCACCCTGCCCACCGCCAATACACAATGAGGCAACACCGCGTTTTGCGTTTTGGCGATGAAGCGTTTGTAAAAGGTGTAAGACGAGACGCGCACCACTCGCCCCAACGGGATGGCCAATGGCGATCGCACCACCATCCACATTTAATCGTGCGGGATCGATTGTTCCAAACGCACCTGAAAGTCCACCAAATTGCGTTGAGCAATACTCAGGATCTTCAAATGCTTTTAAGCAAGCTAAAACTTGCGCTGCAAATGCTTCGTTAATTTCCCAGTAATCAATATCTTCAATAGCAAGGCCGTGACGTTGCAATAAAGGTACAATGGCATGCACAGGCCCCAATCCCATTTCTTGCGGTGCAAGACCCGCCCAATGTGCATCGACAATGCAACCCAAAACCGGTAATTGATAACGCTTCACCGCCATTTCACTGGCTAAAATTAAAAGCGCCGCACCATCGCTGATTTGAGAACTATTTCCAGCCGTGACCATGCCGAACTTTTTATCGAAAAAAGGCGGGAGTTTTGCAAGTTTTTCTGACGTTGAATCGCGCCGTAGACCTTGATCATTCAGATAACAATGCCCCTTTGAATCATACAAGGCCATCATTTCTTTTGTAAAAAATCCTTGATCCTCAGCATTGGCGCAACGTTGGTGACTCATGGCTGAAAATTCATCCATTTGCTCGCGTGTGATCCCAAAACGGTAGGCGAGATTCTCAGCAGTCTGCCCCATATTCACGCCGAATAAAGGATCTGATAATCCGCGCAATAAGGCGATCACGGGAACAAAATAATAAGGGCGTAATTGTGTGATTAATTTAAACCGTGCCGCAAAACTTTTTGAACTTTTGAACGCTGTCATCCATGCAATCATTTTTTCATTCACGAGCAAGGGTGCTCGGCTCATCGCTTCCGTTCCACCGGCTAAAACAAGATCAGCGCGACCCGTTGAAATATCCAGGCAAGCACTATCGAGCGCTTGCATTCCTGAAGCGCAATTGCGTTGAACGGTCCAGGCTGTGACCGCATTGCCACACCCTAAACGCAACGCAACCAGGCGTGCAATATTAGCTTCTTCGGCGGAAGGCATCACGCTGCCTAAGATCACTTCATCTAAATCGCTCGGATCAAAAGGCTGACGCGATAATAACTCTCGCCCTGCAGCCATGGCCAAATCGGATGCTGAAAAAGGCCCTGGGCCCCGCGCTTTCAGGAAGGGTGTTCGTAGACCATCGACAATATAAATCGGTGACGAATACGAGGCTGACTGATTTTTGAACATTAGTTTCTCTCAACGGAGGTTTAATCGCACAATGTTGAGTTTATACGGGAGTGCGCAGGAATGCACGGGTTTCGAGTATGTTTAAATTTTAAACTGTCAATCTCCTAAGCACGCCCTAAAAGTCTAGACATCACCAACATCGCTATACATAAAATAAGACCCATAGTAGGCAATAATAAAGCCTTAATCGGAAATACACTGAGGCTTAATACCACAACCGTGGCCAAAGCCATATTGATGAAACTCATTACAGCTGATCCATGCGCTTTATCAGTAGCATGACTCATCGCGATCGTTGAGGCATTGACCAGAACAAAACACAATCCAAAATAAATGATGATCGTCAGCAAAAAGAGTGAGACTAAGATGGGAAGATGCAAAAACATGAGTAAAAACATCAGCGCCACACCGAACATTGAAATTCCTACTCCTGCACGAAAAATTGATTTCAATGTGACGGTTTTTTGTGCATGGCCTGCGCTGATCGCAAAGAAATGAGCAATATCTGGCAATGCCGGTGTGAACAGTACCGCATTGACGGAACCAAAAGAAATTAAAAGCAGTAAGGTGACAAACGATGGTTTTATTTGCATTTTGAGAACTCTTTTCTCTGTAATTTTTTGATAATACGCTCAAACCGATGGTCATTCTACTTCTTTTAAAAGACGTTTTGCTCTTTTCTCGATAATTTTACAGATTTTATCAAAAAGAGGAGATTGCACACCTTCTTGTGTAAATTCTAATTTAAGCTCGAGAGCTTGTTCGATGCATCGTGTAGACATTAAGATAAGTTCTTTACTCAAATTCTTTCTTGCTGCTGATGTGTCGTCAATCAATCGATACCAATGACGAGCAAAAACAAGATCTGGATCATATTTTCCGCCAATTTTCATGGCCATTTTCGAAGATAAATCTGGATACACTGCGGTAGATAAAATATCGTAAGCAGGTGCTAATTGAGGATAAGTACCCTTGAACAACATTGAATAGTTTTTTCCATGTGCATCAGCATTACCGATTAAATAATTAAAAATTAGTCTTCGAATAAAAGACATTTGATCAATGGCTGGTTGTGCGGAATAAAGACCCAATACATCGAGGCATTGTTTCACATTAGGACCACCTTCCCGTTCATATTTAATTTCTGGCGGCTTGCTCAAAATTTGACAAAAATCTTCCTGATGCAATCGTTCAATATTGTGAACATGGTGAATTCGATCATAACGCTCGATTAAAAAATAAGGCAATTGGCCAATCCAACGTATTTCAGCTTGTGGTGTTTCAATTTGAACTCGCTTTGCCAGTCGCAAACAAAAAACTTCATTATGTACGCTATCTTCAATACCCTCCAACACTGGCTTTAAAATATGAGTCGTCGGTGTGCTGCCTCGAACCAAGGCAATTTTTCCGTCAACCATGCCCACCGCCAATTTATCCTGCACACCCGCAAGTGAAAGCCGGATCCCTTTCTCTCCCACCATTAAAGGATGTCGTTTAAGTAATTTAAGTATTTCAAGAAGGTGTGTGTCATCTAATATTTCAAAATCCTTCGAGCTAGGTTCAGGAGGTGTTTGCCCTTGTGGATAAAGTGCTAAAGCACCTGCGCATTCACCACCAATGCTTTCTAGTAGAGCAAAGGCATTTTTTTCAGATAGTCCGAGAAATTGTGCGAGCTTATGTCGGGCAATCTCATCAGGTAATAAACCAGAAAAAAAAGGTTGCGCAATTTTATCGGGATATGTTGCAACCGTGCAGGGCATCGACAATGAAATCGGTGGTGGATTTTGGATGCTCAGGTAATCAGCATCGTACTTAAACGTTAAGCGCCCTGAAGTATCTTGTATGAGCTGCCCTGCCAATTTTTCGTGAAGATAAACATCTAATATTCGACTCATTGCGAGTCCTCGTTACGACGCTTCACAAACACATCAATACCCAGTGCTTTCAAAATTTCGAAGGTTTTACCCAGATGACAGCTTTCCTTACCATGCTCAAGTTCGCGTAAAAAACGTACGCCCACACCAGAAAGAGCAGCTAACTGCTCCTGGGTGAGTTTTTGGGCTTTTCGTGTTTTCTGGATTAGGAGCCCAAGTGCTTGAATATTTTGTATTTTCATTAGACTTCTTCCCAAATCGTCGACTTTTGCCCAATTTCTGTGTTGCATATCCTTCTTCGCTGCTCATTTATCTCTTAATAAACTCCGCTGCTCGAAGAACACGCGCCTTGAACTTGGGCAAAATTCTTGATTTGAAAAGAAGTCTATCAAAAATCAACCCTCTTGGGATGATTTTATCATAAATAGGAAGAAAAGCAATCAAAAAAACCCGAACGGTTTGTTTTTCCTAATTAAGGACAAAAAAATAAGCTGATCACCCCGCTCGGGTTTATTTCTAACTATGAATCTCCCGTGTTGCCAAAAACTGAATTTTTGGCCAACGTTCAATGGCTAAGTTGAGGTTCACATTCGTGGGAGCAAGATAGGCTAATTGATCTGAACCATCCATGGCAAGATAATCAAAGGCTTTCTTTTTAAATTCTTCCAACATTTTATAATCATCACACACGATCCAGCGCGCCGTGGTAATCCCCACAGCATCATAGGCACACTCAACATTGTATTCAAATTTTAAACGATGCGCGACCACATCAAATTGCAAAACCCCAACAGCACCAACAATTAAATCATTACTGTTAAGTGGTTTAAAAACTTGCGTTGCGCCTTCTTCGGATAATTGAACCAAGCCTTTTTGAAGGGCTTTTAATTTCATCGGATCTTTTAATCGAACCCGTCGAAATAGTTCAGGAGCAAAATGGGGAATGCCTGAAAATTGGATCGATTCACCTGAGGAAAAGCTATCCCCCACTTGAATCGTCCCATGATTATGCAGCCCGATAATATCACCTGGAAAAGCAGTTTCAACCTGATTGCGATCGCTGGCCATAAATGTCAATGCTTGATTAATTTGAATATCGCGCTTGATTCGTAAATGTTTAATTTTAATACCGCGTTCATAATGGCCTGAACAGATCCGTAAAAATGCAATGCGATCACGATGGTTTGGATCCATATTAGCCTGTATTTTAAACACAAACCCGCTGAATTCTTCTTCCGTCGGTTCAATCAAACGCACATTCGTGGGTTGCGGCCGTGGCGGTGGCGCAAATTTCACAAAGCCATCTAATAATTCTTTGACGCCAAAATTATTCATAGCCGAACCAAAAAAGACAGGCGTTAATTCGCCGTTTAAAAAAGCAGTATGATCGACAGCATGGCTGACACCCAAAATAAACTCTAAATCATCTCGAAATTCTTGTGCGAGATCACCGAATAATTCATCCAATTCTGGATTATTTAAACCTTCAATTCGCTGCGCAATTTGAATGTTTTCACCTTGTCCCGGTGAATAAAGATAAAACGCATCTTCGAGAAGATGATAAATCCCCTTGAATGCGCGGCCCTGCCCAAGCGGCCAGGTCACGGGAGCACAACGGATCTTTAAAATTCGCTCAATTTCATCGAGTAATTCGATCGGCGGCCGACCCTCACGATCCATTTTATTAATAAACGTGAGAATCGGTGTATCACGCATGCGGCACACTTCCATCAATTTGATCGTCCGCGCCTCAACACCCTTGACCGCATCAATGACCATGAGCGCTGAATCAACGGCCGTCAGCGTACGATACGTATCTTCAGAGAAATCTTCGTGGCCAGGCGTATCGAGCAAATTGACGATACAATCGTTGTAGATGAATTGCATGACAGAACTGGTAACCGAAATCCCACGCTCTTGCTCAATTTTGAGTGCATCGGACGTCACATATTTGCCTTGACGGCCTTTGACGGTACCTGCGAGCTGGATCGCCCCACTAAAAAGCAGAAGCTTTTCAGTCAAGGTGGTTTTTCCCGCATCGGGGTGAGAAATAATCGCAAAGGTGCGGCGTTTATTGACTTCAGCGCTGAGGTTCATCTTAAAAATCGTTTGTTTGGGGTTAAATATTAATCAGCTACAGTGAAGGCTGCACCAATGCGTGTTGTGGCATTGGTGCAGCCTTCACTGTAGCTGATTAATGTGAGAAATGTTAAAAACAAGTGAGTATAACCTTTTTTTGCTCAGTCGTCGCGGTTAAAATTTGAACGAATCAACTTTTGGAATAGGATCAGGAGGGCACGCTGGGCCCTCAGGCTCACAGATTATTACTATCTCTGTACATTCCTCCTCTTTCATGGGCTTAGCCCTGAGGGAAGATATCCTATTAGCTATTTCCTCAAATATATTTAATCGAGAGGTACTCTCAGGCTGTTCCCTTTTCTTTTCGTTAAACTTTTGCATATCTTTCTCTTCTTGAATTAGAAACAAGCCCCAAACAAACCTACTACTCTGTATACTATGAAAACAAGGCATGAATAGCAAACAAATTTCCTTTCTTCTCCGAAGCTCAGTCAGGCTCTACTCAAACCTCCTCATTTACGGTACAATGCCTGCTTTCGGGAGATCTTGAATCCACTCATGATGCAAAAACTCTACATCAGCACCTATGGCTGTCAGATGAATGAATATGACAGTAACCGTATGGCTGATCTGCTTCACAAAACCCATGGCCTCACTCGCACGCAGGAACCCCTTGAAGCGGATGTTGTCCTTTTGAATACCTGTTCAATCCGTGAAAAGGCGCAAGGAAAATTTACTTCAGAATTAGGACGTTGGCGTGAAGTCAAACTTGAACGCCCTCATCTCATCATTGGCGTAGGTGGTTGTGTAGCCAGTCAGGAAGGTACCGCCATTCGCAGCCGTGCCCCCTATGTGGATCTCATTTTTGGCCCACAAACCCTTCATCGCTTGCCCGAGTTGATTGATGAGGCAAAACGAACAAAAAAAACTCAAATTGATATCAGCTTCCCTGAAATTGAAAAATTTGATCGCCTTCCTGAACCCTCCGTCCAAGGTCCACGAGGCCTCGTTTCGATCATCGAAGGTTGCAATAAATATTGCAGTTTTTGTATCGTGCCCTATACACGAGGTGAAGAAATCAGCCGCCCTTTTGATGATGTATTGGCTGAAGTTGCAAGCCTGGCTGCTCGAGGTGTTCGTGAAATAACTTTACTTGGGCAAAATGTGAATGATTATCGAGGGCCAAGGCATGATGGTGAAATTGCCGATTTAAGTGATTTGATCCGTTATGTTGCAACGATCGACGGGATCGATCGCATTCGATTTACCACTTCACATCCTCTGGCATTTTCCGATCGCCTCATCGACGCCTATGCCACCGTGCCTGAATTAGCCAATCATTTACATTTACCTGTTCAAAGTGGTTCAGATCGGATCCTCGCACGCATGAAGCGCAACCATACTGTACTCGAATATAAATCAAAATTACGTAAACTGCGTCAGGTCAGGCCTACAATCAGTATTTCTTCTGATTTCATCATTGGGTTCCCTGGAGAAACAGAGGAAGATTTTAAAGCGACGATGGATCTCGCTGCCGAAATGAATTTTGATCAATCCTTTAGTTTTATTTATAGTCCTCGGCCAGGCACACCTGCTGCGGTTCTGCCCGATGACGTGCCTCTAGATATTAAAAAAGAACGTTTAGCTTTATTTCAACGCCAAATTACTGCCCAAGCGAATGCGATCAGTCAAGCGATGTTGGGAACCCGGCAGCGGATCCTTGTGGACGGACATGCCCGAAAAAATGTACGTGAGTGGTCTGGACGCACTGAAAATAATCGCATTGTCAATTTTTCAGGCGGCGGGATCGTGGTTGGCGATTTTGTCGATGTCATCATCACTGAAATGAAAACTAATTCATTGCGTGGCGAACTGGCGGATCATTGTGATAAAAGTTAATTTTCAACAACTCTCCAAATTTATTTCGGATCTACCCTCGAAGAATTTATTTCGACAATGGATTAAAGCTTCTCTTGCGCCGGAAATTAAAAACGGTGAAATTTGTATGCGCTTTGTCGATGAAACTGAAATGGCAGGTTTAAACCAAAATTTTCGAAAAAAATCAGGCCCAACAAATATTTTATCATTTCCTCCACCCAGTTCGCAAGAATTTGACCCCGATCATCTCGGTGATCTGGTTGTGTGTGTTCCTGTAGTTCTTCAAGAGGCTGCGGCACAACATAAGTCAATCGTAAATCACTTCGCACATTTAACAGTGCATGGTGTATTACATTTACAAGGCTATGATCACATCGCTGAAGAAGACGCCATTGTGATGGAGGATCTTGAAATCACAATTCTTAAAGCACTTAATATTCCAAACCCCTACCTCATTCTAGAAAGGAGCAATGAGTCATGAAAGAAGAGCCTGCCAGTAGCAGCAAAACAGGAAAACGCACCTGGATTGAACGTTTGTTGCAGGGCTTATCGCGAGAACCTCGCGATCGAGAGCAATTAGTTGAAATTTTGCATGATGCCGAACAACGGCATTTGTTTGACGCAGATGCTCTCGAAATGATTGAGGGCGTCTTAGAAGTTTCTGACATGGAAGCCCGTGAGATCATGGTTCCTCGCTCACAAATGGTCGTCATCGAAGTCGATCATACGCCTGAAACAATTCTGCCTTTGATTTTAGAATCAGGTCATTCTCGTTTTCCTGTTGTAGGAAAAAATCGAGATGAAATTTTAGGTTTATTACATGCAAAAGATTTATTAAATTATTTTGCCAGTCAAACAAAAGCCAATCAAATAAAAGAGTTTGATCTGCGTAAATTTTTAAGAAAACCTGTGTTTGTGCCAGAAAGCAAACGGTTGGATATGCTATTAAAAGAATTTCGTCAGCGTCATATTCACATTGCCATTGTGGTGGATGAATATGGTGGTGCTGCCGGTTTAATCACGATGGAAGATATCTTGGAATGTATTGTGGGTGAAATTGAAGATGAATTTGATAAGGAAGAAGATAGCGATATCATCGAGCAAGAAGGTGGCAGCTACTTAGTCAATGCATTGATACCCATTGGTGATTTTAACGAATATTTCGATACAGATTTTAGTACCGATGAATTTACAACCATTGCAGGTTTGTTAACACAAGGTTTTGGTCATTTGCCCACAGTCGGTGAATCGATCACACTTGATGATTTTAATTTTGAAGTTTTGCATGCCGATAATCGGCGGATCAGCCAATTGCGTGTAACGCGTATTGTACAGGAGTAAATGGATTGATTGATAAAAAACAATTGCATGCGATCCCACCTGTGAGTGATCCCAGAATAACTTCCTTGTTTGCTCTAAATCCCCTCGATGGCCGTTACGCAGAAAAACTCGGCGAATTGCGGCCATTTTTTAGCGAATATGGTTTAATGTATTATCGACTTGTCGTTGAAATTCGTTGGTTTCAACGCCTTGCAGCAGAATCTCTCATTACAGAAGTCCCTCCATTCAGTGCAGCAGCACAAAATACGCTTGAAGCCATCATCCAACATTTTGATGAAAACGATGCAACACGCATTAAGACAATTGAGGCCACGACCGCCCATGATGTCAAGGCGCTTGAGTATTTTATCAAGGAAAAAATAGCTGCTTGTCCTGAATTAAATCAAGTTCAAGAATTTATTCACTTTGCTTGTACTTCAGAAGACATTAATAATTTAGCCTATGCACTCATGTTAAAAACAAGTGTTGTACATTGCATGTCACCATCACTTCATGATCTATCAAACCGACTCATGGCCTTTGCACATCAATTTGCAAACATTCCCATGTTAGCTCGAACGCATGGTCAGGCCGCGACACCGACAACGTTAGGTAAAGAATTTGCTAACGTTGCTGCGCGACTTCAACGCCAACTTGATCATTTAAAAAAATGTGTGTTTCTTGGAAAAATCAATGGTGCAGTTGGCAATTTTAATGCGCATTGTATTGCTTATCCAGAAGTTGATTGGTTGGCTTTAAGCCGTTCTTTTGTTGAATCATTAGGATTGACATGGAATCCTTATACGACGCAAATTGAGCCTCACGATTATATTGCTGAATTATTGCAAGTGCTGATGCGGATCAATACCATTTTCATTGATCTCAATCGTGATCTGTGGGGTTACATTTCACTGAATTATTTCAAACAAAAAGCCGTTGAGGGTGAAGTAGGTTCTTCCACAATGCCTCATAAAGTTAACCCCATTGATTTTGAAAATTCAGAAGGCAATTTTAGTTTAGCCAATAGCTTATTTGATTTTCTCGCCAATCGTCTTCCCATTTCACGCTGGCAACGTGATCTCGTTGACTCAACATTATTAAGAAATCTAGGTGCAGGCTTTGGATATACACTATTAGCTTATAAAGCATTGTTGAAAGGATTAAATAAACTTGAGTTAAATTCGCCTATGCTCGCTGATGATCTTGGAAAAAATTGGAATGTGCTGGGTGAAGCTGTACAAACGGTCATGCGTCGATATGGTATTGAAAAACCCTATGAAAAACTCAAAGCCTTAACGCGTGGAAAAGACATTGATGCAACAGCCCTCGCTGCATTTATTGAGGAACTCGATTTACCAACTGCTGTGAAAGAACGATTGAAAACATTAACACCGGATCGTTATCTTGGACTTGCTGAAAAAATGGCACGTGAACAAAGCAACTCGTCAAAGGAAATATCATGACATTAAAGACTTACTTCATGGGTAAACTCACCCATTTGCTGATGAAGGAAACTCAAACACAACCTACCTTGCTCAGTGATTTTGAACGGATCCGTTTTGAGGTGCGTCCCTGTGATTTACTGTTAATTGAAGGTAGTAGCCGTGTTAGTCGTGTCATAAAAACAATGACGCAAAGTCCTTGGTCACATGCAGCCCTGTATATCGGCCGCATTCATGATATTGAAAATCCCATTCTTCGTGAGCGCGTTGAAGCTTATTGCACAAAAGAAATGCTCGAAGAACAATTACTCATTGAAAGTGTCTTGGATAAAGGTGTAGTTGTGCTCCCCATCAGTCATTATAAAAATGCACATATGCGGATCTGCCGTCCTTCTGGTCTTGCGCGCCAAGATGCACAAAAAGTGATTGGTTATGCGATTGGTCGACTTGGTATTCAATATGATGTTCGGCAAATGTTGGATTTGGCGCGCTTATTACTGCCATGGAATATTATTCCACGCCGTTTTCGATCTTCATTATTTAAATCAGGGCCTTCCACGCGCATGATTTGCTCCACCTTAATTGCAGAAGCCTTTCATTCTGTGCATTTTCCCATTTTGCCCGTGATTAAACCTAACCTGGAAAGCGGCATTGAATTAATTCCTCGAAATCCACGCCTTTATACACCAAGTGATTTTGATTATTCGCCTTTTTTTGAAATCATTAAATACCCGATCATCGATGTAACACAACAAGCGCTTTATCGACATCTTCCCTGGGCGAAGGGCGGTGCACTCAGCGAACAACGTGGCGGGTTATTTGATGGAGAGAAGAAGTCGTAGGGGTAAGGCGTAAACTGATCTAATTAAATGAGATTGTTAAATGAGCATTATAAACCCTTTGGATATTATGACTTGCTTGAAGTGGGAAGAAAGCGAGGATCTTGAATTCAAATCAGCAAAAGGAGGATTACCCAAAAGTTTGTGGGAAACTTATAGCTCAATGGCCAATACTCATGGTGGCGTAATTTTATTAGGTGTCGAGAATGATGGCACGATCAGTGGTGTTACCAACCCGATTAAACTAAAAAAGACATTCTGGGACACTGTTAATAACAAAGGCAAAATCAGCGCAAACCTACTTAATGACACAGATATTATTGAAATGCCTCATAATGACAATATTATTCTTGCAATTCGTGTGCCACAAGCAAGTCGCTATCAACGCCCTATTTTCCTGAATCAAAACCCGCTAACTGGAACTTATCGCCGTAACCATGATGGTGATTACCACTGTACAGAACAAGAAGTTAGCCGCATGCTTTCAGATCGTGCGGAAGAACCCGCAGATAGTCGAATATTGGAAAATTTTGGTTTAGCCGATCTTGATCTAGTAAGTTTGCAACAATATCGTCAACGACTAGCTTCCCACAAACCCATGCATCCTTGGCTAAGTCAGGATGATCGAGAATTCCTGATTAAACTTGGAGGCTGGCGTCGAAATCGCAAAACAGGCCAAGAAGGGTTAACCGTCGCCGGTTTACTCATGTTCGGACGCGATGAAACGATTCGAGAAGGTATCCCCAAATACCACGTTGATTATCAAGAAAAGCTTTCCAAAGATCCATCCGTCCGTTGGACTGATCGACTTACAACAGATGGCACCTGGAATGCTAACTTGTTCCAATTCTATCTTCGTGTCATTCAAAGACTCGCTGGTGATTTAAAGCTACCCTTTCAATTAGACAATGACTTATGGCGAAAGGGTGAAACTGAAGTACATGAAGCTATTCGAGAAACACTTGTAAATGCGATAATTCATGCAGACTATCAAGAAATTGGTGGTGTTTTGGTTGAAAAATATTTAGATCGTTTCAATTTTTGTAATCCTGGCACTCTTTTAGTTTCCCGCGTTCAATTAGAACATGGCGGCATTAGCGAATGTCGTAATAAAGCTCTTCAAACCATGTTCCAACTGATTGGGGCTGCTGAAAAGGCAGGTTCTGGGATAGATAAAATTCGAAAAGGATGGGCATCCCAACATTGGCGCCCACCCTCAGTGACTGACCAAGTAAAGCCAGATCGAGTATGTTGGAAATTGCCTATGGTCAGCCTTATTCCTGATGAGTCGCTTAAGCGACTTGAACAATATTTTGGTACAAAATTTCAAAATTTTACCCAACTTGAAGTACAGATCCTTGTTACTGCTGATCTCGAAGGCTCTGTAGATAATGCTCGTATGCGTCAAATTACAGGTAATCATGGCGGAGACCTTACTCGAACTTTACAAGGTCTAGTCTCCAAAAATGCTCTAGTACAAGAAGGTCGAGCTCGTGGGAGCCGCTATCGACTTCCATCCCAACGGCACTCCCTACATAACGAGCCTGACTCCCTACATAACGAGCCTGACTCCCTACATAACGAACCTGACTCCCTACATAACGAGCCTGACTCCCTACATAACGAGCCTGACTCCCTACATAGTGCCTGACAGGAAACCCGAATTAAGTCGAAAATACCGCTAAATTTTGAAGTTTTCAGCTTTTTTCAAAGGTCGAAGATGTTGCTGAAAATAGCCATTTTGATCAAGATT
>JAKBBU010000053.1 GCA_021808365.1 Pseudomonadota bacterium
GCTTGAAAAAGGGGAATCGTATGACTTGCTCAAGCCCGTCTATGGCTTAGGGTTATTGGGAAGTATCTTTGACCAAGAGCATAAGGAAGAGTGGTACCACCATTACACTCTGGTGAATGTTAAAAAAACCCAACGAACTATAAAAGATTTGCAATTGGTGTTTGTGGAACTCCCCAAATTTAAAGCCAAGTCGATGACTGAACGTAAACTGCAAGTGTTGTGGTTACGGTTCATGTCGGAGTTAGATAAAAAAACGAGAGAAATACCACCGGAGTGGCTGGAAGTCCCCGAGATTAAGCAAGCGGTGGAGCTCAGTGAAATGTCGGCGTACACACCTGACGAATTAGGGGCCTATGACCGGTATTGGCACTATGTGAGTGCAGAAAAGACAATGATAAACGACAAGTTTGCAGAAGGTCTGGCTATAGGTAAAGCCGAAGGTAAAGCCGAAGGTAAAGCCGAAGGTGTCGACGTGACATTACGGGCGTTGACATGCTTAGGTCGTGGTGACTCGCTAGAGAAAGTTGCTGCCGAAACGGGTCTTGACGAAGCGGTATTGAAGAGCTTGCAGGCGCTGGTTTCGCACTAATCGTTGGTCTCAACGAAGGCTAATCTTTTCTTGCACTTTTATTCTTTCATATTCCAAAAGAACCGCTAAATCCCGGGACACCTTTTTAATTACATCCTTGCCATCACCAAAACCCCCAGTGCAAACAAGGGCGTAGCTGCAATAAGCCCATCGATGCGATCTAAAAGTCCACCATGGCCGGGGAGCAATCGGCCGCTGTCTTTGACATCAGCTTTTCGTTTCAGCAAGCTTTCAAATAAATCACCTAGGACAGAAAAAAATGTCGTAGATAAGCAAAGAAGGAGCAAAAATAGAAATGTCATGAGCGTATCATGCCGTATAAAACCGGCAATAAATGCAATTAATACAGACGTGGCCAGTGCGCCATAGAGACCCTCAAGTGTTTTTTTCGGACTGATTTTTTCAGCTAGTTTATGTTTTCCCCAGAGTCGGCCTATAAAATAAGCGCCAGTGTCTGCGGCCCAAACTAAGCCTAATAAAAGAAGGAGATACAGATCACCTTCGGGCAGGTTACGTACTGTATTGATGGCGACACAAAAAGGGATTAATAGAAAAAAAGGTTGAGTGATTTTAAAGAGCGGATGATCAAAGACTTGATCTTTTTTCTGAGCAAAGGCATAAAGGTTGATAAAGGCGATGATCCAGCTTAATAGGCCAAGACCAAGGGTTAGGGGGGCTGTGAATCTTAGTTGATCTAAAACAAGCAATAAAAGCGCAAGCAATAACATATGAAGAGCTGAGAAAAGCCATTGGGCATTTAAAGAAAAACCAATTAAGCGCGCCCATTCTCTCGCTGCGAGGAGGTCTATGAGCAAAAGTGTTAGAGAAAAAACCACCGGCGAAGCAAAAAATAAAACCCACAAAACAAGAGGCATTAACATAAAAGCCGTGATTAAACGATATTTAAGCATCATGCTTCCCTAGTTGTTCCCCTGTTAAACCATATCGACGTTGGCGTGTTGCAAAAAAATCGAGCGCAGCTTGAAAGGCCGTTTCATCAAAATCAGGCCAGTGGCAAGAGGGAAAATAAAATTCACTGTATGACAATTGCCATAGAAAAAAATTGCTGATCCGCTGTTCGCCGCTGGTACGAATAAATAAATCAGGTTCCGGTAAATCAGGCAGGGCGAGATAAGATTGAAACAAACGTTCATCGATTTGATCGGCACTTAATTCTTTTTTTTCAACTGCTTCAACAATACGTCGGCAAGCCTGTGTGATATCCCAACGTCCACCATAATTTAGGGCAATGACAAGTTTTAATCCCGTATTTTCTTGTGTGAGTTTTTCAGCAGAATCAATTCGTGCATTAAGAGAATCTGAAAGGCGATTTCGATCGCCAATTACACGAAATTGTACATTATTGGCGTGCAATTGTTTGATTTCTCGTCCAAGGGTTCGAAAGAGCAGCGAAAAAATATGTTGAACTTCATCGGAAGGGCGTTGCCAGTTTTCACTGCTGAAAGCAAAAAGCGTCAGAACGTTAACACTATGTTGTGCGCAGAAGCGAATGGCTTTTCGTGCAGACTCAACACCTGCAAGATGACCGGCGCTGCGAGGCATGTGCCGATCCTTCGCCCAGCGACCATTGCCATCCATGATGATCGCGATATGCTGAGGTAGAGTACCCAAGGCTTATACTTCCATTAATTCAGCTTCTTTTGCAGCGACCATTTTATCGATTTCGCTGATGTATTTGTCGGTGAGTTTTTGCATCGCATCTTGTGCACGGCGTTCATCGTCTTCGCTCATGGTTTTTGCTTTGAGCAGATCTTTAAAATGTTGATTTGTATCACGGCGAACGTTACGGATGCTAACTCGCGTGGTTTCTGCTTCATGGCGAACTAATTTAGTTAATTCTTTGCGCCGTTCTTCGTTCAGAGCAGGAAGGGGAACGCGGATGGCCGTACCCGAAGTCGCAGGATTTAAACCTAATTCAGCCGTTTGAATCGCTTTTTCAACAACGGCGATCATGCTTTTTTCAAAGGGTGTGACCATGAGGGTGCGGGCATCAGTGGCGGAAATGTTGGCAATTTGATTGAGAGGCGTTGGGTTGCCGTAATAGTCGACTTTGATGTGTTCGAGGAGAGTAGGGTGGGCTCGCCCGGTGCGTAGCTTTGTGAGTTCGTTTTTGAGTACGTCAAGGGCTTTTTTGATTTTGGATTCTGCTTCTTTGAGTTGAGTATCATACATATCGTTCTCCTTGTAAAAAATATATCACAGTACTTTGTCATCCCGGGATTAAGTGGTTCTTAGCGAGTACTCTCGCTTAGAACCACTTAATACCCGGGATCCAGGAAATAAAAAAATTTTATTCATTAAAAGAATAAATCTCTTTTAATAGGACTGGATTCCCGCCTCCGCGGGAATGACAGCTCCGCTTAAGCATTACTGATCAATGTACCTTCCGGTTCACCGAGGACTATATTTCGTAAAGCATGCGGTTTGCCCATTTTAAATACGCGCAAGGGCATATTGTAATCCTTGCACAGACAAATTGCAGTGAGATCCATCACACGCAAATCACGTTTGAGTACTTCGTCATAGGTTAAATGTTCATAACGAACAGCAGAAAGATCTTTAAACGGATCTGCAGAATAAACACCATCGACCTTGGTTGCTTTTAAAACTAAGTCGGCAGCAATTTCAATGCCTCGTTCACAGGCTGCCGAATCAGTGGTGAAAAAAGGTACGCCGATACCCGCTGCAAAGACAACCACACGGCCAACTTCCAAATGATGAATGGCTTTTCGAACATCATACCGATCAACCACACCATCCATCGCGAGTGCAGACATGGCTCGTGTTGGAATACTGGCCCGTTCAAGCGCATCGCGAAGGGCAATGGCATTCATGACAGTTGCCAACATGCCCATGTGATCGCCACTGACTCGGCTTAAGCCCACCGCATGTAAAACAGCACCACGAAATAAATTACCGCCGCCAATCACAATGCCGACTTGAACACCTAGACGGGTGATTTCAGCAATTTCAGCAGCGGTTTGATTAAGCACGACAGGATCAATGCCAAACGGTTCATTGCCCATCAGGGCTTCGCCGCTGAGCTTGAGCAATACTCGATTATAAATTTTGCCTTGATCCTTCTTCTCAATACTCATAGTTACTTCCGTACTTGTTCCATAACTTCTTTTGCAAAGTCTGTGGTTTGTTTTTCAATCCCTTCGCCCACTTCAAAACGAATAAACTGAACAACAACAGCCTTGTGTTGCGCTAACAATTGAGCCACTGTTTTTTCGGGATCTTTGACAAAGGATTGGCCGTGTAAGCTGATGTCACTGAGGAATTTATTAAGTTTCCCAGCTACAATTTTTTCAGCCATTTCAGCCGGTTTACCGCTTTCCAAAACTTGTGCAATGTAAATTTCTTTTTCGCGCGCGATCAATTCAGGCGAGACATCCTCAGGGCGGATGGCTTGTGGGCGACTGGCGGCCACGTGCATAGCGAGATCTTTAGCGAGTTCAAGATTTCCACCCTCAAGTGCAACGAGTGTGCCGATGCGTGTACCATGAAGATAGGTGCCTAAGTGGCCTGGATTTTTCACAAGAATTAAGCGACGAATTTGAATGTTTTCACCAATCTTAGCGACCAATTCATGGCGTGCTTCTTCAACGGTTTTATGTGTTGAGGGATCAAATTCTAATTTAAGAAAATTTTCAATTGATGCGACTTTATGATTCAAGCCTAATTGTGCGAGGCGATTTGCAAATTCAACAAAATCATCGCCCCGTGAAACGAAATCTGTTTCACAATTAAGTTCGATCAAGAAGGCATGATTCTGATCAGAAGCGAGCGCTACGATGCCCTCGGCTGCGACACGACCGGCAACTTTATCGAGTTTTGCGCCACTGCGTTTGCGTAATTCATCGACTGCTTTTTCTAAATCGCCACCTGCTGCTTCTAGGGCTTTTTTACATTCTAACATACCTGCGCTGGTGCGTTCGCGCAGTTCTTTAACCATTGATGCTGTAATCGTTGTCATTCTTTAACCTCTTCTATACGGAATTGTTGGGTTATGCGAGTACGCTAACCCAACCTATATGATTATAAAACGTTATTCGCCGGCTGGTTGCGCTTCATCAGCAGGTGATGCTGGCGCTGCTGGTGGCGTAGTAGTAGCTGCTTCAGCTTTTGTGCTTTCAGTGGCTTTTTTAGGTGCTTTTTTTTGCGCGGTTTTTTTACTTGTGGCATCAACTTCAACCACTTCGTCACCCATGGGTGCTGCTACGGCGCGGCTTGCAAGACCTTCCAGTAAACTATCAGCCACGGCGCTTGCATAAAGACGAATGGCGCTGATGGCATCGTCATTACCTGGGATGACATAATCCACACCTTTAAGGGAGCTGTTGGTATCGACCACGCCAATGACAGGGATCCCCAATTTGTTCGCTTCCGTGACTGCAATTTCTTCATTACCGACGTCGATGATGAAGAGGGCATCAGGCAAGCCGGCCATATCTTTAATACCGCCTAAGCTCAGTTCAAGTTTGTTTAATTCGCGAGTCAATTGGAGTGCTTCTTTCTTGATTAGGCGTTCAAAACCACCTGAATCGCGAAGAGTTTCTAATTCGCGAAGACGGCGAATAGATTGGCGAACAGTTTTGTAATTGGTGAGCATGCCACCGAGCCAACGATGTTGGACGTAGGGCATGTTGCAGCGGATCGCTTCTTCTTTAATGACTTCTTGTGCGGAGCGTTTTGTACCCACGAAAAGAACTTTGCCTTTTCGAGCGCCGATCTTGCTGATCACATTCAGGGCATCTTTGAACATGGGCAGTGTTTGTTCGAGATCGATGATATGAATTTTGTTGCGTGAACCAAAGATGTAGGTTTCCATCTTTGGGTTCCAGTAGCGTGTGCGGTGACCAAAGTGAACACCGGCTTCAAGTAGATCGCGTAAGGTAACATTTGACATTGCAGTTCTCCTAGGGTTGGGCCTCCACAGCTGACGTAACCCGACCTTAAAAAGGCACCCCGAGTGACGTAAATTTCAGCTATGTGTGAATTTAGGGGAACATAAAGAACCCCCATGGCCGCGCAGGTTATCATAGTTAGGAGGAGAGGGCAAATTGTTTGCACAGAAAGCGCATCGGTTGATGCGCTTGAGAGGGGAAGATGTGAAGATTAAGCCGCTGGGCTTGCTGCCAGGGTTTGGGCTGTTGAAGGCTCACTGTCCTCATAGCTCTTAAAGAAAGCAGCAAAGTTCTTTGAGAAAGAGGGCCCCACCACGGTCTCGTCTTGTTTTTTTTCTGCGGGAGACGGGTGGAGCATAAACTCTTCATATTTTGTTTTATATTTTGTTTGAATGATTTGAAGATTTTTTTGTATGGATGAGGGATCATCAGTTTCAAGCGCAATTGCTCCTAAGATGTCTAGAATTCTTTTTTGAACCTCGGGTACATCTTCGAACTGATCATAAAGTTTATCCGCTTGATTTGAATTGTGCTTCTTTTGCTCTGCACTCTGAGCTTTCAGTAAGGCCTCTTTTTCGTATTTTTCTTTTAATTTGTCTAGGTTACTCACGGGTTTTCTCCGATTTGCTCTAATTCTCACACGACTTTAGGTATTTTAGGGGTGAAACCTTAAGTGAATATTAAGTTTTTTAGGTCAGGGTGTTTTTACAAAGAAAGCTGCGTCAATGCGTGTTGTGGCATTGACGCAGCTTTCTTTGTAAAAACACCCTGACCTAAATCAGTTTTTTTAGGGTATACTTTGACAATGAAAACCCCTCTCAATCCCCTCAAACTTGATGAATGTCTGCGCAGTTTGCCTACTCGGGGACTAGCTGATCACAAAGGCGATTTTGGGCATGTCTTAGTTGTAGGTGGCGATCACAGCATGCCGGGCGCTGTACGAATGGCCGCGGAAGCAGCCTTGCGAGTTGGGGCAGGTCTCGTGAGCGTGGCTACTCATCCTGAACATCGGGCGATCATTCTTGCTGGAAGACCAGAGATCATGTGCCATGGCATTTCAACAGGTAACAATCTGCTTCCATTACTCGAAAAAGCGAGTGTGGTTGTTCTTGGACCAGGCCTTGGGCAATCAGAATGGTCTGAAACAGTTTGGTTGGCCGCTTTAACGGCTGATAAGCCCTGCGTGCTCGATGCCGATGGTTTAAATATTCTTGCCCAATATTCCACAAACCACCTGACTAAAAAACTAAATTGGATTTTAACACCTCACGTGGGTGAAGCGGCCCGTTTACTTCAAACTACACCCAGTGCGATCCAAGCTGATCGCAAAGGTGCTGCACGTGCCATTGTGGATCGGTTTGGAGGTGTGTGTGTCCTCAAGGGCGCAGGCAGTTTGGTGGCTGATGCCTATTCGATGGCGATCAATGAAACAGGTAATCCAGGTATGGCCAGCGGCGGCATGGGCGATGTATTATCGGGCGTGATCGCAGGCCTATTAGCGCAAAAAATGGGTTTACGTGAAGCAGCTGAGCTTGGTGTTTGTTTGCATGGATGGGCTGGCGATCAAGCAGCCAGGGCAGGGCAGAGAGGTTTGTTGGCCTCAGATTTATTTCCCTTTTTGCGTGAGGGAATTAACCAATATTCTTATCCCAACGGAAATGAAAATTCACAACAGCAGTGTCATCCCGGGATTTAGCGGTTCTTAGCGAGTACTCTCGCTTTAGAACCGCTTAATACCCGGGATCCAGAAAATAAAATAGGATTTCTTCCTTGATGTCTATCATCCCTAATCCAGATGCCATGGCTGCTTTTGCCGCAGACCTAGCAAAATCCTGTCATGCACCGTGCTTAATTTTTTTAGAAGGCGAATTAGGTGCAGGAAAAACAACTTTAGTCCGCGGCTTTTTGCGGGCTTTAGGATACCGAGGACCTGTGAAAAGCCCGACCTATGCGATGGTTGAAACTTACGAATTACCTCAAAAGATCATTCATTTTGATCTCTATCGCTTGACCGACCCCATGGAGCTGGAAGAAATGGGGCTGCGTGATTATTTTACAGAAGCAGCAATTATTTTTGTGGAATGGCCAGAACGTGCGGGCGGAATATTGCCCAACCCCGACCTTCGCTGTTATATTGAGATTTTACCGGAAGGCCGAAAGGTCGAGATAAGCACTTGCGCTCAACACTAAAAAAATTGTTGTTTGTTATTTTATTCGGCCTTATAGCTCAGGTTTTTGCGCAAACACCTAAACCGATCATTGAAGCACCGCATCATTCAAAAAAAATGATCATCGTGATCGATCCTGGTCATGGTGGAAAAGATCCAGGGACGATCGGCTATGGTGGTGTGCATGAAAAAGACGTGGTTTTGGCAATTGCCAAGGATCTACAAGCACAAATTAATACCTCACCGAATTTGCATGCCGAGTTAACGCGTCAAGGCGATTATTATATTACCTTGCGTGATCGATTGGCGATCGCGCGCAAAGATAAGGCTGATTTATTTATCGCCATTCATGCAGATGCGTATAAGGATCAGTCTGCAACAGGGGCATCAGTTTATGCCTTGTCTGAGCGGGGAGCGACCAGTGAAGCCGCGCGCTGGTTGGCTGAAAAGGAAAATTATTCAGAACTCGGTGGCGTTCACTTGGATAATAAGAGTTATGTATTACGTTCTGTGTTGTTGGATCTGTCACAGACAGCCGCGATCGGCGCGAGTTTGAAATTAGGCGCTGATGTTTTAAAAGGGATCCGAAACATTGCGCCCTTGCATTACACCCATGTGGAGCAGGCTCGTTTTGTCGTTTTAAAATCACCGGATATTCCTTCAATTTTAATTGAAACGGGATTTCTTTCGAATGCTTCGCAAGCTCATTTGCTTAAAAGTCCTGCTTTTCAGAAGAAAATGGCGAAGGCGATTTGGGAGGGGATTTTAGTGTATACAAAGCAGGTGTCGTCGTGAGCATAATTAAGAGCCTGTCTGGTGGTTGTCAGGGGATGACAACGGTGAAAAGATTAGTAATTACAGGGAAAAAACATGCGAATTCTTAAATTAACGCCCGAACTTGCCAACCAAATTGCCGCTGGTGAAGTGGTTGAACGGCCTTCAGCCGTCATCAAAGAATTACTTGAAAACAGCCTCGATGCGCAAGCGACTAAAATCGACATTGATTTAGAGCGCGGTGGCACGCAACTCATTAATATTCGCGATAATGGCAAAGGTATTTGGAAAGATGATCTTCATCTCGCTCTCGCTCGTCATGCGACCAGCAAAATTAAATCATTAACGGATTTAGAATCAGTTAGAAGTTTAGGATTTCGTGGCGAAGCTCTGGCCAGCATCAGCTCAGTTTCAAAATTAAGGTTAATTTCTAAGCCTGCTGAACAAGAACAAGGTTGGCAAGTCCAAGTGGAGGGACAAGAACGATTACCCTCTCTGATGCCACAGGCACACCCAATGGGTACGACGGTTGAAGTGCGCGATTTATTTTTCAATACGCCTGCACGGCGCAAATTCATGCGCAGCGAGAAAACTGAATATGCGCATATTGAAGAAGTCATTAAACGATTTGCACTCAGTCATTTTGAAGTGGAACTTAAAGTCCGGCATCAGCAACGCGATGTCTTACATTTGTTACCAGCGAAAACCGAGCTTGAACAAGAAGATCGGATTGTCAAAATTTGGGGGCAATCTTTTATCAAGCAGGCTATTGTTATTGATGCGAAAGCAGAAGGATTGCATCTTCGTGGTTGGTTAGGAGAGCCCAGTTTTTCACGCAGCCAAAATGATTTTCAATATATCTATTTAAATCAACGGATCGTGCGCGATCGTGTGTTAAATCATGCCATTCGTCAAGCGTATCAAGATCGGATCTATGAGGGCCGACATCCTGCTTTCATACTGTATCTCGAGGTTGATCCGCAATCTGTTGATGTGAATGTTCATCCGACGAAACATGAAGTGCGATTTCGTGAATCCCGTTTAGTGCATGATTTTCTTTTTCGTGCGATTTTCGATGCGCTTGAACAAGTACAAGAGAGTGCTTTGCCTGATATTGAATCTTTTCGACTTTCCAGATTGATCAGCCCTAGGGAAGGTTGCATCAATACCACAACACGTATTGATGCAACCTTCCCTAGGGCTGATCAATCTGGAAAGTCGAAAAGTGAAGCTCGAAGCATTTATCATAAAGAGATCGTGGCTCCCGCCTTTGAAAAAAAGCAAAATATTATCGCACAAGATCAAACTATTCTTCCTCGATTTATTGGTATGGTTCGGGATCGGTTTTATCTGCTTGAATGTGATTCAACACTCTGTATTTTAGATGGTGAAAAAGCCCATTATTATTTTTTCCATGAAGATTTAAGTGCGGATTATGAGCAGGGTGCAATTCCATCATTTGAACGATCAGACCTTAGAGAAATTAAATTAAACAATCTATTGATCACAATTTGTGAAAAACACGAAGCGACCTTGCAGCGATTGGGTTTTTTCGTCGAAATTTTAGGCGAACATGCTATTGTTTTGCGGGCAATTCCGAAACAATTAGCAGCGTTGCCCGTGGAGCGGCATTTTGAAACACTTCTCTACGCGCTCAATGATCAACCGCCCTTACAAGCGCTATCTGATTTTTTTAAATTACTCGTGCAGGATTTCCCTTGTGATCAAGTGCAGTGGCAAACGGTGTACGCACGCGTGCGATCATCACGTGACTATGATTTGATCTGCCAGGAGATAGCCTTGCGATGAGGAATCTTCCTAAAGTTTTATGTATTATGGGGCCGACAGCGACGGGTAAAAGCGAGCTGGCCATGGCCTTGGCACGTGAATATCCTTGCGAGTTGATCAGTGTTGATTCCGCCTTGGTCTATCGTGGGATGGACATTGGTACAGCGAAACCTTCTCGTGAATGGCGCGATGAAATTCCACATCATTGTATTGATATTCGTGATCCGAGTGAAGCGTATTCAGCGGCAGAGTTTGCAAACGATGCTTCGAGATTGATTAAAGACATTCATGAGCGTGGGAATATTCCTATCTTAGTCGGTGGAACTTTATTGTATTTTCGTGCACTTCAACGAGGGTTATCAACATTACCTTCAGCCGATCCAGCACTTCGGGAACAGCTTGAAATGGAAGCTCGCGAAAAGGGTAACCTATCTTTGTATGAGCGCTTGCAGGTGGTTGATCCAATTGCTGCAGCGAGAATTCACCAGAATGATCCTCAGCGCATTCAACGGGCATTGGAAGTTTATTTGTTAACGGGGAAGACCTTGAGTGAACATTTTGAGGCAGGATTAAATCGGCCCAATGAGTATGATTGGGTCAATGTTGCGCTCATTCCAGCCGATCGTGAACAGCTTCGACAAAAGATACGTACTCGTTTTTTGGCCATGTTGGCTCAAGGATTTGTTGAAGAAGTTGAAGTTTTACGGGCTCGGGGTGATCTTCATCTCGATTTACCATCGATGCGAGCAGTGGGTTATCGGCAGATTTGGACTTATTTAGACGGGAAGATCTCCAAGGCAATGATGATTGAGGAGGGCGTGCAAGCGAGTTCACAGTTGGCTAAGCGCCAGTTGACTTGGCTTCGATCGTCAGGAGATCATGCCCTTAATCCGGATTCTCCAATGCTTAAGACGGATATTGTAGAAATAATGGAATGGTGAAGTTGCGCTTGTTCTAAGAGAACCTTCAATTTTGATCTTGCTACAACTTAATAGACACTCCATTGGCATTGTTCTCTCCGCTTTTTCTAAAAGCGGAAATTTTAACTCTTTGACAGGTAAGCCACTGGTTTGACCAGTGAGACGCTCAAGGCTATGCCTTTAGATTTAGTGATGATGTTGTAAAAATAAACCTGTGGGCTTGACGGTCACACAGGAGAAAGAAAATGAC
>JAKBBU010000054.1 GCA_021808365.1 Pseudomonadota bacterium
TCTCCTTATAACACAAATTAATTTTTAAGATAATAGATTATAATCGATAGTTATTTGATTTTAAACAAATTTTATTCAAATAAATGTGTGCATCGGATAGCTCTTAGAGTCCTCCTGTCAAATTTTTTCAAATATTCGTCTGTTTTTAATTGTCTGGAATTAATGGTGTTTTCAGAAAAAATAGATTTTTTAAAAACGAATGATGGTAAAATTTTTGAGCTAAGTCATTTGTTAAATTTTTATAAAAAACATGAATCTGGCTTTCATGAAAATGAAAAAGTTGGATTTAAAAAAATCATCAAAGAAGCTGGTCGGCAAACACTTAACCAGATCAATAAAATTAAAGTTGAAAAAAATGATCAAACTCAAGGCCTTTTGCACATAGTTTGCGCGAACAATAAATACAGAATGATAAAAGCTTTAGTAAGAAGAGGTGCGGATGTTAATCATATTAATGAAAGGAGGCAAACTCCTTTGATGGTTCTTTTTGAAAGACATCATGAGGATTCTTCTATTTTAAAAAGTGCAGAGGCACTTCTTAAATCTAAAAATATTGATTTGTCAAAAGAAGATCAAGATAAAAAAACCGTTCATATTTATTTTGATGAATATATAAAATCATTGCCGAAGTGCGAAGATACTCTGGCGTTAGTAAAGAATGGAACTTCAAAAGAAATAATGACAGAAGATGCTAATCCAAAACAAAAGTTTATGAAAAAATCGCAATCAACTCGTGATCTAAGTTTGCTTCTTTTTGGGGGAAGCCATAAAAACCCTCATTCTATTTTAAATAAAGAGAATCGCGCTGCCGCCGATAAAATGCTGGAAGAGCTTAATTTTTATTGCGGCGCTCACCCAAAAAGAATTTCTCCAAACCTTGAGGAAAGTAAAGTTAAAGAAAAAAGACCAAAGGGTATTTCTCGTTCACAATCCAGTTCAAATTTGTTTTCTCACTCTAAGAAACCAGTCGATCCAATTTCGAGTTGGTTTGATAAGACACTTTCTTGTTCAACAAAACCGGAAGGGTTTAAAGAAATAAAGGATAAGCATGGTCATGGCCATGTTCGTGCTTATTTTGACCTGATTTCTTTGAGAGAACAGATAACTGATGATGATGATTTTAAAATTTTAAAGGAAAAAATTGGAGAAGGCGACTTAAAGTTTGCTGAAGAGGCTGATAAGGGTATTAAAAAAATAGATGAAAAATTTTTTGCTTATGTTAATGGAGTTAAACGTCAACTTATAAAAGAAATGGGGGTTGGAGATATAAGTAGAGTTTTCTTCTTCAAGGTTAGATCAAATTTCGGTTCAGAAACACTTTTGGTTGCAACAGTTTATGATCCAAAGGGGTTGCATAAGGACGGAATTAAGTCATTTAAAGAAAGAATAAAACACCCTTTTCATTTGAATTTGCCGGAGATTGAAGGGAGGCCAGGACTTATCCTGAGATGACGGTGAAAAAATTACATAAACAACGATCGTCCACCATCTACCGCCATCACTTGGCCTGTAACATAATCTGCTCGAATTAAATAATCAACCGCTTTTAAAATATCATCCGGCGAGCCAGAACGCTTTAGAGCTGTACGCCTAATTAAAGTCTGATATTCTTCTTCGCTTAAACTATTTTCTTTTTCTGGAGGTAGAATGCTTCCAGGCGCTATGCCATTAACACGAATATTTGGACCTAGTTCGCGCGCTAGAGAAAGCGTCAACATGTTTAAACCCGCTTTAGCTATCGAATAAATTGAATAATTTTTCAATGGTTTTTCTGCGTGGATATCAATTAAATTAATAATACAACCTTGTTCTTTCTTCAAATATACACTTGCGGCTTGGCTTAAGAAAAATGGTGCTTTTAAATTACTGCTCATCAAATCATTCCAATTTTCTTCTGTGGCTGTTTCTAAAGGAGTTGGGTAGAAGCTTGAGGCATTATTAATAAGAACATTAAGTTGTCCGGTCAGTGCAATGGTTTCTGTAATTAAAGAATTGCATTGATTTAGATCCCGAAGATCGGCATTGATCATAAAAGCTGAACGAGGGCAGGCTTGATTGAGTTCATCGCTAAGTGTTTGTGCTGCTTGTTTTGAATGGCGATAGTGAATCACAACAGTCATGCCTTGAGCATGCAGGCCTCGCGCAAGAGTTGCGCCGATGCGTCGTGCTGCGCCAGTGATGAGGACAACTTTATTCACCAAGTTTGTTCCTCTGAAATACGTACAATACCTTTTTGTGTTGAAATTAAAAGCAGGTCGGCTGTGCGTTTTGTAAATAATCCATGACAAACCACACCTGTGATTTGGTTTAGTGCTTCTTCAATAGGCACAGGGTCGACTAAATTCAAGTTATGAATATCAATGATGATATTATGATTGTCCGTGATCACGCCTTCTCGGTAGATCGGTTCCCCACCGAGTTTGACGATTTGTCGGCCGACATAACTTCTTGCCATGGGAATGACTTCAACAGGCAGAGGAAATCGACCTAGCACGTTAACATGTTTGGTTTCATCGATGATGCAGACAAAAGATCGGCTGATTGTGGCTAAGATTTTTTCGCGCGTAAGGGCGCCGCCGCCGCCCTTGATGAGTTGCCGATGGGTATTGGCTTCGTCGGCGCCATCGACGTAGAGAGGTAGGCTGTCGATGGTGTTTGGATCAAAGATGCGGATCCCAGCGGTCTTGAGGCGTGCTGCCGTAGCTTCAGAGCTTGCAACGGCACCTTCAATGCGATGTTTAATTTTTGTGAGTTCGTCAATGAAGTAGTTGGTTGTTGAGCCTGTTCCTACGCCGACGATCATGTCATCTTCTACATAGGCGATGGCAGCACAGGCTGCAGCTTTTTTGAGTTCGTCTTGGGTCATAAAGATTCCTAGAGTTTACAATGTTAAAGATAAGTATTATCCAAATTCTACCCTTTTTTAGCTTTGAGGTAATACTTTTCTCAACTTTAAGCTCCAATAAGAAGGTTGCGCCAATACGTGTTGTGATATTGGCGCAACCTTCTTATTGGAGCTTAAAGTTGAGCATAGATCACCCAACTCGTTGAAAAAGAACAAATTTTAGTCAAAATGTATGTTTAGTAATCACGTGAAAGAGGAATTGACTCTTTTTCTTGCCTCATTTTGCGAGATCTCGCACAGACACGGACCCTGCAGAGTTTTATAATACACAACATGGATAGGCGGTCAGTTTGCTCTTGTTAGCGGGCTGTTTGGAAAGTGGAGAGGGAAACATGGACTCCACAGGCTTGGATGCATCAAGACTTCAGCGTGAAGTTTTTTAGGACAAATCGATGGACCAATCATAGACGATTGTTTGCAAGGATGCACCTTCTCTTGAGAAGAGAGGTGCAATAATAAAATTTTTTAAAGGAGAATTATATGCTCGCACAATTACCCAAATCTGTTCAGGAACAAGTTCTTGGTTATTTAAATGTCAAAGATTTTGCTCTTGCTAAGAAAGTTCATGACCAATGGATGGACCAACATCCCGTGATCATCCCCATTCATGTTGCTTTCCCCGATCAAGGTCTGAGCGATTTAGTTGCATAAGCTGATAATTGACTTGTCCAGCTCGCTTTTGGCGAATGATATTCCAATGTTCTAAATTGCTGATTTCAGTTTGCTCATTTGATTCCAAATAAACATATGATGATGGTTTGAGCAAATTTAAACGTCCTAAGGCATTCAAACTTTCAGATAAAAGATTACTTTGATACGGTGGATCAAGAAAGATCAGATCAAACTGTTCATGAAATTGCGGCAATAATGCCAGCGCATCACCTTGATGAATTTGAGCATGGGTTGAACCTAGCGCATCAAGATGAAGGCGTAAAGCTTTAAATGCTGCTTCAGTTTTCTCGACAAATACTACTTTTTCTGCACCACGCGATAAGGCTTCTAAGCCTAAAATTCCGCTTCCCGCAAACAAATCCAAACATGTGGCACCATGAATCATCGGGGCCAACCAATTAAATAATGTTTCACGTACGCGATCGGGTGTTGGTCGAAGGTCTGGTAGCGCGGGCACTTGAATTTTGCGGCCACGCCAGCGGCCTCCGATGATTCTAATTTGTCCCATGGTAAGTTTTCTCTACTCTTTGATATTGCAATTTAGTAGGAACCGTCATTCCCGCGGAGGCGGGAATCCAGTCTTATCAAAAAGGATTTCTTTTTTTAATGAAAAAATCTTTTTTTATTTTCTGGATTGTATCTTGTTTTCAGATTCAGATAGAGTCTCTGTCTGAGTCAAAGGAAGCGAGAACGTTACCTGGATGGCTGCCGTAAGGCACCGAGGGGATCAAGATCACACCATCTAAATCCTTCACATGCCTTTTCAGCGACTCTGCTTCATTCTCTATCGTGGTCAATTCTCCTCCACAATAAATATCTAATTTTAGCTTGGAAACATCTATCCCCATCGATATAATCATTGTCAGTCCCTCCTTTCATTCAGGTATACGTGCTTGTAGCACTCGCTTCTATTCGAAATGTCGGACTTGTTTAGGGTAAGGGAGCTTGCATCCCGACAGCCTCGTAGGCTTTGACGACAACGCTCTCCTTACCCTGAACCCCTGTGCCTAGCTTATCACAGGTCATTTCAGCATACCTGACGAAGCCCTCTAGATTCCTGCCTTTGCGGGAATAACGATAGAGGCTGTGGACGTTCCCATAAAGAGGCTAAGTAGCAAAATGAAATTTAGTGAACAATGGCTTACACAATGGGTGCCGAATCTTGATTCACCCACGCTCGCCCAAAAACTCACCATGGCAGGCCTCGAAGTTGAAAGTCGCCAATCAGCCTTGGCTGATTTTAGCGGCATCATCATCGGTGAAATCATGGTCATTGCGCCGCACCCGCACTTAGAGGGTGCTTCAATCTGCGAAATCAATATTGGCGAAGAAGACACTTTCGATATCATCACTTCGGCACATAACATCAAACCTCTTCAAAAAGTCGCTGTTGCATTGGGAGGTGCCATCCTCGCGGGCAACATCATCAAGATAGAAACAATCGGTGGCCTTGAATCCAAGGGCCGACTTTGCACAGCGGCTGATCTGGGTCTGCCTAAACAGGAAGGACTTCTTGAATTATCACCGGATCGGCCTGTCGGCGACGATCTTCACCATCATCTTCATGTAGATTACCAACTTGAAATCAGTATCACGCCTAATCGTGGTGATTGTTTAAGTATTCGAGGTCTTGCCCGCGAAATTGCGGCATTAACGGACAGTGTATTAACACCAATCCCTTACTTCGAAATTACACCAACAAGCACGACAATATTGCCGCTCGACATTCTTGCCGAAGAAGCATGTCCCCGTTACTTGGGTCGCGTGATTGAAGGGATCAACACACAGGTGGCGACACCACGTTGGATTGAAGAACGGCTGAATTCTGCAGGATTGCATGCCATTCATCCCGTTGTGGATGTTTGTAATTACGTTATGCTCGAACTGGGTCAGCCAATGCACGCCTTTGATCGCGATGTGCTGAACCATGGGGTCATTGTTCGTTTCGCGAAACAGGGCGAAAAAATTCTGCTTCTTAATGAGAATATATTGGAATTAACGTCTAAGGACTTAGTGATTGCCGATCAGCACGGCCCTGTTGCTCTAGCGGGGATCATGGGCGGGCGCGTCAGTGGTGTTGGGCCAACCACGCGTAACCTTTTTCTTGAAAGTGCTTTTTTTACACCAGCGGTGATTGCAGAAACGGCACGTCGCTACCATTTGACCAGCGATGCGACGCAACGTTATGAACGCGGTGTTGATCCTGAGTTGGCAGTGTTTGCCTTGGAACGTGCAACAGAATTATTGCTTGCAGTTGTGGGTGGTCAGGTGGGCCCTCGTCTTGAGCGAAAAAGTGAGCGTTTCTTTCCAAGGCCTGCGTGTATTTTGTTGCGTCGTGCAAGGATCGAAAAGTTATTGGGTTGTAGCATCACCGATCGTGAGATTCAAACTCATTTAGCCGCTCTCAATCTCCATGCGCAAGAACAGTCTGAAGGTTGGAGGGTTGAAGTTCCAAGCTATCGCTTTGATCTCTGCATTGAAGAAGATTTGATTGAAGAAATTGCAAGATTGTATGGCTACGATCGCATTCCTGCCCGCCTACCCAAGAGTACATTAAGTATCAAGCCACAGTCTGAGGCGCGGGTTGATCCTCAACGTTTTTCCAAGGCTCTGGTGGATCGGGGTTATTTTGAAGTAATTACATACAGTTTTATTTCGCCTAGTATGCTTGATTGGTTTGAGGCGCAACCTACGATTCAACTCACTAACCCCATTTCTGCGGAAATGGCGGTGATGCGTCCAACGCTTTGTCCGGGTCTTATCGAAACGCTGCGCTATAATTTAAATCGCCAAGTGGATCGGGCCCGTTTATTTGAAAAAGGCAGGCGCTATACTTGGCGCAACGATCGCGTTCATGAAGAAACCGTTCTGGCTGGCTTGGTTGCAGGCCCCGTGGAGCCAGAACAATGGGGATTAAAAGCTCAACCTGTTGATTTTTTTACAGTAAAAGGTGATTTAGAGTCGTTATTTGCCTTGGGAGGAGAAACCGCCGACTATACCTTTAAACCTGCCGTGCTCAAGGGTTTGCATCCAGAGCGATCGGCGCTCATCGAGAAACAAGGTGTTCCTGTGGGATATTTAGGTGCCTTACATCCAGGATTAGCTACGGCGCTTGATTTGTCATCTCTGCCGGTTTATTTGTTTGAATTGGCGCTTGAACCTTTGCTAGATGGGCAATTGTCAGCGTTCAAACCCATTTCTTGCTTTCCGGCTTTGCGTCGGGATCTGGCTGTTTTGGTGGATAGCGCCTTGCCGGTCGGAATTTTAATAGAAAAAGTTGGCAAAAAAATGAGCAATCTGGTACAATCTGTCCATCTATTCGATGTGTATACCGGGCAAGGTATCCCCGAGGGCAAGAAAAGTCTTGCTCTGAGCCTGATCCTTCAAGGTGTTGAACGTACGCTCGTTGATGAGGAGGTTAATGCAGTGGTTGATAAGGTCATCGCCCTGCTTAAGCATGAATTTGGCGCTCAATTAAGGTGATCAATATGGCACTTACAAAAGCAGATATGGCAGAAAATTTAACGCAAGCTCTTGGTTTGGATAAACAACGTTCCAAGGAGATCGTTGAAAGTTTCTTCAGCGAAATTGCAAACAGTCTCGAAAAAGGTGATTCTGTACGCTTATCCGGTTTCGGAAATTTCGAGCTACGTGATAAAAATGAACGTCCTGGACGTAACCCCAAGACTGGCGAAGAGGTTGCAATCAAAGCTCGCCGCGTCGTAACGTTCCGCGCCGGCCAAAAACTTAAAGCCCGTCTTGCAGAAGGTGCTGTAGAGGCTGAGGGAGAGTAGGCTAGCTTCGTAAAACTATAAAAAATGTAGGTTGGGTTAGCACAGTCGGTAGGCTGAGCGTAACCCAACACTTTCTTTTTTTGCAGAATACTTTTGTTGGGTTACGCGAGTACGCTAACCCAACCTACATTATTTTTTAACATGTCAAACCACCTATCAAATCAGCCGCTTCGCTTCCTCTTCTTTTTTGCGAAGAAACAAATTCTATTTTTTGTACTCATGGCCGCCGTTGCAGTGATTTGGGCAGCCAACGAGACTTTATATCCTTTTTTCATCAAATTATTTGTGGATCGACTTAATGCTCTCAAACCGCCTATTCCCCATTTATGGCAAACCTTTGCAATTCCTCTCATGCTTTGGCTTGGGATTTGGACTTTTACTGCTGCAGCTCTCCGGTTTCAAGGCGTTCTTACCGGAAGAGGTTTCGCTAAATTAAAAGCAAATATTCGCGAGACTGTTTTTTATTATTTGGGCCAACACTCTCACCAATTTTTCAGTGATCGTTTTGCAGGGAGCTTAGCCTCAAAAGTGAATGATCTGGCCAGTGGCGCACAAACGATCTGCGAAATCTTCATTTATAACTTTATTGCAATCAGTGTGTTCTTAGTCAGTGTTTTTATTTTACTTTCTTTAGCTCGTCCTTTATTTAGTTTGATTTTAGGAGCTTGGGTTGTGATTCATTTTAGCATCATGTTCCTTTGCTTGAAAAAAGTGAATCATTGTGCACAACAACATGCAGACAGCACCTCACGGCTAAGCGGAAAAATCACCGATGCAATCAACAATATTTTGACAATTCGTATTTTTGCAAGCATGGATCATGAATTAAACTATCTCAATACATATCAACTTATTGAACAAAGACGTGCTTGGAATGCGACCGCTTCACTCGAAAAAATGAGGTTGATTCAGGATTTCAGTACAATCATCGCATTAGTTGTCATGTTTGGCATGTTATTATTGAGTTGGCAACATAACAAAATTACAGTGGGTGATTTCACCTTGGTTGGCATGTTAACTTTCAGCGCCCTAATGCAAGTTTGGTGGTGCGCGTTCCAGATTGGGCAGTGTGTGCGTGAAGTGGGTAAAATAAAAAATGCGCTTTCTGATTTATTAGAAAAACACGATGTGATCGATGCGCCTGACGCGAAACCGCTCAATATTCATCAGCCCACGATTGTTTTTGACAAAGTTTCATTTGGATACGATGAAGATCGTCAATTATTTAATCACCTCAATCTTCATATCAAGGCAGGTGAAAAAATTGGTCTCGTGGGTTTTTCAGGTGCGGGTAAAACAACGTTCATCCAATTATTATTACGATTTTACGATTTGAATGCTGGTTCTATTTTTATTGATGGGCAAAATATCGCTGAAGTTACTCAACAATCATTGCGTGAATCCATTGCCATGATCCCGCAAGAATCCATGTTGTTTCATCGATCGCTCATGGAAAATATTCGTTATGGTCGTTTAAATGCGACAGATGAAGAAGTGATCGAAGCGTCTAAACTTGCGCAATGTCATGAATTTATTACGGTCCTGCCACAGGGATATCATACCTTAGTTGGCGAGCGTGGCATAAAATTATCGGGTGGTCAACGCCAACGCATTGCCATTGCGAGAGCGATTCTAAAGAAAGCGCCTATTCTGATTTTAGATGAAGCTACAGCAGCGCTTGATTCGGTTACAGAAGAAAATATTCAAACGAGTTTGCAGTGTGTGATGAAGGGAGTGACTTCCATTGTGATCGCGCATCGGTTATCAACGCTCGCTAATATGGATAGAATTTTAGTTTTTTCTCACGGTCAAATTATTGAAGATGGCTCGATGCAATCGTTGCTCGATAAAAAAGGTCATTTTACTGAGCTGTGGCAAAAACAAAAAAATGGGTTTATTCCGGGGTGAAGGTCATTTACTCTAAAAAGAAATTCAGGATTGTCTGTAAGATGTTGGGATCTAACACCTCCGTCATCCCGGGATTTAGTGGTTCTTCGCGCGTACTCGCGCGTTAGAACCACTTAGGCTTATTAATACCTGGCGGGATCCAGAAAATAAAAAGGATTTTTTCTTAGTTCTCAATCGTCTTTTTTACTAGAATAAAGGGCACTTACAGCCCTTGAATTTTTTCTTTAAACGTTCTAAGAAATTGGAGTTCAAACAGCTATTGTTACATTCATATATCGTTTGCCGTATTGCACCACTGATATCGTCATTTGATGGTAGAGCTTTATTAGAAATATTTTTAAAGAAACATCCCAAATAAGGCCAAATTTCATCTTTATGTATGCCTAACGGGTTGTATTGACATCTTTTTTCTACTTCTTCAAGAGCTTTTTGGGCATCTGAATGACTTAAGTCGCAAATTCCAGCTTTTAAGAGGCCGCGAAAATTTTCAGAAGATCTACGAACTGGATGTTCAGGGATTGATTGGCTATAAAATTCAACAAAGCGATCTATCTTATCTTTCTTTTGAATATAAAAAGGTGCCCAAACTGCCCCAACTGCTGCAACTAAAGTTAAGATTTCCACCATTCATCTGACTCCTCTGGCAGCTTGGGGTGATGTGATTCCTCTAAAAATTCTACTTCCTGTTGATAGGCTGGATCTACCTGCATAGCTAACAGAGAACGAGTAATACCATCAAGTTTCTCTTCAACAATCGTTGCTTTCCATTCAGGTTGCTTGCCTTGTTTTTTACAAAAATTCAAATAGCATTCAACAGAATCAGCAAGCGCATTGCGCAGCTCATCAATAGATGTTCCTTGAAACGTAATCACATCTTGCGTGTTGACGACTTCGCCATGAAAAATATTAGCTTCACCGTCGAATTCAATCTGTCCAATATAACCTTTGTATTCAATCATTTCTAACACCTACTTTTATCAAAAATTAAGGTAATGACTTAATTGTGGCACAATAGGATTGTGATGTCATCTTCAGATACTCATTCACTCCGAAATAACCGCTGTTTTTCCATCAGCGATACTGATCAGGATCGCTGATATGCTAACTAAGGAAATAGCCAAGATCATTGAAAAACTTAACATCTGAGTCAGCAAAGCTGCTCCAACAATGGCTGATAAAGCGGGCTCTAATGAAACGACGATCCCAAATGCTCGAGCAGACATTCTCTTCAAAACAAAAAATTCTAAGGTCAGTGGTATCACTGTTGATAAAAGTGCAACTAAGAATTGGCCAAATAATACAAACGGATGAACAAGGTTCAAGGAATGGTTTAAAAGCGCAAACGGAAATAAAATGATTGCCGCTACAATCATACCGCTTGCTAAACCAACTCCCCCTTCAGTTAATGCAGAAATGCGTTGGCTTAATACAATAAATCCCGCCCAACCTAATGCAGCGATTAGTGCATAAATGACACCTACACTATCTAATTTTTCATTCAGATCGGGAATTAATAAACCTACACCCACAAGTGCAAAAATAATGCAGAAAACATGGATTAATTTTCTTGTCATCAATACTGCAATACTTAAAGGACCGAAAAACTCAAGTGTTGAAGCAAGCCCCATGGGAATTCGCGCCACTGCAAGATAAAACGTGGCGAACATCACGCTGATCACCACTCCAAATATAAAAACCAGACCCAGGCATTTTCGATGAATAATGTGATTGAGAGAACGATGATAAACCAGTAAAAGCATGAGGGCTGAAAAGAAAGCGTTTAAAAAAGCCGTTTCTAAGGCACTAATTTGAGTTAAGAAATGAACAGCCAGTGCCGTTCCAAATTGAACGGAAGTGATGGAAATGTAACCGTCAGATAAACCACCCCTATTTTTAGTTTATTTAAAGTGTCAAGGTGTTGGCTGATTAACCGCAGCGAGGACACTTTATGAAAAGCACGAACAAGGTGAGCAAGGAAGATATTTGGCTT
>JAKBBU010000055.1 GCA_021808365.1 Pseudomonadota bacterium
CGGCTAAGCGAAAAGCACGAGGATATAAATTTAAACACTTCAGAACCATTGTATATTTGATCACGGGTGGGCTCGATTTTAGCAAGCTTAATCCAGCCTGTTTACCCACTTGAAATTTACAAGAACCGAAATCTTTTTAGAACTGGATCCCGCCATAGATATTAATAAGCCTAAGTCGTTCTAAGCGCGAGTACGCGCTAAGAACGACTAAATTCCGGGATGACAATCTGGAGGGAATAACGTTTTACAAAATATCAGCATACCTGACAGTACCGGCCGCCGCGGGAATGACAGCTCCTATAATTTTTGAAACCTGGTAATATTGTATTTTATAATTGGGAAACTTCTTATGCCAATTTATGATCTGACTCTAGAAATCTCGCCAGAGACGACTATCTTTCCAGGCGATCCTGTCTTCCAGGCAGAGCCGATTAGTGAGATTAAACAGGGTGATCCGTTCACCCTCTTACATTTTCACTTGGGTAACCACATAGGAACCCATATCGATTTTCCATCGCATGTCATCGCAGAAGGGAAAACGGGTAGCGATTACCCTCTCGAATACTTGATGGGCGCTATGCAAATTGTGGAAATACCGGGTGAGGGAGATATCACTCTCTCCCATGTCGAATCTCTTCGTATAGAAAATGGTCCTATTATTTTTTTTAAGACAAACAATTCTCGCGCTAATTTACATGACAAGGGATATACAAAATTGTTTTCTGCGATTGAATTACTTGCCGCTAAAGAATTAGTAAAAAAAGGTTTTTGTATTGTCGGTATTGATTATCTGAGTGTTGACCGTGTTGAAGATGAGGAATTACCAATACACAAATGCTTATTAAGTAATGACGTACTGATTGTTGAAAATCTTGATCTTAGAAAAATTCCAGTAGGAAAGCACCAAGTCACTATAGCGCCACTTAAAGTCAAAGGGGCTGATGGTCTTCCTGTTAGGGTGATTGCTCAAATTGCAAAATAATAAGAAGGAAAAAATCTTTTTTTTATTTTCTGGATCCCGGGATGACAACGGTGGAAATAACAAGAATAAAAGAAAATTTCGCGTGTATTATACACCCTCAACTACTTTCTCGGTCTTCTGAAATTTCGTCGCGATTAATCTTCGCGGTGCGATCATGCCATCGTCTTGGACTTGGCCGATGCCGATGAAAATCCCTTCTTTTGAAAATAAACGCACAAATGAATTAACCGGTTCTTGTTGTAAGTGCATCACGGGTTGGCCTTGCCTAATGTAGAATGACGATGCTTCCGTTAAGGTGATTGCAGGCCAATGTGACACGGCAGTATCTACAGGTAATAAATAACTTTCGAGCGGTTTTTCGGTTGATTCTAATTCTTCAAGCGTGACCATTTGATCCGCACAATAAGGACCGACGGATAAACGACGCAATACAATCACGTGTGCACCACAACCGAGGGCTTCACCTAAATCTTCAACGAGATTTCGTACATAGGTGCCCTTGCTGCAAAATACATCGAGGGTTAATGTATCTTCGGTCATCGCTTCAAGTTCGAGCCGATAAATCGAAACGGGTCTGGCTTGACGTTCTACTTCAATGCCTTGTCTGGCTAAACGATACAGGGGTTGCCCTTGATGTTTGATCGCAGAAAACATAGAAGGAATTTGTTGAATATCGCCACGAAATTGCGCTAAAACAGCTTCAATTGATTCTTTTGTTAATGCAGGCACGGGGCGTGTTTCAATGACCTCACCCTCTGCATCGGCTGTCGTGGTTTTAATGCCTAATTTTGCGATGACATGATATTGTTTGCTTGATTCTAATAAATACGATGAAAACTTCGTCGCTTCACCGAAACACAGGGGTAATAAACCCGTCGCTAAGGGATCTAAGCTACCCGTATGCCCTGCTTTTTTTGCGCGAAATAATCGTTTCACTTTTTGTAAAGCAAGATTAGAGGTAATTCCTGCAGGTTTATCGAGCAATAAAATCCCTTCAACACGTTTGGGTTTATTATTTGGGGTCTGAGTCTGGTTCGGGGTTGTTGTCATCATTATTCTCATTAATTTGCGAGACGGCTTGATCAATCAATGATTGCAAATGATGTGCCTTCACCTGTGTTTCATCATAAATGAATTTAAGATGGGGCATGATCCGCAATTGTATTCGTTGTGCTAAAAGCGTCCGCAAAAATCCGGCCGCACGATTTAAAACAGCAATTGTTTCATTGATTTTAACAGGATCATCCTGACCCAAGATGGTTAAATAAATTTTTGCATAGGCCAGATCACGTGAAACTTCGACGAAGGTAAAATTCACCATGCCGACACGAGGATCTTTAATTTCACGCAGGGCAATCACCGCTAATTCACGTTGAATTTGTTCAGCGATGCGGTCGGTGCGTTTGAAATCCTTCCCCATAATTAACTTATCGTCCGCTTCACTTCGACGGTTTCAAACACTTCAATTTGATCGCCGACTTTAACGTCATTGTAATCCTTCACGCCGATACCGCATTCCATACCTTGGCGAACTTCACTGGCATCATCTTTGAATCGTTTCAATGAATTTAAATGGCCTTGGAAAATAACCACATTATCACGCAGCACACGAATTGGATTATTACGTTTCACCACACCATCGATGACCATACAACCTGCAATATTCCCAAATTTCGAGGAATGATAAACTTCACGCACAGAGGCCAGACCCAGAATATTTTCTTTGTATTCAGGTGCCAGTAGACCCGACAAGGCTTGCTTAACATCATTAATGACATCATAAATAATACTGTAATAACGAAGACCCACATTTTCACGTTCTGCCAATTGACGTCCCGCTTGATTAGCACGCACATTAAAGCCAATTAAGACTGCGCTTGAAGCTAGGGCTAAATTCACATCAGATTCGGTGATCCCACCGACACCGCTGGCAATAATTTTAACCTTCACTTCTTCCGTTGATAAACGAGATAGTGAATCACGTAAGGCTTCTGCTGAGCCTTGAACATCAGCTTTTAGAATAATGTTAAGGACATTGGCTTCGCCTTCAGACATGCGCGTAAAGACACCTTCGAGTTTTGTCGCTTGTTGGCGGGCCAAACGCACATCACGGAATTTTCCTTGACGAAAGAGTGCAATTTCTCGCGCTTTGCGTTCATCTGCGACCACCATCGCTTCATCGCCAGCATTAGGTGTGCCGGATAAACCTAGGACTTCAACCGGAATCGATGGACCTGCTTCTAATACAGGACGACCATTTTCATCTTGCAAGGCACGAACACGGCCATATTCAAAACCCGCGAGTAAAATATCACCCTTGCGTAAATGACCATGTTGCACCAAGACGGTCGCCACAGGTCCACGGCCCTTGTCTAGGCGTGATTCGATGATCACACCGCGTGCGGCACAATCCACACGTGCTTTTAACTCTAAAATTTCAGCTTGAACGAGAATAGAATCGAGCAAAGCATCCACGCCTGTTCCTACTTTTGCAGAAACATAGACGAACATCGAATCACCGCCCCATTCTTCTGAAATCACACCATAACCTGATAATTCATTGCGAACACGTTCTGGATCTGCCCCTGGCTTATCCATTTTATTCACTGCAACGATCAAGGGAACACTTGCTGCACGCGCATGTTGAATCGCTTCGATGGTTTGCGGCATTACACCGTCATCGGCTGCCACCACTAAGACAACTAAGTCTGTACATTTTGCACCACGCGCCCGCATGGCGGTAAATGCTTCATGACCCGGTGTATCTAAAAAGGTGATAATTCCTTTTTCAGTTTCGACGTGATAAGCACCAATATGTTGCGTGATTCCGCCAGCTTCACCCGCGGTAACCCGTGTTTTTCGAATGTAATCGAGCAACGATGTTTTACCATGATCGACGTGCCCCATGATCGTGACAACAGGCGGCCGTGGCATATCGTGCCCTGTATCTGCATGAGATTGTTCGAGGCCTTCTTCAAGTGCATTAGCACTCAGAAGTTTTGATTTATGCCCCATTTCTTCAACGACGATCGCTGCTGTTTCTTGATCAATAATTTGATTGATTGTCACCAAGGCACCCATTTTCATCATGACCTTGATCACTTCTGCGGCTTTAACCGACATTTTTTGGGCCAGATCAGCCACGGAGATTGTTTCTGGAATAACCACTTCACGCACAACGGGCGTCACAGGCTTTTCAAAAGCATGCTTAATCGCTTCAGTTGCTGCATTATTGCGACGTCGACGACGGCGACGTACGGCACCCTCATCATCATCTAAACCAAATGAAGGCTCTTTAAACCCCTGTTTTCTGACTTTTGATTTATCTTCACGTTTTTTATCGCGACGATCTTCTTCAATCGTGAACTTTTTAACTGGTTTTACAGCAGCCGCTTTTTTAGCCGTTTCTTCAGCCGTTAAGACAGGCGGCGCTGCTGGAATTTCTACAACATCAGGTTTCGCTGTTTCTGTAGAAGCAATAGGTTCTATGTCCGTGGTAATCGGTGCGGGTACAGGTTCTACGACTTCTTGCGCTGTTTCAACCGGTGTTTCGACTTCTATTGGAGCTTTCACATAAGTTCGCTTCTTACGCACTTCAACATTGACGGTCTTTCGCCCTGCTGTACCTGATACTTTCAGTGTACTCACTTCTTTACGCCGCAAGGTAATCCGTTGTGATGATGAGGATTGCGTAGCAACTTTGACCGTTCCAGTTTGTTGTGCCCGTAAAAAAGCCAAGAGTTTTGATTTATCCTGATCAGAAATACTGGTCTTTGCATCTGTAATAGGGATGCCAGCATCTTTAATTTGTTGCAATAAGCGATCAACTGGCATATCGACCAATTGCGCAAGTTGTGTGACAGTGACTTCAGCCATAGAATCCCCGCAAATTAACGTTACATCTTATTTAAACCAGGGCTCCCGGGCTTTTAGAATTAATTCACCCGCCTTTTTCGGATCCATTCTCTCGATCTGCACGAGATCATCGATCGCCAGCTCTGCCAAATCTTCCATCGTCACAATACCATTTTTAGCCAGCGTTTTGGCTAATTCTTCGGTCATACCTTCCATTTCAAGTAAATCTTGCGCAGGCTCAACAATATCACCACTGAGGGCGCGCGTTAACAAGACATCTTTTGCACGGTTGCGCAGACCTTGAATTAATTCATCATCGAATTCTTCAATTTCCTGCATTTCTTCAACAGGAACATAGGCAATTTCTTCGATGGTTGAAAATCCTTCACGAATTAGAATTTCAGCAAGCTCCTCATCCACTTCCAATTGATCCATGAAGACTTTTTTGATTTTCGAAGCTTCACCTTCGCTCTTCGCAGACGCTTCTTCTTCGCTCATCACATTTAAGGTCCAACCCGTCAACTCGCTAGCCAAACGTACATTCTGCCCACCGCGACCAATTGCAAGGGAAAGTTGATCTTCACGTACAGCAACATCCATTGTGCGTGTATCTTCATCGACAACTACTGATGCAATTTCAGCCGGCGCCATCGCGTTGATCACCCACTGCACTGGATTTTCATCCCATAATACGATATCAATTCGCTCGCCACCCAGTTCACTTGATACGGCTTGAACACGCGCACCGCGCATGCCTACACAAGCACCAATAGGATCGATCCGGCCGTCATTAGTTTTAACCGCAATTTTGGCACGTGCACCTGGATCGCGAGCAGCACCGACAATTTCAATCACGTCTTCACCAATCTCAGGGACTTCAATGCGAAACAGTTCAATCAACATTTGAGGAACAATTCGGCTCAACACCAATTGAGGGCCGCGGGCACGTGCTTCTGCGGACACCAAGCAGGCACGGATGCGATCACCAATCCGAGCCGCTTCGCGGGGCAACATGTCTTCACGCGATAAAGTCGCCTCGACATTTCCACCGAGATCCAAAAGGACGCTTTCTCGTGTAACTTTTTTCGCAACACCGGTCAGCAAGGTACCAATTTTGTCTTTAAACGCTTCAACCACTTTGGCACGTTCAGCTTCACGCACTTTTTGAACAATCACTTGCTTGGCAGTCTGTGCAGCAATTCGGCCAAATTCAACAGATTCCATCGGTTCTTCAATAACCGAACCTACCTCTAATTGTGGATCACGAGCTTTCGCTTCAGAGAGTGCAATTTCACGCTCTGGTTCTTCAAGCCATTCATCTTCCACGACAACCCATTGGCGAAATGTTTCATAACCGCCCGTCTGGCGATCAATTTGGACACGAACAGCTATATCTTCGCGATGGCGTTTTTGAGTAGCCATGGCCAATGCAGCTTCGATAGCTTCAAAAATAAGGCCTTTATCAACCTCTTTTTCATGCGAAATGGCGTCAACAACCAGTAAAATTTCTTTATTCGCAGTGATACTCATGGTTTTTTCCTCTCTATTACTTTCAGATGCTTCGCCAAGGCAAAGCCTCGGCTCGCAATTAAGGGGGAGAACTCGCGTTTCTCCCCCTTAATAATCCCCCATCGCGATAAGTTTCTTGTCCAATTTTTACAAAAATTTATGGGAACTGAGCCAACAAATTGGCCTTCTCTACATTATCCCAAGGCAAGGTTACCACAATTCCATCAACATCCATCTGTAGCTGCCCATCCTTCGCTTTGAGAATAAGACCGCGAAATGTACGGCGTCCTTCACTGGGCAGGCGAAGACGTACAATCGCTTTGTGCCCTACAAAACGACAGGCTTGTCCCAAATTAAATAAGGGTCGCTCAAGGCCTGGGGAAGAAACTTCCAGGACATAGTCTCGCGCAATGGGATCTTCAACATCAAGCAGCATACTGACTTGGCGGCTTACTTTCGTGCAATCATCAATGGTTACTACACCTTCAGGTCTGTCAATGTAAACGCGCAGCAGCAAGCCCTTCCCTTCGGGAAGAAGCTGGCAGCCGACAAATTCATAACCTAATGCTTGAATAGTGGGCTCAATAAGTTTTCCAATTGACTCAGATCCTGACACTTTTTTCTCCGCGCATAAAAAATGGGCCGAAGGCCCATTTTACGTTAACAGGGAAATCCCTGTAAAAAGTGGTAGCGGGGGCAGGATTTGAACCTACGACCTTCGGGTTATGAGCCCGACGAGCTGCCAGACTGCTCCACCCCGCATCAGAGGAGCAATCATACTACAGATGAAAAGGGAAAGTCTAGAAAAAGTTTGAAAAGCTTTTTAAACAGTTCATATGCACGCCATAATCCGAGTAAATCGGAAGCTCGACTTCCGATTTACTCGGATTATTTTACTTTTGCCCCAAATTGGCATGCAGGACAGCTCCATCCACAACAGGATGTGTAGCGCAAAAATAGATGGTTTCAGCGATCTCGCGCGGTTCAGCCATACGATTGGCGCTGGCCATGGCACTAGCCATTTGATAATTGGCTTCATGGCCCTGCAGAAGTTCACGAACCATGTCGGTGTCGGTAAATCCAGGGCAAATGCACACGCTAGTAATCCCTTTTCCAAAGAGATCTTGTTGTGTAGAGCGCATTAAACCTAGAAGAGCATGTTTGCTCATGACGTAGGACGCTGTTTTCGGAGCTGCCTTGGTCGAAAGCGTTGAGCCCACATAAATGATTGAAGAATCTTTTTTCATTAAAGGTAGAACGATTTGATTTAAAAGCGCAGGCGCAACGACATTGACTTCCAGCGTTTTTCTGAGTTGGGCTTCAGGCAACTCATCGACACTATCTTTAAAAAGAATACCTGCATTGTGCACCAAACAAATTCGTGTCGCTGATTTTAAAGCTCCACGTATCGCCCCACTTTGTTGCTGCCAATGAGGATCTGCTAAATCCACAGAAAGATTGATCACCTCGGGCAATTGACATGGTTGTCGCGACAAATTTACAACCTGCCAACCTTGCTCTTGAAAACATTGTGCCGTAGCTAAACCAATACCGCGGCTTGCACCCGTGATGAGGGCAATTTGTTGGTTGTTCATACGTCCTTTTCCCAGTTTGCCGACCCACACTGCCCAGGCCCTGAAAACACTTTCGCCGTCACAGCCATAATTTGATGTTCAGCTAATTGATCGCTTTTTTCAGTTAATCGCTCAACAAACCAAAATGCTAATTCTTCAACGGTAATATTTCGGAGTGGTAAAATGGTCACGTCTCTTTTCAAAAAAGGGATCATCTCATCGTGGAAATGAACATGATAATAATTTTGCTTATCTTCAATACGCAAATACGGTGAATCAGCAGGCAACAAAAAAGTATGGCTGATTTCTTTACACAGAAGCCTGATGCGATCCTTGTAAATATCATAATCAAAGGCCATACCATTAGAACCAAGCCTTGCAGTGAGCGCAACATAGACGCTGAAATTATGCCCGTGCAGGCATTCGCGTTCTGTCGCGGAAAATATCGTAAAATGCCCTGCAGGGAAATGCATATTTTCTTTAAATAATTCAATGACCGTTATTCTAGACATGGCTATGCTTTATTGAGATACATTAAAAAAATGCTGGCGATAGTGACGCAATTCTTCGATCGCATCTTTAATATCGTCAAGCGCAATATGACGAGAATCTTTTTTAACGCCTTTGGCAATCTGCGGTGCCCAACGAAGAGCCAATTCTTTGACTGTACTCACATCTAAATTTCGATAGTGAAAAAAGGCTTCTAAGTTGGGCATCAAGCGATGAAGAAAGCGGCGATCTTGACAAATGCTATTTCCACACATGGGTGATTTTCCAGACGATACAAATGCACGCAAAAATTCGATAGTTTTTTGTTCGGCCTCAGCAAGGCTCACACCCTCATGCCGGATCCGATCCACCAAACCAGACTTTGTATGTGTACTCCGATTCCAAGGATCCATGAGATCAAGAATGGATTCTTCTGTATAAATTGCGAACACAGGACCTTCACCCAAAACATTTAAGTGAGGATCGGTGACCATTGTTGCAATCTCAATAATCCCATCCCTTTGTGTATCCAATCCAGTCATTTCAAGATCAATCCAAATCAGATTTTTATCGTTCAACATCACACTCATTAAACTCTCCTTTAATGGGTCTTTATACTCTTGACAGCATTTGAGATCAAGTTATACTGGGCTCAAATTGAGTTTTAGGCGCATTACGAGTAGGGAAGGCTGCACCAAATACCACAACACATTTGGTGCAGCCTTCCCTGCTAGTAATATGAACTAATTTTTACTTTCACAGGGAGTTCTTCATGAAATTACGTTTAACCGTTGCAGCTTTACTGAGTCTTGGCACATCATATGCGGCAACTGTAGCAGCTCCTGCAGCAGCGCCAGCAATCGCCGCACCAGCAGCAGCCACAATGCCCGCAGTTTCAGCACCAGCTGCTCAACCCACAACAATTTCCGCCTTCCAAAATTCAGATCAAAAAGTCAGTTACAGCATCGGCCTTGAAATTGGTATGAACTTGAAGCATGGTTTTGCAAGTCAGTCTGTCATCGTTGACCCGACTCTTTTTGCAAAAGGCGTTGAGGATGCGCTCGCTGGCAATAAACCTGCCTTAACGGCTCAGGAAGTTCAGGCTTCTTTAGCACAGTTTCAAGCTAATATGTTACAAAAAGCCCAAACCAATGCACGCCAAGCCATTTCCACTAACCATGATGCCTTGGTAAATGCAGCGAGTACACCGGTGGTTGGTAATCCAAAAGCAGCAACTAGTTTGATTGAATTCTTTGATTACCAATGTGTCCATTGCCGTGAGATGGCACCGATCATCCTTCAATTACAAAAAGAAGATCCCAATTTGCGGATCGTCTATAAAGAATTCCCTATTTTTGGTGAAAGTTCCGTGCTTGCTTCCACGGCTGCATTGGCTGCTGTCAAGCAAGGAAAATATGAAGCGTTCCATAATGCTTTAATGGCATCGACAAAGAAACTCGACAAGGATGAAATCATGGCCTTAGCTAAACAAGTGGGCATTGATCCTATTCAATTGCAAAAAGATATGAATGATCCCGCAATTGCTGCTGAGATCAAAGCTAATCGGAATCTTGCACAAGCTTTAAATCTTGCGGGAACACCTGGATTTATCATCACCACGACAGCTGTGGTTCCTGGAAAAACGGATCAATTATCTGTCTTAATTCCTGGTGCAACCAATCTTGCAAACTTGCAAAATTCTGTAAAGACTGTTCAAAATGCAGTGAGTGATCAATCTGCACAAATTTCATTCCCTGCAAATGAGAAGGATCCTAAGCAAGCTTCCGGAACCTGGGAAGGGATTTGATGCCTGAAATTACGTGGTCGCTGCTTCTAACCTTTTTCACCTTGGTACTTGCAGGCTACCTATTTGGCTCGGTTAATTCGGCCATACTAGTTTGCAAGCTGATGGGATTGCCTGATCCGCGAGAAAGCGGTTCAAAAAATCCAGGCACGACGAATATGTTGCGCCTAGGTGGAAAAACAGCCGCAATCATCACACTGTTCGGCGATATGTTAAAGGGGTTTTTGCCCGTCTTGATCGGCGGGTTCATGAACTTGCAGGGTTTTGGACTAGGCATGGTCGGCCTTGCTGCTTTTTTAGGTCATCTTTATCCTGTATTTTTTAATTTTCAGGGTGGGAAAGGCGTTGCAACTGCTTTTGGTGTTTTATTAGCCATCAGTTGGCCCGTGGGTCTTTGTGCCTTGGGCACGTGGGTCATTATTGCGGCGATCTTTCGTTATTCTTCCTTAGCGGCCTTGATCACGGCTCTCTTGATCCCTCTTTATCTTGAACTTTTTGGCAATGGCGAAGCCTTATTGCCCATGTCTGCGATATGCCTTGTTTTAATTGTGCGCCATCAGGCAAATATCAAGCGATTGCTCAAGGGCAATGAGAGTAAGATTGGGCAGAAGTAAGAGCCCTGCTGTAATGATTTTACATATCACCGAAACATCAAAAAAGTGTAGGTTGGGTTAGTACAGCCGATAGGCTGAGCGTAACCCAACATTCCACATAAAATCAGACTTTTCCTATGATTTAATTTCCGCGTGTTGCGGAATGTTGGGTTACGCACGCCCTTCGGGCTCTGCTAACCCAACCTACATATTTTGTAAGCGTCAAGACAACTGCAGGTTGTTAAACGTATAAAGTTATGATCGTTGTTGGTTGCTGTTATTTTTTAAAGGGCATTAAGGCTTCAAAGTCTTCAAGTGTTTTACAAGATGGTAATTTTTCA